>NZ_JBEYXW010000003.1:0-354370 GCF_040645195.1 Saccharomonospora sp. NPDC046836
CCGCTTCGCCATCTCAGCCACAAACGATCATGGCAACCCCAAACCCCGGCTCCGCCGGGGACCCACCACGCCACCACCGAAAGCGCGCCAGAGCCCAGCGAACGGTGTTTTCGGCCCGACACGCCGGGGCTGAGGTCCGGCGGGATGGGCACGGAGTGTGATCACAAGCATGGGTCGGATCGCCGACGCCATCTGTGAGCACGCACGCCGGCTACCCGATGTCCTCTACGCTCGGGACGCGATCGAGACCAAGCTCGCCGCGATGGAGGCCGCACTCGAGCAGCACCGCGTGGAACCTCTCGTCGCCTTCTACGCCGCGCTTACTTTGCTCGATGTCGGCCGCCATCACCGGACGCCGCCGCGGCGATACACACCCACGTGACGACGGTCCTCGACCTGGCCGTCCTGCGCGACTCCTGATCCGCGGGCGGGCCGCCACGTACCGGCCCCACGCTGCCTGACGTGCGCCGGGCCGGACTCGAGGCGGTGCTGGGCCGCGTCCGCAGGACCGTTGCCGGCACCTTCGACCGTGAAGAGGCTTTAAAAATAATTAAATCTTCAGTATGCTCAGCGCCCCTCACCTACACGCGTAAGGAGGCGCTTCATGCGAGGTTTGTTGAAGGGCGCAGGTGCCGCATCAGTCGCGTTCGCTCTCGTGCTGACCGGGTGCAGCACAGCGGCGGACGGGGGCGAGGGGGCGCCCGCCGAGTTGGTGATCGGCTCGTCCGATCCGGTGCCCAACCTTGTCCCCGGTCGGCAGAGCAACGCGTTCGGGCTCGTCATGTCCGTCTTCAGCCCGCTGACCTTCCTGGACGCCGAGGGTGAGCTCAGCTACGTGGCGGCCGAGTCGGTCGAGAGCGACGATCAGATCACCTGGACGATCACGCTGCGCGACGGCTGGACCTTCCACGACGGCACCCCGGTGACCGCTCAGGACTACGTGGACAGCTGGAACACGGTTGCGTACGCGCCGAATGCGTTCGAGAACTCCGGACAGCTGGCGGTGATCGCCGGATACTCGGATCTGAATCCGGCAGAGGGTGAGCCGGCCACGGACGAGCTCTCCGGGTTGGCGGTCGTCGACGACCTGACCTTCAGCGTCACGCTCAACCAGGCGGACAGCCAGTTCCCCGTCGAGCTCTCGCAGGCCCAGACCGCCTTCTATCCGATGCCGCCGAGCGCGTTCGACGATCTGGACGCGTACGGGAAGCAGCCGATCGGGAACGGTCCCTTCGCGGTGACCACGGGGTGGACTGAGGGTGAGCCCATCGTCGCAGAGCGGTACCAGGACTATGCCGGCGACGAGCCGACGGTCAACAAGATCACCTGGGTGCCCTACTCGGACCGGCTCACCGCCTACACCGACGCACTCGCCGGCAACGTCGACATCGTGCGGCTCCCGGCCAACCGGATGAAGCAGGTGGCCGACGACTTCGCAGACGACCACATCTACAGCTTCTCCGGACCCGCGATCAGCTACCTGAGCATCCCGTACTGGGACGCGAGGTTCGACGACGTCCGCGTCCGGCAGGCCATCTCGATGGCCATCGACCGCGACGCGATCAACGAGGCGCTCTTCGGCAACCTCAACTCGCCCGCCACGGCGTGGACGCCGTCGATCATGCCCGGCAACCCCGATGGCATCTGCGGGAAGTACTGCGAGTATGATCCCCAGGCCGCTGCCGCGCTGCTGGCGGAGGCGGGCGGCTTCGAGGGACAGCTCACGATCCACTTTCCCGGCGGCGCGGGCCACGACGACCTGTTCAACGCCGTCGCGAACTACCTGCGGCAGAACCTCGGTGTCGACGCCATCGCCCGGCCGTCCGTCGGATGGGCGGAGTTCAGCGAAGACCGCAACAACGAGGTGCTGGACGGGCCTTTCTTCGCCCGTTGGGGCGCGCTCTACCCGAGCCAGCAGTCGACCCTGAGGGCGGTGTTCACGAGCGCCCCGGGGTGCACCAACTGCGGCGGAGCGATCATTCCCGAGGTCGAGCAAGCGCTGAACGACGCGGACGCGAGCGGCAGCGAGGACGGCGAGGCGTACGCCGAGGCTCAGCGGTACATCGCGGACCAGTTCCCGATCGTGCCGCTGTTCGAAGAGTCGTACAACTTCGTCACCTCCGACAAGGTGGCGGAGCTCACGGCCTCGGCGGCGGGCGAACCGCTGTTCACCGACGTGATCCTCGCTGAGGACTGAGGCTCACCGGAGGCACCATGGCCCGCTACATATCCCGCCGGCTCCTCGAACTGGTCATCGTCTTCTTCGGTGTCACGTTCGTCATCTACTGCGCGGTGTTCCTTCTGCCCGGCGACCCGATCGCGGCGCTCGGCGGGGACCGGCCGCTGCCGGAATCCGTGCAGCAGCAACTGAGGTTGCGCTACGGGCTGGACCTTCCGATCTGGCAGCAGTACCTCGACTATCTGGGCGGCCTGGCTCGGGGTGATTTCGGAACGACCTTCGCCGGCCAGTCCGTCGGCGAGCAGATGGCCAGTCGCTGGCCCACCACGATCAAGCTCGCGCTGACGGCGTGGACGTTGACGGTGCTCATCAGCATCGCGCTGGGACTGGCGGCGGGCCTTCGACGCGGTTCCGCGCTGGACAGGGGCGTGCTTCTCGGCACGATCGTCGCGGAGTCGGTGCCCATCTTCGTCATGGGCGTCATGGCGCAGTACCTCATCGGCATCACGCTCGGGTGGGCGCCCATCGCCGGCGTGAGCGACGGGTGGCCCCGGGCCTATCTCCTCCCCGCGCTGATCATCGCGCTCTACGGACTGGCCGGCGTCTCGAGGCTCATGCGAGGCAGCGTCATCGACACGATGCGGTCGGACTTCGTGCGGACACTGAGAGCGAAGGGCATGTCGCAGGGCAACGTCGTCGGCCTGCATGTCATGCGCAACGCCGCGGCCCCCGTCGTCAACGTCCTGGCCATTCAGCTGGGCTCCCTCCTGGGAGGAACGGTGGTCGTCGAAGCCATCTTCAACATCAACGGAGTAGGACAGCTGCTGTACAAGGCCATCCAGGACCAGGAGGGGACGCTGGTCGTGGGCGTCGCCACGACGCTCGTGTTCATCTTCCTCGTCACCAACGTGCTCGTCGACATCCTCTCGTCCGTCCTCGACCCCAGGATCCGCCATGACTGAGCCGGCCACCGTGGCGCTTGACGGCGCCCTCGATCGGGCCACCACACGGGGCCTCTGGGCCACGTTGCGGAACCGGGTCCAGTTCTGGGTGAGCGTCGTCCTGCTGGCCCTGCTGGCGATCATCGCTGCGGTTCCGGGTCCGCTCGCGGGGATCTTCGGCGAGGGCGATCCTCGCGCCTGCGACCTGCCGGCGTCGAACCGCCCGCCGGTCTCCGGGCACCTGTTCGGCACCGACGTGCAGGGCTGCGACGTCCTGGCCAACGTGCTGTTCGGTACGCGGACGTCGCTGTTCATCGGCCTCGCGACGACGGCTATCTGCTTGGTCGTCGCCGTGGCGCTCGGAACACTGGCGGGATACGCCGGAGGGTGGGTCGACGCGCTGATCGCCCGCACCGCGGACGTGGTGCTGGGCTTCCCGTTCCTGCTCGGTGCGATCATCGTGCTCAACACCGCACCGAACCGGTCACCGCTGCTGCTGGCCGCGGTGCTGGCCTTCTTCTCGTGGCCCACCTTCGCCCGGCTCATCCGGAGCTCGGTCAAGGAGGTGCGCGAACGAGAGTTCGTGCAGGCCTCACATGTGCTGGGGTTGTCGCAGCCACGCGTCGTCCTCACCCACGTGCTGCCCAACTCCCTTGCTCCGACCCTGGCCATCGCCGCGACGATGGTGGGCGGCGTCATCGGGGCAGAAGCCACACTGACCTTCCTCGGGGTCGGCCTCGTGCCGCCGTCCATCTCCTGGGGAGTCCAGCTCTCGACCGCGCAGTCCTACTTCCAGTCCGCTCCCCACACGGTCGTCTTCCCCAGCATCTTCCTCACCGTCACGGTGATCAGTCTCATCATGCTCGGCGACGCCCTTCGCGATGCTCTCGACCCGCGGGGGCGCACATGAGCGTCGACGTCGCGTGTGAACATCTTGCCGTCGGAGACATCGAACGCATGAGGAGCGCATTTCCATGGAAATGAGCGAACTGAGTGACGAAGTCCGCACTTTCATCGATCGGTTCACCGACGCCTGGGAGCTGATGCGCGGAAAGCGAATGAACGGACGAGTCCTCGCTCTGCTGATCATCACGGACGAGCCGTACCTCTCCTCGGCGGACCTCGGGAGACTGCTGAACACGAGCCCCGGCACCATCTCGACGGCGACTCGGGCGCTCCTCGGCGCCGGCTACATCACGAAGGTGTCGATCCCGAACAGCAGGGCCACCTGTTTCCGGGCAGAGGACGACGTCTGGGGGGCATTCCTCAGCCGCGAGAAACTCGGCCTCCAGCGGATGGAGGAGGTCCTTCGCACCGCCAGGTCGACGCCGGCCGGCTCGGAGCCCGCGACCGCGCGACGCCTGCGCAACGGAAGCCGCTACATGGCCTGGGTCAACCAGTACCACCGCAACGTGCTCGAGCAATGGCACACGTATCGGGACCAGGAGGAGGACACTCCCCCGCCGCAGGAGCTTCCCGCGGAGATGCTGGCCGCGATCAAACGCCTGGACCACGAGGAGAATCCATGAGCGCACCCCTGCTCGCATTCGACGATCTGACGGTGGCCTTTCGATCGCGAAGAGGCGACGAGATCCGCGCGGTGCACGGCGTGTCGTTCGAGGTCCTCGACAAGGAGATCGTCGCCGTCGTCGGTGAGTCCGGCTCGGGGAAGTCCGTCACGGCGATGACCGTCCTGGGTCTGCTCCCCGGCAACGCCGAGGTGACCGGCAGCGTCAGGTTCGAGGGCGAGGAACTGCTGAACGCCGATGAGAAGACCCTGCAGGACATCCGCGGCCGGCGCATCGCGATGATCTTCCAGGACCCGTTCGGCGCACTCGACCCGGTCTTCACGATCGGGTTCCAGATCCGAGAGGTGCTGCGAAAGCACTCCCCCGAGCTGAGCGCGCGCGATCGCCGACGCCGGGCGATCGAACTGCTCGCGGCCGTCGAGCTGCGAGAACCGGAGAAGCGCGCCCGGTCCTATCCGCATCAGCTGTCCGGCGGTCAGGCGCAGCGGGTCGTGATCGCCATGGCGCTGGCCTGCGACCCCGAGATCCTGATCGCCGACGAACCGACGACGGCCCTTGACGTGACGGTACAGCGGGAGATTCTCGATCTGCTGATGCGGGTGCGCGAGCGCAAGGGGACAGCCGTCCTCCTGATCACGCACGACATGGGGGTCGTGGCCGATGTCGCGGATCGGGTCGTCGTGATGAGGGACGGACGGGTCGAGGAGACCCAGACCGTCGAGCGGCTCTTCGCGCACCCCTCGGCCGACTACACGCAGCGGCTGCTGCGGTCCGTGCCGCGCCTCGACGTGGCCGACCGCGCCCCGCTCGCGGTCGACGAACCCGCCCTCGTCCTCGACGAGCTGACCGTCGAGTACCGGCAGCGCTTCCAGTCCGTGACCGCGGTCGCCGGCGCGAGCCTGACCGTCGCTCGCGGCGAGGTCGTGGCCCTCGTCGGCGAATCCGGCTCCGGGAAGACGACCATCGGCAAGGCCATCACCGGACTCGCCCCGGTGAAGAGCGGAACCATCGTCGTCGACGGCGTCGACGCGGTGAAGGCCCGAGGGCGGCAGGCGACGGACCTGAAGAAGAAGATCGGCGTCGTGTTCCAGAACCCGATGGGCGCCCTCGATCCACGGTGGACGATGGCCGAGTCCATCGGCGAGCCGCTTCGCGTCCACCGCGGTCTGCGCGGGAAGGCGCTGACGGCGCGCACGGACGAGCTGCTCGACGCCGTGGGGCTCTCGCGCTCCTGGTCCACCCGATACGCGCACGAGCTCTCGGGCGGGCAGCGCCAGCGCGTCGCCATCGCTCGCGCCCTCGCCCTGGACCCCGTGCTGCTGATCGCGGACGAGCCGACCTCGGCGCTGGACGTGTCCGTACAGTCCACCGTTCTCGACCTCTTCCGCAGACTGCAGAGCGAGCTGCGCTTCGCCTGCCTGTTCATCAGCCACGACCTCGCCGTGGTCGACAGCCTGGCCGATCGGATCGTGGTGATGAGCGACTCGCGCGTTGTCGAGGAGGGCGCGCGCAGGCAGATCCTGCTGGATCCGCGGGAGGACTACACCAGACGGCTCCTGGAGGCCGCCCCGGTTCCGGACCCGCATCTGCAGCGGAAGCGAAGGAGAGAACGAGAAAAGGTATGACCACAGAGATTCTGCAGTCGGTGTCCGACGACGAGATCGCCGAGCGGGCCGCCTCGCTCCCGGAACTCCAGGGCTATCCCGGCGTGGACGAGTTCCTGGAGCAGCTCGAGGAGCTGAGGCTCGAGTTCCCCGACCTGCTCTCGGCCAGACGGGTCGGCACCTCCCGGCTCGGCGAGCCGATCACGCTGTACACGCTCTCTCTGCGCCGTGCCGGTGGATCAGGGGACGACGCCGCGCCGCCGGCGAAGCACTGTCTCGTCGTCGGTGGCGTGCACCCGAACGAGCCGATCGGATCGCACACCATCGTCCGCCTGCTGACAGATCTGCTCCGCGATGCGTCCCTCCATCGGCGGCTGGGCGCCGTCTGGCACTTCATACCCTGCGCCGATCCGGACGGCATGCGGCTCAACGAGGGATGGTTCGACGACCCGTTCGACGGTGAGACGTATTTCCGCCACTTCTACCGGCCGCCGGGCAACGAACAGGTGGAATGGACCTTCCCGATCAACTACAAGTCCAAGTACTTCGACGCGATGCTGCCCGAGACGCAGGCGCTGCAACGGGTGATCGACGAGATCCACCCCGACTACTACATCCCGCTGCACAATTCCGAGACCGGCGGTGCGTATTTCTACCTCTCCCAGCCGGTCGCCGACCTGGTGCCGCTCCTGCACCGTCTGCCCGCGCAGTTCGGCATCCCCCTGCATCTGGGCGAGCCCGAGGCGGCACATTTCACCGTCCTCGCTCCGGCGATCTACAAGTCCGGCAGCTCCCAGGACGTCTACGAATGGCGCGAGGCGAACGGCCTGGACCCGGTTCCCAGCGGCGCCGCAGGGCAGTCGTCCACCAGCTACGTGCGCAGGTACGCCACCGTCTCCCTCATCGCCGAGCTCCCGATCTGGCAGACCTTCGGTGCCGACGACACGAGTCCATCCGATGCGAACTACGCCGCACTGCTTCGTGAGGCCGGGGAGGCCCTGACCGACACGGGGACGTGGCTCGCGGACCTCCTGGCCCGGGTCGAACCTCACCTCACCCTGGACTCGCCGTTCCTTCGCAGTGCCCGCGTGTTCATCCCCAGCATGTCCCGGGCCGGGGAGCTGATGATCACACGGTCCGCCATGCCGGAGAACGACCGGGTGGCCGCCGTGGCGGAGCGACCCATGGCCGTCGTCTGGATGTACCGACTACGTTTCGGGGGCGCTCTGTTGCGCGCCCTGAACGCGGAGGTCGCCGCGGGGTCGGCGGGCGTCGTGGTGCGGCGGTCTGCTCACGACCTCGAGCGCGTGTGGATCGGCTGGCTCGAACAGCGGCTCGCGGACGAGAAGACGCAGGGGATTCCGGTCAAGGACGTCGTCGGCGTTCAGTACGGCGCGGTGCTGGGGCTCGTGGCTCATGCTCCATCCGCCGATGCGCGGACCACCACCATGAGGGGCGGACGGCGATGACCACGAGCTCGCCGGGACCCGTCTACGAGTCCGAGCTCACCTGGCTGAGCACTCGTGAGCTGGCCGCGCGGATCGCCACTGGCAAGCTGTCCGCCCGGGAAGCGCTCGCCGATCATCTGGCGCGCATCGACTCGGTCGATCCGACCATCAATGCCATCGTCACCCGCGACGACGAACGCGCCTACGAGCGGGCGGACCGCGCTGACGCGTGGTACGCCCGCGGGGAACGACTGGGCCCGCTCCACGGTGTGCCGCTGACCCACAAGGAATCCACCGACACGGCCGGGTTGCGGACCACGCGTGGCTCACCGCTGCTGGTGGATAACGTGCCGACCCGGGACGCGCTCATCATCGCCCGGCTGCGCGCCGCCGGCGTGGTGACCACCGGCAAGTCGAACGTCCCCGAGTTCACCGCCGGTTCGCACACGTTCAATCCCGTCTTCGGGACGACCGTGAACCCCTACGACACAACGAAGTCGGCGGCCGGGTCGTCGGGCGGAGCAGCGGCCGCGATCGCGGCCGGCATCCAGGCGTCCGGGGACGGGTCGGACATGGGCGGGTCCCTGCGCACGCCCGGGTCGTTCACCAACATCGTCGGCCTCCGCCCGTCGAACGGGCGCATCCCGCATGCGCTGCCCGCCGATCCGTGGACGTGGCTCGCTCAGCCGGGCTTCCTGGCGCGGACGGTGGCCGACGTCGCCCTGCTCATGGCCGCCGCCAGCGGACCCGCCGCGGGCGCGCCGCTGGCGATTCAGGAGCCCGGATCCGTCTTCGACCGCCCGGAGTTCTCCGACCCGGGTGGGCACGAGCCCGGCTCGAGGCTCGCGGGGCTACGAGTCGGGTTCTCCACCGACCTGGGCGGGCTGATTCCGGTCGAACGCGTCGTGGAAGAGGTCGTGGACGCCGCCGCGGAGACGTTCGCCGCCGCGGGAGCGCGTGTCGACGACGTGCTGCCGGACCTCACCGACGCGGACGAGGTCTTCCGGGTCGATCGAGCCCTCGACTTCGCCCGCGACTACCGGGAGATCGTCCGGAACCACCGTGACCGGGTCAAGAACGCGGTCGTGTGGAACACCGAACTGGGACTCTCCCTCACCGTCGACGAGATCCTCGCCGCTGAGGAGGCGCGGGTCCGCCTGCTGGCCTCGACCGAGGACTTCTTCTCGCATCACGATCTGCTCGTGCTCACGACGAGTCAGGTGGCGCCGTTCGACGCGAGCCTCGAGTACCCGAGGCAGATCGACGGCACCCCCATGCGCGACTACCTCGAGTGGATGCGCGCGGCGACGATCATCTCGGCGACGGGCTGCCCAGCCGTCTCCGTACCAGCCGGCTTCACCCCCGGCGGTCTCCCCGTCGGCGTCCAGATCGTCGCGGCGCCGGGCAGAGACGTCGAGCTCCTGCTCGCCGCGCAGGCGTTCGAAGAGCTCACCGGCCATCACGCCAGGAGGCCGACATTCTGAATCGTTCCCGCGGCGTCTCCTCGTCCGCCGATGCGGCTCGGGATCATCTGGAAGGGATGGAATGACAACTTTCGTTGGTGTGAGGAACATGACGCGCTGGCTGGCGCAGCAGGGGCCCGAGCGCGTCATCGCGGGCCTCGTCGATGACCTCGCTGAGGATTTCGCGCGGTGGGAGGAGTTCGACAAGACGCCCCGGATCGCGAACCACACACCCTTCGGCGTGATCGAGCTCATGCCGACGAGCGACCGGGAGACCTACGGCTTCAAGTACGTCAACGGGCACCCGTCCAATCCGGCGCGCGGCTATCAGACGGTCACGGCGTTCGGCGTGCTCGCCGACGTGCACAACGGTTACCCCACGTTCGTGGCGGAGATGACGGTGCTCACCGCACTGCGTACCGCCGCGACCTCCGCGCTCGCGGCGCGTGCGCTCGCCCAGCCCGATTCGACGCGCATGGCGCTCATCGGCGCGGGCAGCCAGTCGGAGTTCCAGGCGCTCGCGATGCGCACCACCCTTGGCATCGCCGACCTCGCCGTCTACGACATCGACCCCGACGCGATCGCGAAGTTCGTGCGCAACCTCGCTCCGCTCGGGTTCCGGATCACCGTCGCGGGCGACACCGCGGAGGCCTGCGCGGGCGCCGACATCGTCACGACCTGCACCGCGGACAAGGCGCTCGCCACGGTCCTGCGCAACTCGGACGTCGCGCCCGGCATGCACCTGAACGCGATCGGCGGCGACTGCCCGGGCAAGACCGAGCTGGAGCCGGCGATCCTGGATCGCTCCGGCGTGTTCGTCGAGTACGCCCCGCAGACCCGGATCGAGGGCGAGATCCAGGCCCGCGGCCCCGAGTTCCCCGTCACCGAACTGTGGGAGGTGCTGACCGGACGCGCGGCCGGACGCACCTCGGCGGCGCAGATCACCCTGTTCGACTCGGTCGGTTTCGCGATCGAGGACCTCACCGCGCTGCGCTACGTGCGCGCTGCGATCACCGGAACCGGGTTCGTCGACGACATCGACCTCGTCGCCGAGCCGCAGGACCCGAAGGACCTGTTCGGCATGTGCGGCTCACCTGTCCCGGTCGGCTGAGGCGGCGTCGGCCGGCCGCGCCGCCATCAGGTCGAGGACGGTGGGACCCACGCTCTCGTGGGTCCCACCGTCGTTGTCACGTCACGCGGAGCAAGGATTCCTGTGTCGGCGTCAGCTCCCTCTGATCAGGGTGAACTCGATGGTCGTCACGTTCCCAGCGACGTCGTGCACCTCGAGGGTGTTGGCGCCCACCACCGCTCCTCGCACACCGGGGCGGATGTGGTCGAGGTCCGAGCGCGCGGCGCCGGTCAGGCCCACGGATCTGCCGTTCAGCACGACCTCGTCGATCGTGCCGGCTTCGGCGGTCTCCTCACGTGCGATCTGTTTCAAATGTTCTAAACATCTGGATTTTTGGAGTATCCTAGTGCCGGGAGTCTAGGGAAGGAGTGGTGATGGTTCGGCTGAGTAGGGCGCAGCAGCAGGAACGCACGCGCGGGTCCGTGCTGGCGGCAGCGAGGGCGGAGTTCACCGAGCACGGCTACGCCTTGGCGAAGGTCGACCGGATCGCCGAGCGGGCCGAGCTGACTCGCGGGGCGGTGTACTCGAACTTCCCGAGCAAACGCGCCCTGTACCTGGCGGTACTGATCGACATGGTCGAGAACACCGTCATCGGCGAGCCTTCGAGGTCACCGATGTCGCTGGCCGATGCGCTGGGCATGTTCGCCCGAGCCTGGCTGGAACGGCTGCCTTTGGGCGAGGACACGGCTTCGGGAGGGCGGCTGCAACTGCGCTCGCTGGACGGCGTCCTCGATGACGACCACGGACGCGAGGTGCTGGCGCAGGTTGCCCGGCTGGAGGCGTTACTGCTCGCCGCCGCGCTGGAGTCGTGCGAACCGGCTCGTACGGAGTCGGTGCGGCGGGTACGACTGGCCGCGCTGGTGCTGACACTGCTGGACGGTGCGGCCCATCTGGCCGAGACCGCACCGGGATCATGCGATCCCTTCGACGTGACACGCGCGTGTCAGCATCTGGCCGGGATCGACCTCGCTGACACCTGGGCACCGCCGCACCTGCCCTACGTCGACCGGGCGCAACCATGTGGGGACACCTGGGATCCGCCCGCGGGCCTCGCGGATCGGATCAGCGGGACTCGGGTCGACCTCGGCGCCGATGGTGTGATCGCGGTTCTGGGGGCCGGTCGTCTTGCTGCCGCCGAGGAAGCCGTCCGTTCCGCTCGGCCTGGCGAGCAGGTGACGGTGGTCATCGTCATGAGTGATCCCGCCGAGACCGGCCGTCTCGTACAGCTCAGAATCACCGACCTGACCGGATGTCTGCGGCGTGTGTTCGCCGCGGACGCATTGCCGCCCCTTCGCCTGGTGCTCGACGATCGCGCCACGGTCGCCTCGGTGCTCGGACTCCCGGATCCCGATGACGAGACCGAAGCCGCGGTGCGCATCCAGGGCGGTGCGATCGTCGCCCGCGCCCACGGGCGAGGCGCCGCCTATGCCGCGGCGACCGCCCATGCCTCGAACCCCACACAGCCACGGAAGACCAGAACATGACTCACCCCGATTCGCGCCCTGCTACCGACACCGACCTTCTGGTGCTCCACACCCTCCGTTGCATCGGCTTCGCCGGTTCCGCCCGCATCACCGCCGCGACCGGTCTGCGTGAGTCCGATGTGGAGTCCGAGCTGATCGATCTCGCGGTCGCCGGTCTCGTCACGCACATGGCCGGCGACTTCGGCGGGTGGGGTCTGACGGACTCCGGCCGTGTCGTGGATGCCGAGCGGATCACCGGCGAGCTGGAATCCGCCGGTGCCCGCACCGCCCTGACAGCGGCGTATGACAGCTTTCTCGTGCTCAACCCGGAACTGCTCGACCTCTGCACGGCATGGCAACTCCGATCCATCGACGGTGTCATGACTGCCAACACCCACAGCGATCCGTCCTATGACGACCGCGTGCTCAACCGCTTCGCCGAGTTCCACCAGCGTGCCGCCGTCGTCTGCGCCGAACTGTCCTCGGCATTGCCTCGGTTCGGTCACTACCAAACCCGCCTCACCGAAGCCCTCGATCGCGCCACCTCTGGCGCATTGGAGTACGTGGCCGACAGCACAGCGTCGTACCACACCGTGTGGGCCGAGCTTCACGAAGACCTGCTCGCCACACTCGGGATCCCACGATGAAATGGATTCGACCGCTCTCCGCTCAGGTCGAGGAGACAGCGGAGATGGTGGGCAGCAAGGCTCACGGCCTCGTGGTCCTGCACCGTCTCGGCCTGCCGGTGCCCGCCGGGTTCGTTGTCACCACGGAGGCATGTCGCGCGTTCCTGAGTGACGGGCGTCTTCCCCACGGACTCGACGACGAACTCGCGACAGCCATCACCGGCCTGGAAGCCGCCACCGGACGCAACTTCGGGGGCACACAGATGCCACTGGCGGTGTCCGTCCGCTCCGGGGCGAGCGTGTCGATGCCCGGCATGATGAACACCATCCTCAATCTCGGCCTCACGACCGGAGCTACCGCCGGCTTGGCGGCCGAGACGGGCGACCAGCGATTCGCACTGGATTCGCGGCAGAGGCTCCTGTCCAGCTTCGCCTCCGCGATCACGAGTGATCGGCCGATTCCTGACGAGGCGACCCGCCAGTTGGAGCTGGCGGTGGAGACCGTGTTCTCGTCATGGGACACACCGCGCGCACGAACCTACCGTGAACTTCATGACGTCCCGCACCACCTCGGCACAGCCGCGATCGTCCAGACGATGGTGTTCGGAAACCGCGATGACCACAGTGGCACCGGAGTCGCGTTCAGTCGCGACCCCAACACCGGTGAGAACGTCCCGTTCGGCGAAGTCCTGTTCGGACACCAGGGTGAAGACGTCGTATCCGGCAGATCACTGACCCGGCCCCTGCACGAACTGGCCGACCGAGCGCCGGCAGTGTGGACCGGCCTGCTCGATGCTCTGCGCCGGGTCGAGGGGCACTACCGCGACGCGTGCTATATCGAGTTCACCTTCCAGGCCGGCGAATTGTGGATACTGCAGGTCCGGCCTGACCGGTTCGTCGGCGGTGCCGCTGTCCGCGTCGCCACCGACCTCGCCGATGAGCACGTGATCGGACGTCACGAAGCGCTGCTCAGGGTCTCACCGCAGCATCTCCGGCACGTCCGCACACCCCGAATTGCGCCAACCGAGAAGACCGACATCCTGGCCCGAGGGCTGGGCGCCTGTCCCGGTGTCGCCGTCGGCAGGCTGGCGACCACGGCCGACGGAGCAGTGCGCATGGCCGCGGACGGCCCCGTCATCCTGGTACGTCCGGAGACCTCCCCACACGATATGCGCGGTCTGGCCGCTGCCACCGGAATCGTCACCGCCCGCGGCGGGCCGGCCAGCCACGCCGCAGTTGTCGCACGAGCGATGGGAAAACCCGCTGTCGTGGGGATCACCGACCTCGCCGTTGACGTCGACGCCGCCTCGGTGAGCGCCGGTGGACGCACCATTAGCGAAGGCGCCCTCGTCACCATCGACGGGACCAGTGGCGAAGTCGCCCTCAACAGCCCCCGCATCGTGACAACCGCAGCGAACGCCCACCTCCACCGGCTACTCGAATGGGCTGACGACGTATCGGGCGACCACACCGAACGTGATGAAGCCCAACGCCTCACTGCCGCCCATGCCGCGCTTCGTCACGAATAGCGCCGGTTAGTGGTCACGGCCGCGCGCCGGGCCCGAACCCCGTCCAACGCAACTCAGGCGGAAGATGGCCCATGTCGTTGTACAACAACATTGTCGGTGCCAGACCGTTGCGGTACTCGATCGCCGTCAGCGCCGTGTTTCCACAGCTCAGTCCCAGCCACCGCGCCGGTGGCGCGTCGAGGGCGTGCCGCACGAGCCAGGCCACCGGATAGGCATGGGTGACCAGGACCTCATGGGTCTCGGTTTCGGCGGGGCGAGCGAACCTGTCGATCAGTGCATCCGCAAGGCGTGCGCCCGAAGCGGCTTCCGCGGCGTCGTACCCGTCGAAGAACCCCGCCCACGCGGGAGGCATGTCGTCCGGCACGTGCGGCACCTGGTCAACCAGTTCGGCCGCTTCCCGCACAGTAACGCCCGGCAGGTGCTTACCCACGATCTGAGCAGACAGCGCCGCCCGGGAGAGGGGCGAATGCCACACGGCATCGACCGGCAGGCCGGCCAGGCGCTCGCCGAGCAGTTCCGACTGCCGCTGCCCGACATCGGTCAACTCGCCGAACGGGTCCGCCGCACCGTGCCGCACCACATACAAATGCCGAGTCGCCATTGTCAGACCTTGGGCCTCGCCGCGTGGCGAGCGTGGCGACCAGATCCTCGTGAGGCTCCACGCATACCGCATGGCGAGAGTCGACGCTCATCTCCGCTACCCAGCGCAGGCTTACTCGGAAAGTTCGAGGACACCGCACCAAGAGTCAGCCGAACCATCACTGCACCTTCCTCCGACAACCGCATTAGGATACTCACGAAATCCGGATGTTAGCAACATTCGAGTAGGCGAGAGATGGAGAAGGACGCTGACTCGTGCTGTGCGTCTACCTCATCGCCGGGTCGGACTCTGTGCGGTCGATCGAGGCGCTCGCGAACCGGCCACTGGTGGCCGCCTTCATCTCCGGCGAAACCAGGCGAGCGGGCCAACAGTCCACTTCGGACCAGGATCGCCTCGGTAACGAGAATCGATACCGCAGTCTCAAATCGAGACCACTTCTGCGCATATCGGCTGCTATAACCGCGAACGTAGCTCCGACAGACACCGACCACAAGGACGAATCACGATGATTTTCATTACCGCCAAATTCCGGGTCAAGCCCGAGCACGCCGATCAGTGGCCGGAGATTTCACGGGAGTTCACCGAGACAACTCGTGCCGAGCCCGGTTGCAAGTGGTTCGACTGGTCCCGCAGCATTGCGGATCCTTCCGAGTACGTTCTCGTGGAAGCTTTCCAGAACGACGAAGCCGGGGCCATGCACGTGCAGTCAGCGCATTTCAAGGCAGCACAGGAGACACTGCCGGAATACCTTGCCGAGACTCCACGGATCGTCAACGCGGTGTTGGAGCAGGACGACTGGTCGAGCCTCGGCGAACTCGCCGTGCCTTCCTGACCAGGAATGGGTTACCAGGAGGCAATAATGCTCGACCTGCACTATCAGCGGGGCGCGATCGTGGTCCGAATCCGACCACCCGGCGTGCTCCACCTCGAACGGGGCCACAATGCACGGTTACCCCCGGCGGCACCGGGGGTAACCGTGTTGGCACCTAGTAGATGTTCGACGGACGGACCATGCCTTCGGCGAGGTCGGCGCCGCCCGGGGCGATGATCGCGCCGGGGTTGACCACCACCTCCTCGACGACCGCGGTCTCCGTGGTGATCAGGAGCGCCGCGATCGACGCCGCGCTCTCCAAAGCCGACCGGGTGACCTTCAACGGATCGATCACACCGGCAGCGAACAGGTCGCCGTACTCGCCGGCGAGCGCATCGAACCCCTGCCCGTTGTCCATGCCGGCGACCTGCTCCATGACCTCGGCGCCGTCGTAGCCGGCGTTGGCCGCGATCCAGCGCAGCGGCTCACCGAGAGCCCGCAGCACGATCTCCCGCCCCTGCGCCGCGTCACCGTCCAGATCGGACAGCTGGACGCACCGCGCGGCCTGCGCCAAGGCCGCGCCGCCTCCGGCGATCACCCCTTCCTCCAGCGCCGCCTTGGCCGCCGCCAGCGAGTCTTCGACGCGCAGCATCCGCTCCTTGAGCTCGACGCTCGTCGCGGCCCCGACCCGCACGACGGCGATGCGGCCCGACAGCCTGGCGATGCGCAGTCTGAGGCTGTCCTGGTCGTGCTCGATCCGGGCGCGCTTGAGCTGCTTGTCCAGCTGGCTGATCCGGGCCCGCACGACTGCCTCGTCGCCTGCCCCACCGATGATCGTCGTCGTGTCCTCGGTGACGGTGATGTGCTCACACCGACCGAGATCCCGCTCGGTGACCTCGGTCAGCGTGACACCAGAGTCGTCGCTGACCACCCGCCCGCCGAGCGCGGCCGCCAGGTCCTCGAGTTCGGCCACCCGCCGGTGACCGAAGCCGGGGGCACGGACCACGACCGCGCGGAAGGTGCCGTGCACGTTGCCGCTGACGATCAGCTGCAGGGCCGGGCCATCGACGTTCTCCGCGAGTATCACCAGCGGCCGGTCGAGCCGCCGGGCAGCTTCCACAGTGGGCATCAGCTCCTGGACCTGGCTGATCTTCTTGTTCGTCAGCAGGATGACCGGGTCGTCGAAACCGGCCTCCATCTTCTCGCGATCGGTGACCATGTAGGGCGAGGTGTAGCCATGGTCGAACTCGATCCCGTCCACGACTTCGACGCTCAGCCCTGGCTCCTCGGCCTCCTCCACCTCGACGACACCGTCACGCCCCACCGCGGCCAGGGCCTGGCCGATCACGCGGCCGATCCGTTCGTCGTCGCTGGCTGCCAGGGTGGCGATGCGTTCGAGTTCGGCCTCGCCCGTCACCTGGCTTGCGGACTTCCGCAGCCACTCGACCACAGCCTCGACCGTCTCCTCGATGCCGCGGCGCACCCGCATGGGATTGGCTCCCTCACCGAGCGCGGCCAGCCCCTCCCGCACCATGGCCTGGGCGAGCACCGTGGCGGTGGTGGTGCCGTCGCCAACGGCACCGTTGGTCTTCATCGCGACTTCCTTGACCAGCTGGGCGCCCATGTTGGCGAACGGTTCCCGCAGCTGAACCTCACGCGCGATGGTCACGCCGTCGTTGGTGATCGTCGGTGGCCCGGTCAGCTTCTCCAGTACCGCGTTGCGGCCCTTGGGCCCGAGGGTGACCTTCACCGCGTCGGCCAGGGTGTTGACCCCGAGCTCGAGCTGGCGCCGCGCATCGACGCTGAACCGCAGCTCCTTCGCCATGATGACCTACTTCCTTTCAGGGAATGAGAATTGCCCGGCCGCGGACGTGGCCCGCACTCAGGTCGTCGATCGCCTGCTGGAACTCGTCGAGCCGGTACTGGGCGGTGTGCAACCGCACCTTGCCCTGTGCCGCGAGCACCATCAGGTCCTGGAGATCGGCGTACGAACCAACTAAATTGCCGACGAAGTTGATCTCCGTCGAAATGATGTCGATGGTGGGAACGTTGAGGTTTTCGCCGTATCCGACGATGTAGTAGTTCCCCGCTCGGCGCAGCATCCGGACACCCTGTTCGGTCGACCCGCCTTCACCGACGAAGTCGAGGATCGCCTCCGCGCCGTGCCCGCCGGTCAGGTCGAGCACCTTGTCCACATGGGACCCGTCGGCGACGATGGTGAGGTCGGCACCGACCTGCTCGGCCAGCCGGAGCGCGGCGGGGTTGCGGTCCACGACGACGAGCGTCGCCGCACTCATCGCCTTCATGCACTGGATTCCAATGTGGCCGAGTCCGCCAGCGCCGATGACGACGCAGACATCGCCGGGTCGCAGTACCCTGGCGGCCTTCGCCGCGGCGTGCTGAGCGGTGAGCCCGGCGTCGGCAAGGGCAGCGACGTCGGCGGGTTCGAGGCTGTCGTCGAGCTTGACGCAGGACCGCGCCGATGTCAGCAGGTTCTCGGCGTACCCGCCCTGGGTGTCGATCCCGGGGAAGCGCGAGCTCTCGCAGTGCACGTCGTCGCCGAGCCGGCAGGCCCGGCACAGCCCGCAGGTCATCAGCGGATGGAGGATGACCTTGTCCCCCACCGCGACGTTCGTCACGGCGTCGCCGACCGCTTGTACCCAGCCGGCGTTCTCATGGCCGATCGTGTAGGGCAGAACGACACCCGACTTCTCCGCCCACTGGCCTTCGAGGATGTGGATGTCGGTCCGGCACACACCAGCAGCGCCCACCTTGACCACGACGTCCAGCGGCCCGCTGATCTTGGGTTCCTCGACGTGGCGCAGCTCCAGATTCTGGTGGTACCCCGTGACCTGGACGGCTTTCATGGATGGCTCCTGGTGTTGATGACGACCGTGCCGTGGTCCGTGTCGGCGTAGCGGGTGGCGAGCAACCCCTTGCAGAAATGGGCATTGCCTTCGATCGAGACGCGGGTGGCCGCGGCGAGCCGCAGTCGTAACGCGACATCCGACTCGGCGATCGGGACGCCGTCGTGGTCGACCAGCACACGTGCGTGTGAGTTGACAGGCAGACCAAGGGCTTCACGCCTGCGCAACAGCGCACCCTTCAAGTGGCCCTCAGACAGGTCGAACAGCTCCAGGAGCGGCAGTTCCTCGATCGACCATGCACCGCTCGACAGGACCGAACGGCAGCACCGTTCCATCGCAGCGAGGTGAGCCTTGCGCTGGAAGGTACGGCGCAACTCATCCAGGCTGTCCTCGGCCTCGACTCCGAAGGTTGCGACGTAGCCGTCAGCCACCCCGTTGTTGATCTTGTCGGAATCGTGATGGTCGTCCAAGAACACCCGGACCTGACCCACGTCCGGCACACCGGCCAGCGCATCGTAGGCGTCTGAGACCATCAGATACGCGAAGTTCGGCGCACAGAACGATGTCGGCAACCGCAGGTGCACCTGCACCCCCGTGTCGTCGATGGTCACCGACCGGACGAACCCGAGTTCGGTCACGGGCTGGTCCAGCTCGGGGTCCAGCACCGTCGCCAGTGCAGCGAGAACCTCGGCCTCCACGGACAGAGCGGTGGTCATCGCGCACCGGCCGCGGCCGGCAGCCGGAGTTGGCGGGGCACGTCTAGGTCGTAGAGCACGGCCGCATTGAGACCGAGGATCTTCTTCTTCTGTTCGGTCGTGATCGCGGGGTACTCGGGCAGGTCCTCGGGGATCTGGAAGTCGACGAACTTCTCGACCAGCCATTTGGGAGTCCACAGTGCATAGTCGCTGCTGAAGAGGATCTTGTCCTCACCGATCCAGTAGAGGAGCTCCCCGATGATCTGGGCGAAGTAGCGCGGCCGCGCGTGGATGAACGGCATGGCGACGGCGAGTCCACCGTAGACATTGGACTCCTGGGTCGCGATCCAGCAGAAGTCCTCCAGGCGTGGCAGGCCGACGTGCTCGACGATGAAGTTGAGATCCAGATAGTCCGTGGCGACCTTGTCGATGTCGGCGACGTCGAACGCGTCCCGGTCCAGCGGCCGGATCGTCGGTCCCTTGTGGACATGGATGTTCCTGATACCCAACTCGAGGCACTCTTCGAGATAGCGGCGCGACCACAGCTCGTCGAGCTTGTACCCCCGCGAGTCGCCATGCCATTCGGCCGTGTAGAGCTTGACCCCCTTGAGGTTCATCCGCTCGGCGTCCCTGCGCAACTGTTCGAGGCCGGCCTCACCGTTGCGGGGGTCGTAGGCGTGGTTGTAGGTCAGCTGGTCAGGATGCTTGAGCGCGAGTCCGAACGCCTCCTCGGTCTGCCCGAACCCGTTCTTGTAGAACTCGCTGAGCAGAGTCGCCTGAAAGATCGCGTGATCGACGTGGCCGTCCTGGAAGAGGTCCTTCATCAGGCGCTCGGCACCGTAGTAGGTGTAGGTGTCGTAGTCCCAGACGACGTCCTCAGGGCTGAGGTTGCGGTGGTAGTCGTAGAAGCAGTCGATGAACTGCTTGCCATGAACGTTCTTGATGTTCGCCTCGCGGCCGTCCCAGATGTGGACGTGCCCGTCGACGACGTAGTACTGCTCGCCATCCTTTTCGTACATCGGCGATCCTCACCCTTCGGTGTGCTCGTGTGCGGTCGGGGACTGCCCGGCGTCAGCCGTGTGCGAGGAGGTCGAAACCGATGTACTCGGCGGCATCCTCCGGGTTCGCGAAGAGCAGCGTGCGGTCGTCCAGATGCACCATGCGCCCGTAGTGCGTGGAGCTGATCTCCTCGAAGATCGAGCCGTCGAACGGCTGGCCGAGCGCCTCGCTCAGCTCGTCGTAGTCGAACTCCAGCAGCCTCGTGCCGTCCACCCGGATCATGGACGGGTACTCGACGAGGGAGACTCCGTTCTTGGCCCCCATCATGTCGGCGACCACGCGACCGATCGGGGTGTTCATCAGGGTTACGCCGCACATGTTCGAGGACCCGGCCTGCGAACCGAACTGCATGGGACCGCTCACTTCTCCAACTCCTTCGGTACGTCGAGCCCGATCTCCTCGAGCAGCTGAGCGAACTTCTCCTTCGTCGCACCGAACGAGTCGGCGAACGTCCGCGTCTTCTCCGCCGGCTGGGACCAGATCGGCTGCAGCCCGAGTGCTGCGTTAAGACACCTGGGCACCCACTTCTCCAGCCAGTGGCCGAACAGCTCCTTGTTGCCTGTGCCGAACTCGTCGTCGCGGGTGAGCAGCTGGAACAACGACCGGGTGTAGGCGAGGTCGCGGTTGTAGTCGTGTTCCCCGGTGCCGACAAGGGTCGGCGTGATGTAGTCGCCGTTCTTCGCGGAGATCTGCATGACCAGTTCGGACCGGAAGAGTTGACCGACCAGCTGCTCGAAGACGATGTTGGTGCCGAACAGCAACTCGGCCCAGTCGCCGACCGCGGTGAGCTCCTCGACGCCCCTGCGGGTTGACTGCCACTCGTCGGCCGACTGCCACACGCCTTTGTGGACAGAGCCGTCGAATGTGTCCAGCGACTCGGACAGGTCGAGGTTGAACAGTGCGAGATCCTGGGCAAACCGCATCTTGTGCGCGGCGTTGACCGCCACCGCAGTGTTGATCATGTTCGTCGGCCCGGAGCGCTGGATCGAGGTGAACACGTGCAGCGCCATTCCGTTCTCGGCGTGCATCCACGCGCCGAGGTTGCGAGCGATGAACTTCTGCCACGCCGTGTTCCAGCCGCCGTAGGCGTTGGCGCGCTTCGCGTTCTCCAGACACAGAGCGACCTGGTGCACCACCGCGGAATTGTTGCGGTAGAT
Organism: Saccharomonospora sp. NPDC046836; assembly: GCF_040645195.1. Taxonomy (NCBI): domain Bacteria; kingdom Bacillati; phylum Actinomycetota; class Actinomycetes; order Pseudonocardiales; family Pseudonocardiaceae; genus Saccharomonospora; species Saccharomonospora sp. NPDC046836. The sequence goes on from NZ_JBEYXW010000003.1 coordinate 21,102, forward strand.
CGTCTGCTCCCATTCCTCGTTGGGGTCGAGGAAGGCGTGCCAGTTGGACGATTTCGCCGCCGTCCACTCCTTCGGATACCCGCCGGGCCCATCACCGAAGCCGTAGATCCAGCCCTGGCTCAGGTGTCGCTCGGGGTCCGGCTGCACGTCGACGGTCACGTCCTCGTAAACGGTCGCGCGGAGCTTGGCCGGCTTGAAGTAGTTGTAACTGCGGCTCGTGGAACTGGGGAAGTCCAAGGCGCCGGCTTCGGAGTCGGTGAACTCCACCTTCGGGAAGCTGCGCACCTGCGGCGCGGATGTTGCCATCTGCTGTCTCCTCCTACTGGTCGTCACTGACCGAGGTCGTGAACTTGTCGTAGAACACCTGGTCGTCCGGCACGCCATGGCGCACGGCCAGCTCCAGTGCGGCATCCACCATGGGCGGCGGCCCGCACAGGTAGACCTCGCTGCGGTGCAGGTCGGGCTCTCTGGCCTCGACGACGTCGGTGACCATTCCCAGGTCGGCACTGACGCCGAGCTCGGCACAACCGTCACCGGACTCCGACAGGGCGACGACGAACTCGAAGTCGTCCAACCGCCTCCCCAGTGCACGGATCTCGTCCAGGTAGAAAAGGTCCGCGGGGGTGCGAGCGCCGTAGTAGAAGCGGATCCGGCGGGTGTCGCCGGTCTCGCTGAGGTGCCGGAGCAGGCTGAGCACGGGCGCCATGCCTGCGCCACCCGCCATCAGTACCAGGGGGAGCACGTGCCCGTTCTTGAGCGTGAAGCTGCCGTACGGACCTGTCAGATCGATCGTGTCGCCGACCTCGATGCCGTCGTCAAGCAGCGAGGAGAACCTGCCACCCGGGTACTTCTTGATCAGGAACTCGATGTGGTCGCTTGTGGACGGTGTCGTCGCCATCGAGAACGACCGGTGCTCATCGGTGCCAGGGATGGTCAGGTCGGCGTACTGGCCGGGCTTGAACTCGTACCCGGGCGGGTCGACCGGCTTGAGCTTGAGGCCCACGATGTCGTGTGTGTGCGCGACGATCTCGACGACCTCGGTCCGGATCTCCTGCAGCGGGGCCGAGTTGAGCAGTTCCTCCTCGTCGAAGTTGAGCAGCTCGATCGTGCAGTCGCTGAAGGCGTGCGCCCGGCACAGCAGCACGTAGCCCTCCTCGACCTCGGCATCGTTGCAGGCGAAGGTCGAGTAACGCTCCATCTGGATCTCGCCGTCCAGGACGTAGGACTTGCACGCCGAGCACTGGCCCTCCCGGCAGCCGTGCATGAGGTGGATTCCCTGACGGAAGGCTGCGTCGAGGATCTTCTCGTCCTCATTGACCTCCATCTCGATGTCGACCGGTTCGAAAGAAATGCGATGTTTGTCGGCCATTGGTCTCTCGATTCTCGGGAGCGAGGAGCGCGGCCGGCGGGGGCTGCCGGCCGCTGGTCCTCACGCCGTCAGGCGACAGTGACGTTGGGGTTGGCGCGGTATGCCGCGGCCCACTCCTCGCGCTCCTGATCGGTCATCTGGTTGAGGGTCACGTTCGGACTGGCGAACCGGATACCGCGGAGGTCGTCGAGTGTCCACAGTTTCTTCGGGTCGTCCAGGTCCAGATGTGGCTGCGGGATGAGGGTCCTGCCGTCGTCGCGGACGTAGCCGAGGTCCTTGACGATGTCGGCGAGATCGCGGTCGTGATGCAACGTCTCCCACTCGCGCTGCCCGGTGAGGCGGCCCATGTTGGGGGTCTCCCGGCCTTCGTACTCAGGGCGGAACGCGACCGTGTCCGTCCAGGCACAGGTCTCCGAGCAGTAGGTCCGCCACTGGTCGTCCACCTTGTCGACCACCATGTCCTCGCGGACGAGGCAGGGAACCATGCAGGTCCAGCACCGGTGCGGGTACTCGTACCCGACCTCTTCGAAGGCGATCGGCTTGTTACGGCCCGGGTAGCGCAGCCGGTTGTATGCCTCCCACCACTTGCCGAACTGGTTGTACCAGCCCGGGTACTTCCCCTCGAACCACTCGAAGTCGGCGTCGGTCATGCCGTCGATCCGCCAGTAGTTCACCGGCCAGCCGGTCGCGAAGAACTGCGCCACGCGGTGGACGTAGAACTTGTTCGTGATCCGGTTCCACGCCTCCTCGACCAGGTCGTGTGGAATCACCAGCCCGTACTTCTCGAGCGGGAGCAGGTAGCTGCGGTAGTAGTCGTCGTAGATCCAGCGCCGCCACATCTCGGCGTAGGACTCCCGGTCCTTGCGGCGGTCCTTCGTGCCGTACTCGATGAAGGTGCCGATGGCGGCGTCCACCACGCAGTGGTTGTTCCACCAGGCGTAGCGCAGGTCGCGCTCCAGCAGCGGGCGGTTACGCTCGTCCGCAAGGGCCATCAGCAGGATGGAGTAGCCGTTGCTGATGTGCCGGGACTCGTCGGACTGCACCGAGTGGAACACCGTCGGCAGCAGGTAGTCGCCGTTGGCCGCGGCCTCGTCGGGCATCGCCACGAACAGCGTGTTGGTGAACGCGGTCTCCGCCACGACCGTCAGGTAGATGTTCGCGGCGGTGATCGCGTCACCGGTGATGAACCCCTCGCCGAACTGGCGGCCGATCGTGCCCGCGTAGTTGTTGGCGAAGGCCTTTTCGGTGATGTCGAAGCCGGCCGGGTCGATGTAGTTGTTCATGTACAGCTTCTTGAGGTTCATCTGGATCGTGGAGTGCCGAACCTCGTCGATCATCTGCACCGCGAGCCCGTTGTGGATCTCCGGGTTCGGCACTGCGTCGATGGCCATGGGCATCGCACGCGCGGCGGAGATCTCGGGGAACGGGATGATCGAAAGGAACAGCTTCTGCCACTCCAGCCAGCGCTGCTGTACCTGCCGGAACATGTTGCCGCGGATCGCGCCGTCCATGGCACCGAAGACCCGGTTGTCCTTCTCCTCCTCCATCGGGAAGTAGGACCTCATGATCTGCTTCAGCGGGTCCTTCTTGGGTGCTTTCTCGAACGTGTAGTCCGTTCCGAAACGGGTCGCCGGCGTTGCGAACGTCGGCTCCCACGACAGCTCCGTGATCTTGTTGTGCGCCTTGGTGAGACTCTGCCTGCTCAATTCGGGCCTCCTCGACACCGGAATCTGTTCGCCCGGCCATGCGTCCTGTCGGGGAGAGTGTGTTGCGGATCCAACGTGAGTTCTGTCTCAATGTGAGACCGAGAAGCCTGCGGAGGACCGCCACGATGGGTCCTGTGGGTCCAGCGCCCGACGTCAAAGGAGACGGTGGTGACGACGCAACGAGACCGGTCGGATTCGCGGCCGATGAGCGCCCTGCGAGAGATGTTCCTGTCGCGGCCTCTGCCCGAGCTTCCCGGGGTGCGAGACGTCATCACCGCTTCCTGGCAACGCGCGCTCGATCACCAGGTCGATGCCGAGGACCCGGACCCGGTCTTCATCGCCGACCGGGACGAGGAGAGTCTCCTGGTCCGCAGCGCCACGCCGGTGCTCGCCAACCTGTCTGCCGAGCTGACCTCCCACCCGGTCGCCAGCCTACTGAGCGACGCGGACGGCCTGGTGGTCCGACGGTTCAGCACGGACCGGAACCTCACCTCCGGTCTGGACCGGATTTCGCTCGCGCCCGGCTACAGCTACGCCGAGGAGTCGGTGGGGACCAACGGGATCGGCACCGCACTGGAGTGCCAGAAGTCCGTGCTCGTGTCCGGATTCGAGCACTTCAACAGCAGCCTCACGGACTTCGAATGCGCCGGGGCGCCCATCACCCACCCGATACGCGGGCACCTCGTCGGTGTCCTCGATCTGACGTCCTGGGCCGATATCCCGGGGCCTTTGCTGCTGACGCTGGCGCGCACGACGGCCAAACAGATCGCGGATGCGCTGCTCGCGAGCACCGGAGCCCGTGAGCTCAGCCTCTTCCGCGAGTACCTCGCCTCCTGCCAACGAGGCTCCGGCGCGATCCTGGCCGTCAACGAGGACGTCATCATGGTCAACAGCCACGCGGAGGAGTTGTACGACGTGACCGACCGGGCTGCTCTGATCAGTCACACGGCCGACGTGGCTGGTTCGACCAAGCCGGTGACGGTCCTGGCTGACCTTCCCTCGGGCGTGGTCGCCCGGCTGGAGTACCGGCCGGTGTACAGCGGGTCGACTCTGGCCGGCGGCGTGTTCCGGGTGAAGAACCACGCCGCCTCGCGGCGCACGGCGTGTCGCGCCGACCTGCAGCTACCGGGCGTGGTCGGCACCAGCCCCGTGTGGCGGCAACTGTGCGCCGTCGCGGACGCAAGCTTCGTCGAGGGGAACTGGCTGGCATTGAGCGGCGAGCGTGGCACCGGGAAGGCCGCCGTCGCGCAGGCCGTCGCACGCCGTCACGGGCGGCGGCCGGTGTTGCTCGACTGTGCAGCGGTGGACGACCACGGCGCCTGGGTGAGCGCGCTCGCCGACGAGGTGACCAGGGGAAACCCGCCGGTGATCCTGAGGCATGCCGACACGCTCACCGGCGAACGAGTCGAGCGCCTCACGGACCTGTTCACGTCATGGCAGGGAGCGCCACCTGAGCAGGCCCCGGCCTGGGTCGCCGTCACGCTGAGCGAAGGTCCGCACAGCGCCGACGTCCAGGGATGGCTGATGCCGTTCTTCGCGCACACCGTCGAGGTGCCGCCACTGCGCCACCGGATCGAGGATCTGCACCGTCTCGTGCCGAACCTGCTGGGCCGTCACTCGAACACTCTGACCGCATCGGACGGTTGCCTGCGCCAGCTCATGCGACTCCCCTGGACGGGCAACGTCCGCCAACTCGACCAGGTGCTGGTCGAGATTTCCCGCCGACGCCGGACAGGAACGATCGAGGTGGGCGACCTCCCCGCGGAATGCCGGACCTTCACCCGACGCCAGCTGACGAAACTGGAAACGATCGAACGGGACGCCATCGTGCGCAGCCTCTCGGCCAACCGGGGCAACAAGGAACTCGCGGCAGCCGACCTCGGCATGTCACGCGCCACGATCTACCGGAAGATCCGAGCGTTCGGCATCGTGCCCGAGCAGTTCTGAGCCGGACACGGACGGCTTCCTATTGATTCAGGGAGATTAGTATTGTAGGTATCGTCGTCACCGCAGTTTCCTAAGAGGTGTCTGGTGCTTGGTCGATTCCATCTAGGTGCGTACTGGGGATCCAGGGCGGAGTCGGTGGAAGACTGTGCCGACAAGCTCGCTCGCTGCCTGAGCGGGCTGCGGGCAGCCGACCCGCTTTTCGCGGATTGGTTCAAACTTGGGAAGAGCAAAGAAGATGCATTAAAGTTCCGCATTGACACTTCCAGGCAAGGTTTAAGTCGGCTCCTTCGGGAAGGGCGTGACGTACTCACGCTAAACAATGGCGAGGTTCACGAACTTGGCTGTTCTCGGAGCCTGGAACGGGAAAGAACCTTCCGCCTCGTTCAATATTCGCTGTTGTGCCGCGGATTCCCGAACCCTAATGTGTATCTCCTGAAATTTCCTCCACTCGAAGAATCATTCGAGTTGCATCGAGCGGTTCTAGTCAAGCAGATCTTCGAGACGGTAGTTGATATCTGGGGGCCTGAATGGGCAATCTTTGCTACGTCAAAAAGGCGCGATTGGCAAGGTGAATACACCGGACAGCCTCAGGCTGGATGGTTGACCTATATCGCCGATAGAGAGATTGCGCAGATAGAACCGACGCCGGGAATCGAGCGCGTACAGCTGCGATCTGGCGTCATGATCGCCGCAGGCGCCGACCCGCTGCGGGTCACGCCAGATCACATCCACGCCGTATCCGCGATTTTGCGCTCATTTGAAACGGAGTGAAGGATAATGGCAAAGAGGCGCCGCGTCACGCGACTGTCGAGGTGGCTACGATCTGAAGTGGGGACAGCCTGATTTGAGTACCGCCTCGAGATTTAGTGAGCGAGGTGGCGAGACTATTGGCGTCCACCGATTCCGAGGAGGAGCTCAAAGGATTGTGCTGTTGGACCCGGCCGACCCAATGCTGCAATACAATCCGCCAGGCGATGGTTACACGATGAAAGAGTGGCTGGAAGCCTTGCAGCGGTATGTAACGGCCGCACTTGAGCGGCCTCGATAGAGGGTGCAAGACCAGGAAGAACTCGCCAAACCCGTCCGGACAACCACCCCATGGCTCCCACCACCGGCGGCAACCGATCCTCAACGGGCCTCGGACTACGTGGTGACGATCAAGCAGGATGGCGGCATTACTCTGCATTCCGGGGTTAATAGCCGTCGTCTACATGGCCGCCCAATCCATCAATGATCCCTCGGCGCCGACGGGGTTGTTGTGGCTGAATTTGGTGGTGGCCGTGGTCGAGGTGGTCTTGGTCGCCACGGGCGCACCGCTGCTTTTCCAGCGAAAGACTGCAGGACGTCGAATAATCGCCGTGACCGGGATCGTGGTTGCCCTGCAAAGTTTGAGTGCCAGTGCGCAAGCCGCTCTCACTGGAGCGCGACTGACGATGCACAGTCCCCGCTGGTCGACTGTCTTCATCATCGCCCCGTTGACGGCCGTTGCGGCGGTGGCGGCCGTGATCACCGCACTGCACTCGTCCACCGCCCGCTGGTGCCTCCCCGGAGTCAGACCGCCGTCCGCACCGGACCTGGCACACCTGGCCAAGAGCCCATAAGAGACGCGGGTTTTATAGATTATTCACCCATTCCCCGCCCGCCGGCTGCGGAGCTAGCGTCCTGGCTGTAGAGCAGCCATACCGAGGTGGGAGGGGCGCTATGGCGCGCACCAGCCGTATCCAGGGTCTGCGGGACCTCTCCGTCGAGGCCCGGCGCAAGACCGTCGCCGAATCGGCCGGCATCGACCCGGCGTTGATCGCCGCGTTCGATCCCGGCCAGGGGCTCGGCGCCGGTTTGGCCGACCACATGATCGAGAACGTGGCCGGGATCCTCGGCATCCCCCTGGGGGTTGCGACCAACTTCGTCATCAACGGCGGTGACGTGCTGGTCCCGATGGCCACCGAGGAGGCCTCGGTCGTCGCGGCCGCGAGCAACGCGGCCAAGATCGCCCGCATCCACGGCGGGTTCCATACCTCCTCGACAGCGCCGATCATGCAGGCCCAGGTCCAGATCGTGGGCGTGGCCGACCCGGAAGCCGGGCGCGTGCGGCTGCTGGAGGCACGTGAAGAGCTGATCGCGCTCGCCAACGCCCAGGACCCCAAACTCGTCGAGTTCGGCGGCGGCGTCCGCGACCTCGCGGTCCGGCTCGTCGGATCGCGAGCGGGCACCTATGTGGTGGCGCACCTGCAGGTCGACGTCCGGGACGCGATGGGCGCGAACGCTGTCAACACCATGGCCGAGGCCATCGCCATGCGTGCCGCCGAGATCGCGGGCGGGCGCAGCCTCCTGCGGATCCTCACCAACAAGGCCGACCTGCGCCTGTCCCGCGCCCGCGCCGTTTTTGACGCCGAGGCGCTGGGCGGTCCGGCGGTCGTCGACGACATCATTCACGCCGCCGCGCTCGCCGAGGCCGATCCGTACCGCGCCGCCACCCACAACAAGGGGATCATGAACGGCATCAGCGCCGTCGTGCTCGCGACCGGCAACGACACCCGCGCGGTCGAGGCGGGCGCCCATTCGCACGCCGTCTCGCCGGCGGGGCAGTACACCTCGTTGTCCCGCTTCGAAAAGGACGCCGACGGCAACGTCGTGGGGATCATGGAGCTGCCAATGCCGGTGGGGCTGGTCGGCGGGGCCACCAAGGTCCACCCGGTCGCCCAGGCATCGGTCGCCCTGCTCGGGGTGAGCACGGCCGCCGAGCTCGCCGAGATCATCACCGCTGTCGGCCTCGCGCAGAACTTCGCCGCCGTCCGCGCCCTCGCCACCGAAGGCATCCAGCGCGGCCACATGTCACTGCACGCCCGCAACATCGCCTCGACGGTCGGCGCGAGCGCCGACGAGGTCCCCGCCGTCGTCGCCCGCATCATCGCGGACAAGAAGGTCCGCGCCGACCATGCCGAGAAGGTACTGGCGGAACTTCGCGCGCACTCCTGAGGTGGCCAGATGAATCGCTATGGTGTCGACCACCTGCCCGGGCTACCCGCGTCGGTCACGATCTGCGAGGTGGGCCCGCGTGACGGGCTGCAGAACGAGTCCACACTGGTGCCGGTGGACGTCAAGGTGGAGTTCGTCGAACGACTTGTCGACGCAGGCCACACCGTCGTCGAGACGACGAGCATGGTGCACCCGGCTTGGGTGCCGCAGCTCGCCGACGCCGAGGAGGTCCTGCGCCGCCTCGACCGTCGCCCTGGCGTGCGGTATCCCGTTCTGGTGCCCAACCGCCGCGGCCTGGATCGGGCGCTCGACCTCGGGGTCACCGACATCGCGGTGTTCGCGTCGGCCACCGAGAGCTTCGCCAAGGCCAACCTCAACCGGACCGTCGCCGAGTCGCTGGAGATGTTCGCGCCGGTCGTCGCCCGTGCCCGCGAAGCGGATCTGACCGTGCGTGGGTACCTGTCGATGTGCTGGGGCGACCCGTGGGAGGGCGAGGTCCCGCTGTCCCAGGTCGTCGACGTTGCCGCACGGCTACTCGCCCTGGGCTGCACGGAGCTGAGCCTCGGTGACACGATCGGCGTCGCCACCCCGGGGCGGGTCGTCGCGCTGCTCGACGCGCTGACGGCCGCCGGTGTCCCAAGTGGACGGATAGCGGTGCACTTCCACGACACCTATGGCCAGGGGCTGGCGAACACGCTCGCCGCCCTGCGGTGCGGAGTGACCACTGTGGACGCCTCCGCCGGCGGCCTCGGTGGCTGCCCATACGCCAAGAGCGCTACGGGCAACCTCGCCACCGAGGATCTGCTGTGGCAGCTCGACGGCCTCGGGATCCACACCGGGGTCGACCTCACCAAGCTCGCCGAGACCAGCGCCTGGCTCGCCGAGAGGCTGGGCCGCCCCAGCCCGTCACGCGCCACGCGTGCCCTCACCGGCCAGGGCGGAACCTCTTCAGCAGGCTGACAGCAATGTCACGCACCCGGCGCCGGTCCTCCTCTGCGGCACGCTCGATCACCGACCACGACTCGTCGGTATCCACCGCGGCCAGCACATCCAGTGCCTTGAATCCGAGATCATGGAACTCGTCCCACTCTGGGCGCCAGTCGAGCACTCTCTGCACCGGGTCAACACACCGGGGATCTTTGATGCTCAGGAGCGTTAGGAGCACCTCGCCCGGAAAAACGGCGGATGCAAGTCCTTATGTCACCGAGGTCGCGAAGCCTCGCACGGACAGAATCGCGACATCGGCTCGTCGGGAGCATCAACGAGCCTGGAAGAGCCTGCTCACTTCCTTGGCACAGTCGAGAAGCTGCGGCGCGATGCGCAGGTCGGCATCCTCCCGGCTCAGCCGGTTGCCGTGTGCCGACACGTTGAGGGCCGCCACGATCCGGTTCTGTGGCCCGAACACCGGGGCGGAGATCGACAGGAGTCCCTCCTCCAGTTCGCCCTCCATCACCGACCATCCGCGCCGCCGGATGTCGGCAAGGTCCTGGCGCGCTGCCTCAATGTCGATCGGCTCACGGCTGTGTCGGGTCCGCACCTCCGCTCGTTCCAGTACCTGCTCGGCCTCGTTCTCGGGTAGGTAGGCGATGATCGCGCGGCCCATGGATGAGGCCAGCGCGGGCACCCGTCCACCCACATAGACCGCCACCGTGACCAGGCGGCGCGAGGTCCGGGCGACGCACACGACCTCTGCGCCTTCGAGCACTCCGGCGAGGACGTTCTCCTCCAGCTCCGTACTCAGCGACTCCATCAACGGTGAGGCGCTGTCCCAGGGATGGACCGACGAAAGGTAGGCGTAGCCGAGTTCGAGCACCCGCGGCTGCAGGGAGAACTTCCGGCCATCCGACCGCACGTAACCCAGGTACTCGAGGGTCAGCAGGAACCGGCGCGCAGCGGCGCGGTTCATCTGCGCACGCTCGGCAACTTCGGTCACGGTCATGCTAGGGTGCCGCGGAGTAAAGGCGCGGATTACCGCCAACCCGCGATCCAGTGACTGCACGTAGTCGACTGGTCGATCGTTGTCGGGCAACCGCTCACTCCTTCCCTTGCCGTGCTCACCCAGCACAGACGGTGAAGACGCTCATTGTAGTTCCTCACCGCGCCCTCGCGGGGCCGATGCGGTCAACTGCATGAGGTCACCGAGATCGCCGACCTCGCCGAAGCTCCCCGCCGCTGCCGCGAGAGCGGCCACCCGGTCGTCGGGAAGTGCCCGGCCGGCGCAGTCGGCGAACTTCGTCCACAACCCAGCCGGTGGTTCCGCCATGCTTGCGATCGTGTCGAGGTCAGCGGAGGCGGTGAGCTTCTCCCCACGCGCGGTCCGCACCGTCACCTCGGCGGCGAAGGAGTTCGGAGCTCCGCCGGGCGGCGCCGCCACGAGCACAACGCGGGTCATCAGCTCCCGCACGCCCGGTTCCCGATCGGCATCACCTTCGAAGTGATCGAGGCCGACGCGTCCGTCGAGCAACCCCCTGGCGACGACGTACTGCATGCTGAACTTGCCCTCGAAAGCGTCGCGGATCGACGGGCGGTCCGTGTGCGGAATGCGGTTCGGGTCGACGACCACCTGAACATCGCGGATGTCACGGTCACCGGCAGGCAGCCTCGAATGGAGCGCAATCGCGGCCGTCGCCGCACAGTGCGTGCTCTGGCAACACGGATACTGCTTGATGGTGTTGATCCGCGTGTTCGCCCGGGGACCCCGATCCGAGACTATCGCCTCTACGTCGACGTCGTCGGCGTAGAGGACGAAGAACCCCTGCGCCCCGTCCAGCGCCGACCGGCTCGCCGTGAGACCTGCCGCGGCGAGCTTGGCGCACAGCAGGCCATCCCGTGCGGCATGGCCGACATGCAGCGACTTGACCATGGTGCCGAAGTTCGCCTTGACCCCGGCTGCCATCGACGCCGCCGCCGCCAACGCCGCCGCCATGCGCTCAGGCCCCAGATCCAGCAGCCGCGCCGCGGCCGCCGCGGCACCGAACACGCCGAGCGTCGACGTCGGATGCCAGCCGCGCCGGTAGTGGGCGGGGTTGATCCCCTCGGCGATGCGTGACATCGCCTCGAATCCCGCGGCGTAGGCGACGACGACGTCGGTGGGCGCGGAACCGAGTTCCTCGCCCAGCGCCAGGATCGTGGGCACCAGCACGGCCGATGGGTGCCCGCCCAGCTTCCGGTTCCCGTCGTCGTAGTCCAGGGCATGCGCCGCGACGCCGTTGAGCAGCGCCGCGTCCTGCGCCGTCGTTCGGACGCGGGTGCCGATGACCAGACTAGGTCCCGGTGGGTCGCCGACGCCGGCCCGGCGCAGGGCACGGACGCCGCCGAACGTCGAGCCGGCAAGGATGACGCCCAGGGTGTCGACGAGTGCGGTACGCACCATTCCCCAACCATTGGCGTCCAGGTCGTCGAGCCGGATGTCGGCACACCAGGTGGCGAGCCTGTCGAGCAGCGGCGGCTCGATGACAGAAGGGATCATGTGCAACTCGATTCGGTTTCGAAGACGGGTTCACGACGCCGAGGTCGTGAACCCGTCTCCCCGGCTATTTGCTTGCGGTGAACCCGAAGGCGGCGTTCCAGGTCTCCAGCACCTCGTCCTTTCTTGCGCGCTGGTCCTCCAGGCTGAAGATCTGAAGCTCGGGCGAGCCGACTGTCGGGAGATCGAACTGGCCGTCCCGCACCGGGGTGACACCCGCGCGGGCCGGGATGTAGCCCTGCGCGGCGAAGAACCGCTGGGAGGACTTCGCCATGGTCCAGTTCACGAAGACCTGCGCCGCCGGATTTCGGAGGCCGGCCTCGGTCATGCCGATCACGTTGAGCGGCGCCGACACACCGACGTCCTCGGGCGTGACGAACGTGATCGGTGCCCCTGCGCGCTCGGCAGCGTAAGCGGCGTGTGCTGGGAAGGTCGCCACGGCGATCTCACCGCGGGCAAGTGCTTCAGTCTGCACCGACACGCTGTCGAACACCCTGGGCTGGAGCGCGGCCATCTCCCGCCAGTACTGCTCGCCGAAATTGCGCAGCCCGAAGTCGGCCAGCGATGCACCCGAGCCGAAGGGACGGACGACGCCGAGCAGTCCACCACTGAACCGGCGATCGAGCAGGTCCTCCCACCGGCTGGGGGCGTCCTGGGGCTGCACGACACGGTTGTTGTAGGCAAAGGCATACGCGGCGTAGTAGCAGGTGATGACCGGGTCGCCAGGTCGCATGGCGTCCGAAGCCAGCAGGTCGGCTTTGGACGGTGGGTCGTAAGGCACCAGAACGCCCTGCTCCCCAAGCTTGGCTGCGAACACGGGATCGGTCAACCGGATAACGTCGGCCCCGAGCCTCCCGGAGCCTGCCTCGCTCTGGATTCGCTCGGACATCTTGCTGGTCGCGAGCCGGGTGAAGGTCAATGAAATACCGGTCTCCTCGGTGAACCGTTCGCTGACGAAGTCCTCGGCCTGCTGGCTGGCCGTCGTGTAGAGCGAGACCGAACCGCCGGCCGCGGCGTCGTACACAGTCTTGTCTGCGATCTTCTCGCCGTCGATCACCAGGCCGTCCAGGGTGGAGATCCGCGGCAGCGGCAGGACGTCGGCGGTGCTCGACGCGGAGGTACCGCAGCCTGCCGCCGCGGCGGTCATGACCACGACAACGACGGCCAACCCGCCGTGTCGGAGCCACCGCTGCCGTCGTGGTGTGTCAGACACTGGTCTGCCCTCCGAATCGTCGCGGCAGGTACGACAACACGAACATGATTCCGACGTAGATCACGCTCAACGCCGCGGCCTGCTGCAGGGCGCCGCCGTTTTCGAACTGATCGAAGATGGCGATGGACAGGATGTTGCTGCTGCTGGTGTAAAGGAACAGGGGCACGGTGAGCTCCCGCATGCTCAGCATCAACAGGAGCAGGAAAGTCGAGGAGAAGGCGACGCGCATCAAGGGGACCGTCACGTACGTGACCGCCTTCGGCCGCGGCGCCCCGAGCATCACCGCACTGTCCTCGAGATCGCGGTCGGTCGCGCGGATGGCCGATGCCATGCTTCGCAACCCCTGCGGCATCTGGACCGCCACGAACGCGATGATCAGCACGCCGAGCGTGCCGTACAGTGGGACCGGCATGAACAGCCATGTCCACAACAGACCCATGCCGAGCACGATCGCCGGGATGGCAAGGGGAACCATCGAGACGCCTTCGAGCAGATTCGCCCCGCGTGCCCTGGTGCGGTAGGCGGAGTAGGCGACGAGGAAGGCCAGGACCGTCCCGGCCGCCGCTGCGGCGATGCTGACACCGACGCTGTTGAGAGTCACCGTCTCGAACAGGTTCGAGTTCACGACCTGGCTGAAGACGCTCAGATCGAAGGCACCCGGCGCCAGGAGGTCGGAAAAGGACTCCATGTAGGCCGACCGCTTCACCGCGGTCAGCAGCAGCGTGAGAATCGGCAGCACGATCGAGAGCGCGAAGTACACCAGAACCGCCGCGAGGGCCGGCCAGCGCCAGCGTCCCAATGCGACTCGCCGGACACGAACGCCCTTGCCCGAGACCGTCGTGTAGGAACGCTTCGCCAGCGCACGGCGCTGCAGGAGCGTCACCGCCGCCACGATCGCCACGAGAACGATCGCGATGGCCGATGCCTCGTTGCCCCGCACCGGCGAGTCGTTCATCAACTGGTAGAGGAAGGTCGGGAGGGTCTCGACGTCGCCTGGGGTCGCGAGCACCTGCGCGACCGGGAAGTTCTCCAGTATGAGCACGAACACGAGCAGTCCGGAGCCGAGGATCGCGGGCATCGCCAGCGGGAAGGTGACCTCCCTGAGCATCCGCAGTGCCGAACCGCCATGGATCGCCGCGGCATCCTCCAGATCCGGGTTCATCATCGACATCGCACTGTGGATCATCAGGAACGGGTAGGGCGCATAGAACAGAGCCAGCACGAAGATCGTGCCGCCCATGCTGTACAGGTCAACAGAGAACGGCAGGCCGAGATCACGGAAAGCGATGTTCAGCAGGCCTGCCCGCGGACTGCCCATCATGGACCACGCCAGCGCGCCGACGTAGGACGGGAGGAACAGCGGCATGAGGCCGACGACGAACACGAACCGGCGCAGCGGCACGTTGGATCGTGCCGCGAGGAATGCGAGCGACCCACCGATGAGCAGGGCGAGGACGGTACCGCAGAGTCCGATGACGAACGAGTTGATCAGCCCCGAAACGAACGTCCCCTCCCCCAGGATGGCGAAGTGCCCGAAGGTGAAGGAACCCAGCGAGCTGCCCGGCCGGGGAGTGTTGGTGGTGAACGCCGCGACCACCACGAACGCGGCCGGCACGAGGATGAGGAACGCGAGTACGAGCAGCAGCGGGCCGCTGAGCACCCACCTGCCCCGCCGGCGTCGTGTTTTCGGCGCGGGCCGATCTCCACTCGGGCGTTCAACGGTGAGCTGCCCGGATCGGGGGTCCGCGATGGTCATGCCGCCCTCCCCGAATCCCCGGCCTCGTCGGCGGTTCCCGGAACATCCTGTGGCAGAACGCGGACGTCTGCAGGGGCGACGTCGACCTGAACAGCGGTCCCGATGTCGAGGCCGACCGCGGCCCCAGAGGGCAGCACGGAGTCCATCACGAGCCCGCCTTCGAGCACAATGGACATCCGCGTCAGCGAACCCTGGTAGCTGCGGGTGCGCACGGTCCCACACATCGCGTTCGGTCCACCGTCGGCGGCGCTGGTCACCCGGACGGCCTCGGGCCGGACACACGCGCTGTGCCCGGCCGCTCCACCGGCATGTTCGGTTCGCAGGACGGTACCGCTACCGGCGAGCCTGATCGTCCCGCCATCGCCGCTCTCAACCGGGTAGACGTTGGTGACGCCGAGGAACGCGGCAATCGAGACGCTAGCCGGCCTGGAGTAGAGCTCGGCCGGGCTGCTGAGCTGGGTGATGCGACCGTCCTGCATGATCGCCACCCGGTCGGCCAGAGCCAGTGCCTCGGTCTGGTCATGGGTGACATAGATGCTGGTGAGCTCCTGCTCCTGCTGGATCCGGCGCAGCTCCACCCGCAGACCGTCCCGCAGCCGTGCGTCCAGGTTGGACAGTGGCTCGTCGAGCAGCAGCACCGCGGGCTGCATCGCGATGCTGCGGGCCAGCGCAACTCGTTGCATCTGACCGCCGCTGAGCTTGCTCGCCCCGCGGTCGGCGAGGTGGGCGAGCCCCACCATTTCGAGCACACCGAGCGCGGTCCGGCGAGCGTTCTCCTTCGGCACCTTCGCCATCCGCAGGGGGAAGACGACGTTCTCCTGCACAGTGCGGTGTGGCCACACCGCATAGGACTGGAAGACCATGCCGACGTTGCGGCGGTGAGCCGGCACCGATTTTCCTGCGGCCGCGTCGAAGACCGTACGGTCGCCGATTCGGATCACGCCGTCGGTCGGCTCCTCGAGTCCGGCGACGCAGCGCATCGTGCTCGTCTTGCCGCATCCGGACTGTCCGAGCAGGACGATTGACTCCCCGGCCGCGACATCGAGGTCGAGGTTCCGAACGGCGACGAAGCCGCCGTAGTCGAGCGTCAGCCCACGAATCGTGACTTCCATCGTGCTTCCTCCTTGAAGCGTGCGATGACACCGGCGCAGTTGGCGAGCGATCGCCGCGCCGTGATGGGGACTTCTCGGTCGGCCTTGTGGGCCTGGTGGTCGTAGGGACAGGGACTGGCGTCCTACCGCTTGACAAGTTCGAATCTGGGTAGCGTGACGGTGTCGGTGACGGGATCGAAGACGACGCGGACGCGATCACCCACCGACACCTGCTCGTTTGGGGTGCCGACGATGTTCGAGAACATGCGCGGCCCCTCGTCGAGCTGGATCAGCGCGACGTTGTAAGGGACATCGTCGACGAAGGCCTTGTTGTAAACCTGGTGGAAAACGACGTAGGAGAAGACCTCGCCGTCCCCGGAAAGGGGTTGCCAGGTGTGGGCTCGGCTGAGGCACTCCGGGCAGATATCGTTGATGGGGAAGCGAAGGTGGCCACAGTCGGTGCAGCGCTGCAGTTCGAGGCGTCCCTCGCGGGTGGCTTCCCAGAACCGGCGGTTCACCTCACCGATCTCGGGCAGTGGTTTCACATAGTCGGTCATCAGCGGTCTCCTCGGGTGAGCACCAACGCGTTGGAACAGTTCAAGGTCATGCCGCGCCCGGTCACCAGGCACACCTCGGCGTCGGCGACCTGGCGTTCACCGCACTGGCCGCGGATCTGTCGTACCCCTTCGACGACGTGCAGCCAACCCTCCATATAGGACTCTGAAAGGTTGCCGCCTGCGGTGTTCACCGGGAGCTCGCCGCCGAGCTGGATGCGACCTCCCTCCACGAACGGACCGCTCTCGCCTGGTTTGCAGAAGCCGGCGTGCTCCAGCCAGAGCAGGACCGAAATGCTGAAGTTGTCGTAGAGCTGAGCCACCTGGACGTCCTCCGGCCCCAGGCCCGCCATCGCCCAGGCCCGGTCGAGAGCGTCCTTCTGATGGGGCACGTACCACCAGTCCTCACGTTCGAGGTTGCGAGTCGTGTAGGCCTGCCCCATGCCCGCGATCAGCACCGGAGGCTGCTTCGCGTCGCGGGCCCGCTCCGCCGACGACACGATGACGCACACTCCGCCGTCCGTGATCAAACAGCAGTCCAGCAGGCGCAGCGGCTCGACGATCGGGCGGGAGTTCTGGTGGTCGTCGATGGTGATCGGCGTACGCATCACGGCTGCCGGGTTCAGCGAGGCGTGCCGCCGGCAGGCGACCGCGACTTCGGCGAGGTGTTCCGACTTCGTGCCATAGACCGCCATGTGCCGGCTGGCCGCGATCGCACTGTTCGCGGCGGCGCCGGCCATACCGTAGAGGCCCCAGCTGTCGCCCCAGCCGGAGGCCCGGGAAAAGCGGGAACCGCCGGTCTTGGCGGCATCGCCGAACACGCAGGCGACGTTCGTCGCCAGCCCGGTCGCCACCGCCATGGCCGCCAGTTGGACCAGCGCACCCGCGGTCCCCCCGCCCATGCTCATGCTGCCGGTGTAGGCGGGATCGATGCCCAGCGTCTCGCCGAGCCGCAGGTAGTTCAGCGCGCCCTCGGGGGCGGTCGTGCCCGGGAAGGTGAGCAGACCGTCGATGTCGTTCTTGTCGAGCCCCGAGTCGGCGAGCGCTGCGACGAACGCATCGACCGCGAGGGACTCGGCCGTTGAGCCCGGAAGCTTGCCCTGCGGGCTCGCCCCGACCCCGACGATCGCGGCGGCGTTCCGCAAAAACGGCGCTGTCATGGGAAGTTCTCCTATCGTCCTGTGTAACGGGGGGTCCGCTTCTCGGCGAATGCCTGCCGGCCCTCGATGCGGTCCGCGGTGTCGCGAAGCAGTCCCCAGACGTAGTTCTCGGTCTCGATGGCCTGCTCCAGCGGCAGGTCCGCGCCTCGCTCGACGAGCCGCTTCACGGCCCGCACCGCAAGCGGCGCGTTCCAGGCGATCCGCTCCGCGATCTCGTGGGCTCGGGGCAACAACCGTTCTGGTTCAACGACTTCGCTGACCAGCCCACTGTGCAGTGCCTGCTGCGCGTCGATCCGGTCGCCGGTGAGTAGCATCTGCATCGCCAGCGCACGGCCGACCAGTCGGGGGAGGCGCTGCGTGCCGCCGCCACCCGGAATGCTCCCGACCCGCACCTCCGACATGCCGAACTGCGCGTTCACCGACGCGATGCGCAGGTCGCAGGCCAGTGCCAGTTCCAGACCACCGCCCATCGCGTACCCGTTGACCGCCGCCAGCAGCGGCTTGTCCGTCTGCATCCCGGCGAGTAGATGCGCCGACTCGACGCGACCGAACGTCAACTCGGCGTAGGACTCCTCGGGAGGCATCGTGCGTTTCAGATCGGAGCCGGTCGAGAACGCGCGCTCCCCAGCACCGGTGAGGATGACGACCCTGACCTCGTCCCGCTCGTCCACCTCCGCCCAGATGTCACGCAGCGCCTTGCGATGCTCGTGGTCGATGGCGTTCATCGCCTCCGGGCGGTTGACGACCACCTCGGCGACGTGGCCGGTGACCGTGAGATCGACACTCACGTGGTTTTCCTTTCCGGTCGTCGGGTCGGCCAGGCGGCCGCACCGAGACCTGTCGTCAGCGGTTCGAGATCGTCGAGCTTCCAGAGGGCTGCCAGCAGGTCCGCTGCATGCTGCTCCCCGACCACCGGCGTGGTGAGGCGGAGGAACTTCGCGCCAAGGCCCTCGTCGTCGATCGGGTTCGACGGCTCACCCAGCGGATAGCGGATCTCGCGCCGCAGCACGGCACCATTGCGCAAGGTGACGGCGACCCGGGCCGGGCGTGCTCGCGGGTAGGCCGAGTCCAGTTCCGCGTCGCAGGCGACCGAGACCAGAGCGGCCAGCCGCGCGACCTCCGGATCGGCTCGCGCCTCGGGTCCGAACGACGCGAGGCCCGGGACCCCGGACCGCAGCGTGGTGGCGACGGCGAACGGGATGCTCAGCTGTGCCTCCAGCAACGATGTGCAGTGCCGCCGACCGTGGCGCGAGGCGATGCCGAACGTCTCGACCGAGACGGCGACCACGTCCGCGGGCGGGATGCCCTGCCGTTCCTGCAATGCCAGTACCGCGTCGACCGGCCCGTGCAGGTGGCGGCAGCACGGATACGGCTTCACGTAGGTCCGCAGGCAGACCCACGTACTGCCCAGACCATCGAGCAGCGTCGACTCATCCCAGCTCCCGCGGGCGATCGAGGCGAAGTAGCCCTGCCTGCCCTCCAGCACTGTCTCGGGCCCGGTCACGCCGGCCAGCGCGAGCTGGGCCGATCCGAGCCCGTCACGGGCGGTCTTGCCGGCATGCAGTCGCTTCGTGTCGGACGCGGAAGTGTGGTATTCGCGCAGGCCACCGGCGTGCGAGCCGGCGATCCCGAGTGCATCGACCAGTTGCCGGCTGTCGGCGCCCAGCAGGCGTGCGGCACCCGCGGCCGCGCCGAAGACCCCCGCCACCGCGGTGTTGTGGAAACCGCCGCGGAGCGTGGCCGGATGGCCTGCGGCGGCGATACGCGCGGTGACCTCGACTCCCACCGCCACGGCGGCGACCAGCTCGTCCGGGTCGGCGCCGGCCAGTTCCGCGGCGGCGAGCACGGCGGGCAGCGTCACCGCGCCCGGGTGCACCGATCCCGGGGTGTACCCGTCGTCGAGCTCGAGGCCGTGGGCGGCGGTGCCGTTGGCGAACGCGGCGCCACCGGCCGCGAGCCGCGTCCCGCCGACGACCGTCGCCTGCTCACCGGGCGCGGCCTCCGCGAGATGGGCACGCACGCGCCGCGACAAAGCGGTGGTGGACCCGACGACGGCAGCCGCGGTGTAGTCCACCAGAATCCGGCGTGCCTGGTGCCGAAGTTCCTCAGACAGGTCACGGGGCCGGACCTGGGCGGCCCATTCCGCGACCGCCCAGGTCGCGCCGCTCACGACTCCAACCCCTTCAGCGCCGGCCGGACCGCCCCGCGCAAGAGCGCCGCGAGATCGCCGGTGGTGGCTGTCTTCTCACCGGTCAGGACGAGCTGTTCGAGGCGATCGATCCGTTCCTCGTCCACAATAGACCCCAACAGGCCACGGAACTTACGCACCACCTCGCCCTCGTCGAACCCGTGGTCCTGCGGCGGCTGCCCGGTCAACCGGGTGACCCGGCCGCCGGAGTGGCGCACCTCGATATGCGCGACGAACCGCCGGTCCCGCCCGAGGGCGTCGACCTCGGGCGAGTGGTGGACGTCGATCTTCGACATCAGTTCCCACACCTCGTCCCTGGCCAGTGACGGCGCATCGAACTGCGCGACGTAGGCGGCGCCGTCGAGCAGCGCGACGGCCGCGGCGAACCGCAGGTTCATCTGCGCACCGAGCGGCGTGCCGGGACGGTCCAGTAGCCACGCGGCGCGCTTGTGGACACTTTCACTGACACCGATCTCCACGCGTTCAACGGCATCGGCAGGCACACCCGACGCCCGGAGCCCCACGAGCGCATCGATCGTCGAGTGGAGCATGATCAGGCACGCATGGCGCTTGATCCCGATATCGAGCATGGTCCAGGTCTCACCGAGGCCGTGGGAAAGCCTGGACAGGTCTGCGCCGTCGGTCGCGCCGCCGTGCACAACCGAGGCGAGGCCCCCGTACTCGTGCTCGATGACGCGCTCGGTTCCGACGAACCCGTGGGCCGCGAGCGCGGCGCCATGCAGGCCCGACTGGGCCGCCATACCGTGGTGCATCCGCTTGACCATGGACTTGTACTGCGCCGACATCAGCCCGCTCGCCCGGGTGCCTGCGTTGCCCAGCGCGCTTTCGAACCCGTCGGCATCGAGCCCGAAGATGGTTCCCGCGGCGGCCGCCGCGGCGAAGGGTCCGAACACCGCTCCGGTATGCCAACCGCGCACGGTCACCTTCGCACCGCCCATGGCGATGCCGACTCGCGGACCGGTTTCATAGCCGAGTGCGAGCGCGCGCAGGAAGTCCGGGAAGGGGACGTGGCCCCGGACCTCGGCCGCCGCCAGTGCCGCGGTCGCGACGACCGAAGACGAGTGGAGCGCACCGTGCGGGTGGAAGTCATCGAGTTCGAAGCCCTGCACGAAGGTGCCGTTGAGCAACGCGGCCGCCAACGGGGAGACCTCGCGGTCCCAGCCCCACAGGGTCCCGCCGGTGCCGTTGTCCACCGCGGTGGTCCCGGCGACGGCCCGGTCCGCCCACGGGAGCCGGGCTCCGACCAGGCCGCAGGCGATTCCGTCCAGCAGCAGGTAACGCGCGCGCCGAACGACATCGCTCGGTAGCGTGCGCGATGAGCTCGCGGCGAGGAACCTGCAGAGCTCCGGCGTGGGCGATGCGCCGAGTTCCTTCGCCTCGACCGTGTGTGCCGGCGTCATCGGGGTCACCCGGCCGCCGCGGCACCGGCGCGGCCCCCGAACACGGCATTCCTGGTCATGCCGCTGCACGACGGGTAGTTGTGATAGAAGAGCCCGACGATGTCGCCGTTGGCGTACAGGCCTTTGATCGGGGTACCACTCGTAGAAAGGACCTGCGAGTCCCGGTTGACCTTGACCCCGCCGAAGCTGAAGGTGACACCACCGGTCACGCCGTAGGCCAGGAACGGCGGCTGGTTCAGCGGCCGCGCCCAGTTCGTCTTCCGGATCGCCAGGCCCTTGGTGCCCCGCTTGTCCTCCCGCGTCGGGTCGAACGGGACCGAGTCGTCGATGGCAGCGTTGTACTCGTCCACTGTGGTCTCCAAGGCGTCCGGGTCGATGCCGATCTTCACCGCGAGATCCCGGATTGAGCCGGCCTCGACCGGCACTGCCGAGCGGTAGGCCGTCGGGAAGAACTCCGGGCTCTGCTGGTCGTAGATCTGGTAGGCGATACCGCCTTGCTGGCGCGCCACCGCCCATCCCGTCTTGGCGTAGGTGTAGGTCCGGTGCCGCTCGCCCTCGTCGAAGAAGCGCTTCCCGTTGACATCGACCGAGATTCCGTGCGGGTAGGCGTAACGGTTGACGGTGTTGTCCATCTCGACCGCGGGCGCGTCCATGTCGACCGGGGTGGCGTGGGCCCCGCCCCAATGGCCGGAGGTGGCCGCTCCCAACGCCACGGCCATGTCGAGTACCTCACCTGTGTTGTGCCGGCTGCCCCGTACCTTCATCAGGTCCGAATTCGCCGGCAGGTACCGGGCACGCCGCTCGGCACTCGCCTGGAACCCACCGCTGGCGACGATCACCGCCTTGGCCTCGATCTCGTACCGGCCGTCCGGCCCGTCGACAACGACACCGTGGACCTGCCGGTGGTCGCCGAGGATTCCCGCGACGCGGGAGTTGGTCCGCAGCTCGACACCCAACTCGTTGCCGATCTTGATCCAATGCTCGACGAGGCCGAGACCGCCGCCCACCGGAGCGAGGACCGTGCCGGGGTTGTACTCCACGTAGCCGTCTTTTTCGACCCGGCCGTGGAAGAACTGCCAGCGGTGCCCCAGCTCGGTCATCCACGCGATGGCGTCGCGTGAGTCCTCGACGAGGACCCGCGCCAGCTCCTGGTCGATGCGGCCCTGTGTGACCTGGTTCAGGTCGCTGGTGAACTCCTCACTGGTGTAGGGCCTGATCCGCAACCGTCCTTTGTGCTCCTCGCGGAGCTCGTGGGTCAACAGGTCCAGAATCTCGTCCGTACCCTCGTGGACGAAGCGGTGGCCCATGATCGAGAAGCGGCAGTTACCGCCCACGTCGTCGCGGGCAGCCTTCTCCAGCACCACGACTCGCTCCGCGCCCGCGTGGCTGGCCGCCACCGCCGCCGCGTAACCTGCGCTGGCGGCGCCCACAACAAGGACGTCGACCTTCTCCGACATGCCATTCCTCCGTATTCCCTCATCCGCCACACCAGGCGGGCCGAGACGATGTGCTGCGTGTGGTCGTCGCGTGGTGTGCCCACGCGTCAGGTCAGGGCTCCCGAGTCGCGAAGCCGCTGTGTCTCCTCGGGCGTCAGGTGCAGGACCGATTCGCACACCTCCTGGGTGTGCTGCCCCAGGCACGGGGCGGGCCGGCTGAGCTCTCCGGGCGTCTTCGACAGCCGGAACGCGGGTGCACTGTAGACGGTCGAGCCCATTTCCGGATGCCTCAGCCGAATCCAGTGGTCCCGGTGCGCGAGCTGGGGATCGGCGAGCAGATCGCGGGCGTTGTTCACCTTCCCTGCCGCAACGCCGGCCGCACGGGCACGTTCGGCCAGTTGCTCGGCTTCCCAGTGGATCGTGCGGTCGCGGATCGCGGTGTCGAGGTCCTGCTCCGCTGCCTTGCGTCCGGTTTCATGCGTCCACTCCGGGCGCCGTTCGATCCCGAGGAGGTCCGCGAGCGCCTCCCATTGCCGGTCGTCGGTGACCGCGAGCGCGACCCACTCGTCGTCACCGGTGCAGGGATAAACGTTGTGCGGAGCGTGCCGCGCGTGGTGGTTGCCGTTCCGGACCGGGTCGATGCCGGTGGTCTCGGCCTGCAGCAGCGCGGTGCCGAGCAGCGCGATGGTCGGCTCGGTCTGGGCGAGGTCGATGTACTGCCCCTCCCCCGTCCTGCGGCGGTGCCGCAGCGCTGCGAGCACGGCGAACGCCGCGTGGCCTGGGTTGGGGATGTGATCGGGGTAGTTGGTGCCGGTTCCCACGGGCTCGTCGTCCGCGAGCCCGGTGAGGTGCTGCAGGCCGACGAGCGCGCCAATGGTCATCCCGTAGCCGAGCTCCGCACTGGATGGCCCCGTTGCTCCCTGCATCGACATGGCGAGGTAGACAATGTCCGGTTTGAACTGTCGTACATCGGCCCAGCCCAGCCCGAAGCGGTCCATCACACCGGGGGTGAAGTTGTTGACGACCACGTCGCTCGCCCGGATGAGCGACCGCGCGACCTCGCGGCCCTCTGCTGACTTCAGGTTGACGGTGATGCTGCGTTTGCTGGAGTTGCGATCGGCGAAGTAGCCACTGCGGTTGTGACCGGGCTCGCCACCACTGAACGGTGGGGCGAGCCGTAGACCGTCGACCTTGTGGCTGCTCTCGATCTTGATGACGTCGGCGCCGTGGTCGGCGAGCAGCTTCGTGGTGAAGGAGCCGGCGCCGACCCAGCTGAAGTCCGCGATCCGGATGCCGGACAAGGCATGCGTGTTCACCACACCACCTCCGCGTCGCGCAGCGCCCGCACCTGGCTCGGGCCGTAACCGGCCTGCCGCAGGACCTCGTCGGTGTGCTCGCCGAGGCCGGGCGCGCGCCTTGTGCACCGCCACGGCGTGACCGAGAGCTGATAGGGCGCACCCGGCATCCGCAGCGGCGCAGCAGAACCGAGGAACAGCGGCTGGAAATACTGGCGGTGCGCCAACTGTGGGCTACTCAGCACGTCGCTCGGCGCGTTCACCGGTGCCAACGGCACCCGAAACCGCTGCGCCTCGTCGTTCAGCTCCTGCTTGCCACGCTGTGCCGCGAAAGGCTCGAACACCTCGGCGAAAACCTGCCGCGCCTCGTCGGTGTCCGTGTACCCATGGCCGCTCCACTCTGGACCGGAAAGCCGCTCGGCATCCGCGCAACCCTCCTCGTGCAACCACTTCAGAAGGTTGGGCCAGAACCGGTTGCCGCCGATTCCCGCCGCCATCACCAGCACGAAGCCGTCCCGGCAGGGGAACACGCCCATGCCGGCCTGCTTCTGGGTGCCACCGGTGCGCCGCCTGATCCGGCCCTCCAGGTCGAAGAACTGCACCGCGTTCTCGGTGGCGAGGGCGACGCTCTCCTGGATCGACACGTCGACGTGCTGCCCTGTGCCCGTGGTCTCCGCATGTAGCGTCGCGATCATCCCGCCGACCGCGCCGAAAACGCTCGCGGCCGCGTACGCCTGCTCCTCGGGAGCGCACATGGGATCGCCCTGGACGTATCCCCCGAGGTACAGCAGCCCGCCGAGCGCCATGCACACCAGATCCGGCGCGTCGAGGTCCGCGAGCGGTCCGGTTTGACCGAAGGGCGTGATGCTCACCATGACCAGACGTGGATTCACCGCGGCGAGGTCGCGGTAGCCGATACCGGCGGCATCGAGTGTTCCCGGCATCGATGACTCGATGACGAGATCGGCGCGGGACGCGAGCTCGCGCAGCACCTCCCGCCCCTGCCGGGCTCCGATGTCGAGCCCGAGGCTTCGCTTGCTGTTGTTCCGCGCGATGAAGGACAGGCTTCCGTCCATTTGCGACACCCCGTTGGCGAAGGGCCCACGGTGACGCAGCGCGTTGCCACCGCGTGGTTCGACCAGGACGACGTCGGCGCCGAGCTCCGCGAAGAGCTTGCCGCAGTAGTTGCCGCGGGCGTCCGAAAGGTCGAGAACTGTCAGGCCGTCAAGCGCCCCGGCGTCGGTCGTCATGCTGGGAGGGCTTTCGATACCGCGCCGGCGCGGGCCGGCTCCAGTCGTGACATCACTGTCTCCTACTGCACGGATCGTGAACATTTGCTCGCTATGCGAGCAGTAAGGAGAGTATGGGGAGAGCCTTGCCCAGGTCAATACCTGCAAGTGAACCCGACGAAAACCCAGCTCTTATAAATCAACCCAATATATCTATCGCAGAATCGCCCATTGTCTTATGAATAGCCCAGACCTACGCTGCGATCACTTGTTCTCGTTCCGGCGCCGTGGCAGCGCTGGAACTCCTACTCGAAGGGTGAGCGCTGAATGGCCGAAACAGTGGCCGCTGAGTACGACGAGTACCTCGCCGCGGGCCGGATCTGGGGCCTCGTCGACCGCGAACGCATCAAAAAGATCAAGTTCCCGAGGGTGCCGCAGGAGATCGTCAAGCGCTACCTCGCGGTCACCGACCTCACCACGTCGGTCTCGGACGTGCTCGACTCCCTGGGGATCGCCGGTGCCGTCCCGGCCTCGTACCTGAGTCCACTCGCCCAGGGGCAGCGGGTCGTCGGCCCCGCGGTCACGATCCGGAACCTGGTGGAGCGCAAGACTCCCACACAGGGATACGTCGACAAGGACTTCATCCGCATGTCGACCCGCGACATCTACTACCTCGCCGAACCTGGCGACGTGCTCGTCACGGACACCGGCGGCGATCTGTCCATTTCGAACATGGGCGCGCAGTCCTGCACCGTCGCCAAGTCGCGCGGGCTCGCCGGCAGCATCGTCTACGGCGCGGTGCGCGATGCCGGGTCGATCCGCGAACTGGGATATCCGGTGTGGAGCAAAGGCATCACACCACTGACCGGGAAGTTCCGGATCGAGGCCATCGAGATGAACGGCCCTGTCACCCTGCACGATGTCCGGGTGGAGCCCGGTGATCTCATGGTCGCCGACGACTCCGGGGTATGCGTCGTGCCGTTCGAGCATGTGGAGCACGTCATCGACGAGATCGAGTCGATCGCGGCCGCTGAGGAGAAGATGGCGTCGCTGATTGTCGAGGGCGCGCCGATCTCCGAGCTGAAGCCGTTGTTCCGCAAGCGCTACAGCAGCTGACCCAGCGAAACCGCTCCTGACGGACAACGGAGTTCGAATGTCCCATACGTCCAGCAGGCGGCAGCTCCTACGCGTCGCTACGCGGATCGCTGCCGCCCTGCTCACCGTCCCGGCCGCGGCCTCGTGCGCGGTCGGGCCAGGCGGGTTGTCCGGTTCGGCACCCGCCGACCCGAGCCTGTACCCCGCCGGTTCGATCGAGGTCGTCGTGCCCTACGAGGCCGGCGGCGCGACCGACCAGATGATCCGGCTGCTCACCGAGCCGGTCGCGAAGAGGCTCGGCGCCGAGGCACTGGTGGTGCTCAACCAGCCTGGCGGCGCCGGGACCATCGGCACGACCCGCGTCGTCGCGGCGAGCCCGGACGGCTACACCCTTGGCTTCGTCGCAGGCGGCCCGCTGACCGTTCAACCGCACTACGGCAGGACGATCTACTCGCCCGAGGACCTCACGCCCGTCGCCAGGGTTGGCGTCGCACCGATCGTCCTCGCTGTGCCTGCGGACTCGGCGTGGCGCACCATCGACGACCTGATCGCGAGCGTGCGGGCCGAGCCCGGCTCCGTGCGGTACGCCTCGACCGGGGCGGGCAACCCCGCGAACCTCGCTATGGAACGGCTCGACGTCGCCGCGGGAATCGATACCACCCAGGTGCCCTTTGAAAGCAGCGCCGAATCGGTGACCGCCCTGCTCGGCGGCAACGTCGAGGCCGCCGCCGGGGTTCCGTCGGGCTTCGCCTCGTCGGTGCGCTCGGGCGATCTGCGGATACTGGCGAACCTCGGCAGCGTCAAGGGCGAGGGCTACGAGAACGTACCGACCCTGCGGGAGTCCGGGTACGACGTCGCCACGAACATCACGTCGGGGCTCATCGCGCCCAAGGGGCTTCCCGATACGTATCGCGACGAGATCGCGACGGCCGTGCGCGATGCGCTCAACGATCCGGTACTGCGCGAGAAGTTCATCACGACGGGTGCCGTGCCCAGCTTCGGTGGCCCCGAGGAGTACGCGGCGGACATCGCCCGCGAATACACGGAGGCGGGGGAGGCACTTCATGCCGCTGGACTTCTCTGAACAGACCGGGCAGGCAGCGCACAACCGGCCTGACACAGGGGACAACCCGCCGCCGGCTCAGCTGGGATCGTTCGCCTCGCTGGCAGTGCACGTGGGCGTGACACTCCTTGGCGTGGCGGGGCTCGTGCTGGCGATCAGCGTCGGTGTGGGCAGCCTCAACGAACCCGGCCCAGGGCTGTGGCCGCTGGTCGCGTCCTCACTCGCGACGGCAGCAGGCGTGGCGACGATCGTGCAGACACTGCTGGGCAAGCGGGTCGAGTCGTTGCGCGGCTCAGCAAGACCGGCACTGGGCGTAGCACTGACCGTCCTTTTCGTCCTGTTGCTCAGCTTCGTCAGCGTGATCGTGGCGCTACTTGTGGTGTTTGTGCTGTGGACCCGGCTACTCGGCGGCATGGCATGGCGTCCGGTGCTGTGCTGGTCGCTACTCGGCACCGCTCTGCTGTATGTCCTCTTCGGCGTCTTGCTGGCGACGCCGTTTCCCGCTCCGCTGACCGTGATCCCATGAAGGAGGCGATCTCGTGACTGACGCGATCCTGCACGGCTTCGCCGTCGCGGTCGAACCCGCCAACCTCCTCGCCGTCCTCGTCGGCTGTGTACTCGGCATCGTCGTCGGCGTACTGCCCGGGCTCGGACCGATCACCACCATCTCGATCCTGATCCCGTTCACCTACGCCATGTCGCCTGCCACGGCGATCATCCTGCTGGCCGGTGTCTACGCGGGAGTGATGTACGGCGGCACTGTCACCTCCGTCCTGTTGCGCCTGCCCGGCGAGGCGGCCTCCGTCGTCACGGCCATCGACGGCTACGAGATGGCGAAGCGAGGCCGGGCGGGGCCCGCGCTCGGAATCTCCGCGATCGGTTCCTTCGTGGGCGCGAGTGTGGCACTGATCGGTCTCACGTTCTTCGCGCCAGGACTCGCGGATCTGGCGCTGCACCTTGGTCCGCCGGAATATGCGGCACTCGCGGTGCTGGGCCTGCTGCTGATCGCCTACCTCGGCAGCGGGTCGTTCGCCAAGGCCATGGTCGCGGCGGGCGCCGGGCTGTTCCTCGCCACGGTCGGGCTCGACCCGGTCTCCGGGGCCGTACGGTTCGCGGGCGACTCACTGCAGCTGGTCGAGGGCTTCGACGTCGTCGCGATCGTGCTGGGTCTGTTCGGCATCGGGGAGGTGCTCTACAACCTCCGGCCCGGCCAGGCGCAGGGCACCCTGATGACGAACAAGATCGGCCGTGTCATGCCTTCCGCACAGGACCTTCGGCTCAGTCGAGGGCCGATCGGCCGTGGCTCCTTGCTCGGCACCCTCGTCGGGCTGATCCCTGGCGGTGGCGGGCTAGTGTCCTCGCTCGTCAGCTACGGCGTCGAACGCCGCGTCGCGAAGAACCCCCAGGAGTTCGGCAACGGCGCGATCCAGGGCGTCGCGGGGCCGGAAACGGCGAACAACGCGTCGTCGACTTCGGCGTTCGTTCCCCTGCTCAGCCTGGGCATACCGTTCAACGTCACCGTGTCACTACTGTTCAGCGTCCTGCTGGTGCACGGCATCACGCCCGGGCCTCAGCTGGTCGACGAGCATCCGGACGTGTTCTGGGGCGTCATCGCGTCGATGTACATCGGCAACGTTGTGCTGTTGATCCTCAGCCTGCCGCTCGTGGGTGTGTTCGTGCAGATCCTGCGGCTGAAGTTCAGCGTGCTCGCACCGCTCATCATCACCGTGAGCCTGCTCGGGCTCTACACCGTCGACAACAACACGTGGAACGTGTGGGTGGCGATCACGTTCGGCGTCGTCGGGTACCTGATGCGACTGTGGGGCTTCCCGCTCGGCCCGCTGGTGCTCGCCTTCATCCTCGGCGAGATTCTGGAGACCTCGCTCAGGCAGTCGCTCATCCTCTCCGACGGCGGGTTCGGGATCTTCTTCAGCAGGCCGGTCTCGCTGGTGATCCTGGTGATCGGGTTCGCCCTGGTCATCCACTCGGTGATCGGCTGGTTTCGGAAGAAGGTTTCCTGACCAGCGCTCAGCGGCCCGGCTCCTCGACAAGGAGCCGGGCCGCCTCCGTGCGCGCGGCGTGAAGCAGGGCCGTGACGGCAGCCGACGGCGAGTCGGGTGCGTAGACGAGCACCAGCGGCAGCGCGAACTCCTGATGCAGTGGCAGGAAGGCGAGGTCGTCCCGGTCCCGGTCCACGAAAAGCAGTGGCAGCACCGAAACCCCGGCTCCGGCGGCGACCAGAGCGAGCTGCGCCCACATGTCGTCGGCCTCGATGATCCGGCGCGGTGAGCAGCCGGCCTCGGACAACAGGCGGATCAGCTCGTCGTAGAACGCCGGATTGCGCTCTCTCGGCGCCATCACGAAGTCCTCACCATCGAGGTCGGCGATCACCGAGACACCCGTTGCGGCGAGCGGATGTTCGCGCGGTACGGCCGCGAACAGCGGTTCATGCATCAGCGGCTCCACCGCGAGGCCCGCAGGCGCGTCGTGGCTGCGCAGGATCCCCGCGTCCAACTGGCCGTCGACCAGGTGCCGCAGCTGCGTGTGGCTGCTCGACGGGTGCAGGCTCACCCGGACGTCGGGCACGTCCTCGCGCACGGCACGCAGAATGCGCGGCATCAAGCGCCGCATCGCCGGGTTCACCGAGCCGACACGGATACCCGCGGTACGGCCCGCTGCGGCGTCCCTGGTCATCTCCTCGAGCCGCACCAGATCGGCAAGCACCTGCCGCGCTCCCTCGACCAGGGTCTCCCCCGCGCGGGTAAGCCGGCTCCGCCGGGTGGTGCGCTCGATCAGCCGACCACCGACCCGCTTCTCCAGCCGCTGCACCGTCTGGCTGAGCGTCGGCTGCGAGATGTTCAGGCGGTCCGCGGCCCGGCTGAAGCTCAGCTCGTCGGCGAGGACGACCAGATACTGCAAGTCCCGGATGCTCATCATGCAGCGAGTCTGCCGCATCCTCGGCCGCAAACGGCTTTGGACTGCGTTGACTCATTGCTCACCAGTGATTTTACCCAGTTCGTCACATTCCGTGTTGATCCGGAAATCAACAGTGCGCATTCAATTCATCACTCCACAGAATTCTGTCGCCAATGATGATCTGTGTTCCTCAACACCTTGACGTGATTTGATCGTGTCCATTTCGTAATGTCCTCGTCGGTGCGCGTTAACGGATCTTGTCTACAACGGACCGTTTGCGTGACACCCCGCCGGTTCAGGCCCCCGACAGAGCCGGCGGTTTGTCCATAAGAAGGAGACCACCCCCATGGGATGGCACGAGAAAAAAGATCAAGCAAGAAAGATCATCCCCCGCCTGACCCCGACCCGAGCAATTGATCAGACAAAAAGGATGGCGCTTCATCTCGCGCCCAGTCGAATAGTCGATCAAACGAAAAAGATCGTTCCGCTGCTGACCCCGAGTAACTCAGCGGCACATGCGAAATTGATCAGCTCGCCGAGCGCCGTCGTGCGCACCTACCTCGCGATGGGCGTTCTCGTCGCGGCTGTGATCAGCATGATCGCGCCGAACACCGCCTCCAGCGCGGACACGCAGGCCGATGCGTCTGCGACCAACGGCTCCACCGTGCAGCTGGCCGACGAGACCAGCACTGACAGCGAGGCGCCTGACCCCGCACTGGAACCGGAGGCACCCGCTCCAGCCCCCGAGCCGGAAGCCGCTCCCCCGGCGGATGCTCCCAGCTCGGAACCGGCACCGGCACCTGAGCCGGCACCCGCGCCCGAGCCGACCCCGGAACCGGCCCCCGCACCGGAACCGGAGCCCGCGCCCGAGCCCGCTCCGGAACCCGCGCCCGCTCCGGCGCCGGAACCCGCACCGGCCGAGTACAGCCAGCCGACCGACCAGGTCGGCCAGTGGATCAGCTCGGCCATCGCCACCATGCAATCGGCGGGCGTACCAGTGTCCGAAAGCGACAGTGCGAACATCCGGACGATCATCGAGAAGGAGTCCGCAGGCGACCCCTCAGCCATCAACCTGTGGGACAGCAACGCAGCGGCTGGAACGCCGTCGAAGGGTCTGATGCAGACCATCGACCCGACGTTCAACGCCTACAAGTTGCCTGGACACGAGGACATCTACAACCCGGTCGACAACATCATCGCCGGCGTGCGGTACACGCTGTCCCGCTACGGCAGCTTCTCCGGACACCCCGGACTGGCGTCCATGGCGGGCGGTGGCGGTTACCAAGGTTACTGACACCAACCGCTCGTGGGTGTTGCGTCGCGTATCGCGCGGCGCAACACCCATTGGCACTGGCACGATCACTACACCTGTAGTAGCTTCATTGCATGCGGGTTCTGTTGGTATCGGCGCCACTGCTTGGCCACGTGTTCCCGATGATGCCGCTTGCCCTCGCGCTTCGCGCCGCGAAATGCGACGTGCTCGTCGCCACCGGCGGTGAAGCGCTTCGGGTGCGGGACACCGGGATCGCCGTGGCCGACGTCGCCGCCAAGGTCCGGCTGCGGCGATACGGGCTGCGACTGTTGTTGACTCATCCGCTGATGGCGAAAACGGAACTGGCCGGAGGCGCTGATCTCCGGTTCGTCTCCCGGCTCTTCGCCGCAGCGAACCGGCGAATGCTCGGCGCCGTTCTCGAACTCGCTGATCACTGGAAGCCGGACATCGTCGTGCACGAGCCGCTGGCCGCTGCCGGCGCGGTGGTGGCCGCGGCTCGTGGTGTACCCGCGATCGTGCACGACACGTCCCTTTTCGACGGCACAACACTCACCGCGGCGACCGCCGAGCAAATGGGCCATACATTGCCACCGGCCACCGTCGCGCTGCGCACAGCGCCCCCGAGCGTGGTCGATACCGGACCGGGCTGGCGACTGCGACCGGTGCCGTACAGCGGCGCGGGCCCGGTGCCCGACTGGCTTCGCCAGGAGCCAGTCCGGCCGCGAGTGCTCGTCAGCCGGAGTACGGTCGCCGGCCCCGGTGGCGGCAAGCTGATGGCCGCCGTGGTCACCGCGGCTGAACATGTCGACGCAGAGTTCGTGTTGGTACGCCCGCCCACATCGCTGACACAAAGAACATTGCCCACCAACGTTCGCCTTGTCGGCTGGGTACCCATCCCCGACGTCCTGCCGACCTGTGCTGCGTTGGTACACCACGGGGGCGCAGGCACTCTGCTGGCCGCACTCGCAGCAGGGGTGCCCCAGCTCATCGAACCGGGTCCCGGTGATCGCACTCAGCATGCACAATTAGTTGCCGCACGCGGGGCAGGACTTGCCTGCTCGGCCAAGGAGGTGACTGCCGAGATGCTCACATCGCTTGTCACCTCTCCGGAGCTTCGCTCGGCTGCGTCGCAGGTACGCTCCGAGATCGCGGAGCTGCCTGGGCCTGGGGTGGTTGCTGAGCGGATTACTTCTTCGTTTGTGGTTGCCTGAATTGTTGGGGTAGTTGGGTTTCAAGCACGCCTTCGGCGCGCCGTGTGAAACTGTCGCTCCAGGGGCTGGGTTGGTCTCACTGTCCACTAGCGACAGTTCCCCACGGTTCGGGTATCGTGGTCGGGTTCCTTGTAGTGGTCTACATGTTTCGGTATGATGGATCTCGTGGGGAATTCGTTGCAGGATCAAGAACTTTTGGCCCGGATTGAGGGGCTGAATCGGCTCAAGATGTGGGTTGATGCCTCGGTGCATCGGGCCGTGGACGCGCTCGTCGACTCTCGGGGACATGCTTCAGATGTGGCTGTCGAGTTGGCGTTGCTGTTGTCGGTTAGTGAGCAGCACGCTCGGCGGATGGTCGATCTGTCAACCGCCTTGGTCCATCGGCTGCCTCAGACTTTGGCTGCTATGGAGTCCGGTGTTCTCGATTCTTATCGTGCTTCGAAGGTTGCCAGCGCTACCGCTTGGCTCAATGACTCGCAGGCTCGGGAGGTCGACTCGACCATCGCCCCTCGCCTTGAGGGTAAGAATCCTCATAAGGTGCGCCGGGTTACTACCTATTGGGCTTTGAAGGCCGATCCGGAGGGGGCTGCCCGACGGGCTTCCGTTCGTCGGGCGGAGCGGTCGGTGCAGTTGCTGCCTGGCGAGGATGGGATGTCCACATTGCTCGCCGACCTCCCCGCCGAGGTCGCCTCCTCCGCCTATGCGCGGATTGATCGGATGGCCCGCACCTTGCGTGGCGGCAACGAATCCCGCACTCTCGACCAACTTCGGGCCGACGTGTTCGCCGAATTGCTGCTCGGCTCGAACACGACCGGTTCGGGGGCGAAGGCCGACGTGCACGTCTACGTCGACCTCGCCACCTTGGCTGGGTTGAACGACAATCCGGCTCAGTTGGCGGGGTACGGACCGATCGCGGCAGACGTGGCTAGGCAGATTGCCGAGGAACCGTCCTCGACGTGGCGGCGGATCGTCACCGATCCACTGACCGGGGTGCCCGTGGACGTGGGGCGACAACGGTATCGCCCGCCGGCGGTGACCGACGAGTTCGTGCGGGTACGGGATCGCGAATGCCGCTTCCCGTCATGCCACCGGCCAGCGCACTTCGGCGACAACGATCACCACATTCCCTGGAACCGCCAGGGACCCACGAATCAGGCCAACCTGGTCAACTTGTGTCGACGGCACCACCGCCTCAAGGACCGTCCAGGGTGGACTTACCGGTTACACCCGCACACGGGCGCCGTCACCGTCACCTCACCGTCGGGCGCTACCTACACCAGCAAACCCGAACCACTTCACGACCCACCGCCGTTCTGATGTGGACGATTTGCTACGCCAGCGACTTCGCCAGGCACAGGCTCAGCGGCGAGCCGACGTACTCGCCGTACGGCTCGATATCGCTGAACCCGGCGCTGCGGTACAGGCCGATCGCAGCGGCGTGCCGGGTGCCGGTCTCCAAGACCAGGCGGCGGGCGCCCAGGGCCCGGGCGCGCTCCTCCAGCGCGCCCAGCAGGCCACGGCTCACCTTGCGGCCGCGAGCCGCCGGCCGGACGTACATGCGCTTGACTTCCGCGACACCCGGCTCGATGCTCCGCACCGCGCCGCACCCGAGGGGCAAACCCGTCAGGTAGTCGGTCGCGACCAGGAACGCACCCCGGCCGGGCCCGACCTCGTCGGGGTCCAGCCGGAAATGGTTCGCGCCCTCCTCCGGATACATCGCGGCGAGCTCGGTGTTCAGCTCGTCAATGAGGGCGCGCGCCACCGGACCCGTCAACGAGGCCGAGACAACACGGAAGCCAAGCACACGTCCTCCGGCTCAAGGCTTGCGGCCGACCGCGGCGAAAGCGCTGCTCGCGGGCGGGTTGTCCAGGAACTCCGCGGTCGCGGGCGATTCGCGCTCGTCGGTCCGCCACTGCGGAATCCACACCACGCCAGGGTCGACGAGCTCGTAGCCGTCGAAGAAGCGGGTGAACTCCTCGCGCGTCCGGATGAACAGCGGCGCGCTGGACTGGTTGTACTGCTTGCGCACCTCCTCGCGCTTGTCCTCGCCGTCGGCGGGGCCGCCGTCGAAGGTCAAATGCGAGGCAAGGAAATAGGAACCAGCGGGCAACAACTCGCGGTAACGGGCGACGATCCCGTGCGGGTCATCGTCCGGCCCGAAGAAGTACAGCACGCCACACACGATCAGGCCGATCGGCTGGGTCGGGTTGAGCACGCCAGTGTCCATCGCCCGTTCCCAGATCTCCTCGACATTGCGGAGATCGCCATGCAGCACCGCATGCCGGGTCAGGTCGCCCTGGCGCTCCAGCAGCACGCGGGAATGCGCCACCGCGACGGGCTCGTTGTCGACATAGACACACCGGCTGTCGGGGTTCACCGAGTCGGCGATCTCGTGCACGTTGCCGACCGTCGGCACGCCGGAGCCGAGGTCGAGGAACTGGGTGACGCCCTGACGCGCCAGGTACTGCACGCCACGGCCGAGGAACTCCCTGCCGACCCTCGCGATCGTCTTGACCATGGGGAACGTCTCGATGGCCTTGGCGCCGAACTCGCGGTCGATGGCCCAGTTACTCGACCCGCCGAGGAACCAGTCGTAGATCCGCGCCGGGTTGGGGCGGTCGAGGTCGACACCTTCGGGAACGTACTGCGGCTCCTGGGACATGCGCTCTCCTCATGCGTGCGACGACCCCCTCCGCCGTCACCCTATCGTCGATCAAGGCCGGCGCTACACCCACTGCGAGTAACGCTATGACGGGCCGAGCAGGCGACGACGCTCGGCGAGCACACCGGCCTGGAACCGGGTACGCGCGCCCAGCTCGTCGAGCAGTTCGGCGAGCCTGCGCGTGATCGTGCGGGAGCTGACGCCCAACTGCCGCGCGATCGCCTCGTCCTTGACCCCGGCAGCGAGTAGGGACAGCAGCTCCGGCTCGGCCACCTCCCGGTGCGACACGTCGGGCTGGACCAGCAGCGGCGAGGACTGCTCCCACAGCAGCTCGAACAGCGCAACGAGGGCGTCGAGCAGTGCACACGGCCGGATGACCAGTGCGCTGGCCACCATGTCCTCGAGCACGAGCGGCAGCAGGGCCGCCGACCGGTCCGCGATCGCGAGCTTCATCGGCACCCGCGGATGCACCCGCGACTGCTCACCGTGCTCGGCGGCTCGGCGTGCCGCCTTCAGCGCCCCCGGATACTCCAGCGACTCGGGTGCATAGATGCCGCGGACCTCCAGATGTTCCCGCAGCCGAGCGGTCACTCCCGCCTCGGCCTGCGGCACGTTCGCGGCGTAGGGCGGCCGGTCGAAGACCATCAGTTCCCGCTCGCAGCCCCGCACGAGCTGACCGAACCGGTCGGCGACCGCCTGCTGCCCGACCAGGATCTCGAAGATCTCGTCGGGTTGCCGTTCCGCCTTCAGCGTCGCCGCCAGCGCCCGCGCGTTGCGCTGCACCTCCGTCAGCTCGGCTTGCCGCCGCGCGACGAGCAGATCGATCGCCGTGTCCGGACGCGCCGCCAGCAACCGGACCGGCCTGCCGGGCAACCGGCTCACCAGGCCGAGCTCCTCCAGTTCGGACACTGCACGACGGACAGCGCGCGGTGACCGCTCCAGCTCGCCGGACAGCTCGGCCATCGTGCGGCCGGGCCCCGACAGCAACGCCCGGTAGACCGTCTCGCCGAACGCCGTGATTCCCAGTGCCTCGAGCATCCCTCCATGCTGGCGAATGGTAGACATGGCGACAAGCCGCCACGAAGATCCATTCCGTCACACCTGCCCGGCAGGTAGGACGAGATCATGCGTCTTCCCCGGCATCCTCTGGCCCGCGGTACCGCCGTGCTGTGCGCTACGGCCACGTTCCTCGCGGTGGTCACACCGTTGAGCAGCGCCACGACGGCAGTATCCGCGGCAGCGGCGGCGCCGTCAGCGGGCGCCAGCACGGTCACGCTGATCACCGGCGACACGGTCACCGTCGGTGCGCCGATCGAGGGCACGCCCACCATCTCGTTCACCCCGGCCGACGGCGGCAGCGCGCGCACGGGGTACCGGACACTCCGTGATGGCACAGACGTCTACGTGGTGCCCGACGACGTGGCACACCTGGTGCCGCAGGTGCTGGAGCTGGATCTGTTCAACGTCACCGAGCTCGTCGAGACGGGCTACGACGATGCCAGCACCGACGCGCTGCCGCTCATCGTGCGCGGGCCACGGCCGCTGGCCACACTGGGCGCCGAGGCGGAGTCGCGCGCGCTGCCGAGCATCGATGCCACCGCGGTGACCATGCCCAAGGGACGCGTCGCCACCTTCACCGAAACGCTCGCCGCACCGGCGGGCCCACACACGGCAGGCGTGACCAAGGTGTGGCTGGACCGCAAAGTCGAGGCCACGGAGCTGGACCGCAACCTCGGCCGGATAGGCGCGCCGCAGGTGTGGGAGTCCGGGCTCAGCGGCGCGGGTGTCGACGTGGCGGTGCTCGACACCGGTGTGGACGCCGAGCATCCTGACCTGCGCGGCAAGATCGGCGCGCAGGCCGACTTCACCGGAGAAGGCACCCCAGCCGATGGCAACGGGCACGGAACCCACGTGGCATCGATCATCGGCGGCACCGGGGCGGCCGCCGACGGTGCGCGTAAGGGTGTCGCCTTCGACGCGAAACTGTTGTCCGGCAAGGTACTCGGCGCCGACGGCAGTGGTCAGCTGTCGTGGGTCATCGCCGGCATGGAATGGGCGGCACAGCAGGGATCCGACATCGTCAACCTGAGCCTCGGCGGACGCGCATCGTCCAATGGCGACGATCCGGTCGCAGAGGCACTCGACGCACTCAGCGCCGGCACCGGAACCCTGTTCGTGGTTGCGGCAGGAAACTCAGGACCCAGTTCCGGCACGATCGGTACGCCGGGGGTCGCCGCCAGCGCGCTCACCGTGGGCGCGGTCGGTGACCGCGGCTCGCCGGCGTGGTTCTCCAGCGTCGGTCCGACCGCCGGCTCCTTTCTGTCCAAACCGGACATCGCTGCCCCCGGCGTGGACATCACCGCGGCGAAGGCCGGCGGCGGGAGCACCGATCCGTACACCACGGTCTCCGGAACCTCACAGGCCACGCCACACGTCGCCGGCGCCGCGGCGCTGCTGCGGCAGCAGCATCCCGACTGGGACTGGCAGCGGATCAAGACAACACTGATGACCACCGCCGACCCGCAGTTCACCGATTTTCCCAGGCCTCATGCGGAGGGCGCCGGGTTACTCGACCTACCCGGTGCTACCAGCGAGACGCTGCAGCTGAGCCGATCCACAGTGGACTTCGGATACCTGCGCTACCCGGACAACACCGATCCGGCGAGCCTCGAGCTGACGCTCACCAACACCGGGAAGACCGCGCAGGCCATCCAGTTC
The DNA here is from genome assembly GCF_040645195.1 of Saccharomonospora sp. NPDC046836. Taxonomy (NCBI): domain Bacteria; kingdom Bacillati; phylum Actinomycetota; class Actinomycetes; order Pseudonocardiales; family Pseudonocardiaceae; genus Saccharomonospora; species Saccharomonospora sp. NPDC046836. The sequence continues at coordinate 58,847 of NZ_JBEYXW010000003.1, forward strand.
GCCGACCAGGCGCACGACAGTCAGGGCCGCACGGCGCCGGAGGACCTCGTGACGATCTCGCGCACCGAGGTGACCGTCGCACCCGGAGCGGCGGAGACCGTGACCATCACGCTCACGCCTGCCAACGGCCCGGTCGGCCTGTACTACGGCGCGGTGACGTTGGTGCGGCCCGGGCTCGAGACGATCACCCTGCCGCTGAACACCATGATCGAGCCACCCCGCCACGATGTGCGGCTGACGGTGCTCGACCGGCACGGCGAGCCCTGGGCCGGCGGCACCGTGTGGCTGGCCAACATGGACCACGTGCACCCGGAGACCGGTGGTGGGTTCACGACCGTCCAACTGGACGACAACGGCCAGGGCACGGCCCGCATCCTGCCGGGTCCGGTGAGCATGGTGGCGAGGATCGAGACGCCGGCGAAGCACGGCGATCCGGCGAGCGTGTCGTTCGCCGGATCGCCCGAAGTCCTGGTGGATCGCGACCTGTCCTACACCATCGACGCCCGCCGTGCGCAACGGCTCGACCCCGCCACGGTCGCTGGGGCAACCACCGAAGTGTCCACTGTGTCCATCCACTATGCACGTGAGGACGCGCATCCCGACCCCGGTGGCATCGGCGACGGCATCTACGCCACCCGGCAGGAGATCGAGAACGGCCAGGTGTTCCTGCAGCCGACGAGCCCGGTCGCCACGGGCGAAGCCGTGTTCGAGACGCACTGGCGACTGGAGGCAGGCGGCGCGCCGCGAGGCAGGCAGGCCGATCTGTACCACCTGGTGCTGGGCGGTGCCACCGTGCCCAACCCACCCGCCTACGGTGTGTCGAAGGCACAGGTGCGCCAGCTCGCCCGCATCGACGCCGACTACCGCACCATCACCGGCGCGCCCGACACCTACGTGGAGACGCAGGAGCCGTACACGCCATTGGTCAGCAGCGTGTTCACCATCACGCACGAGCTCAGCGCACCGCAGCGGCGTGTCGAGCTCGTCACCGCATCGCCCGATGTGCGGTGGCGGCAGTGCCTCTACGGGCCGTACGGCGAGGTCGCGCAGCTGTGTACCGCGACGGAGTCGTATTCGTCCGGCGAGCGGACCGCGCCGGTGTGGCTGCGCGGACCGGTCCCGGCAGTGCACGGCACATCACACAACGCCACCCAGATCGAGCTGTTCGTCGGGCAGTCCGACGGTGAGCACAAGGGCGTTGTGCTGGACTCTGCCGCGGCGGGCGAGGACACGATGCGGTTGTTCCGCAACGGTGTCGAACTGCCGAGGGTGAACGGCGGCGCCTACTTCGAAACCCCACCGGAACCGGCGACGTTCCGCCTCGAGTACACATCGGACCCGGATCCGGCCCGGCTGCCGATCGGCACCCGCACGGAGACCAGCTGGACCTTCCCGTCTCAGGCGCCCACCGACCCGGATGTGTGGGACACGACGCCTCGCCTCCTGACGGTGGACTACCAGCCGGGCACCGACTCGCTCGGGCGGTTCCGCAGCGGTGGAGCGCTGACGATGACGGCGCAGGTGGTCTCGGCGGCCGGCGTCGAGGACGCCTACCGGCCCGAGCCGGGCAGGCTGCGCTTCTGGGCGTCAACCGATCACGGCAAGCGCTGGCGCGAGGCGATCGTGGTGCCACGGGGCAACGGCGAGTACTTCGTCGTCGTACCCGGTCTGGTGCTCCGCGCCGGCGAGACCGTGTCGGTCCGCGCGGAAGCCACGGCAGCACAGGGACGCGCGATCGAGCAGACGATCATCGACGCCTACCCGGTCGTGCGCTAGGCGCCGAGCAAGTCGGTGAGTTCGGTCCAGAGGGAGTGGTAGGCCAGTGCTGCCGGGCTGCGCGGTGCGTAGCTCGGCAGCGGGGCACGCTGCACGGCCATCTGCTCGATCAGTGACAGCGCGGGGATCGCGGTCGGGCTGATGCCGCTGCGCTGCTGGGGCAGCGTCGCGATGATCTCCCGGTGCAGTGCTTTGCGGCGGTCGGCCATCGAGAAGAACGCGTGCAGCCGCGGCCGGCTCTGGTCGAACGTCTCGACGAACTCCGCGAGCTGGTCGTAGGTCCGCAGGGCCAGCACGGTCGGAATGATCGGCACGAGCACCACATCGGCGGCGTTCAGTACGTTCTCCGACACCAGCGACAGGCTCGGCGGGGTGTCCAGGAACACCACGTCGTAGTGGTCGGCGAGATCACCGAGCAGACGGGCAAGCGCACGGGCGGCCTGCCTGCCGGACTTGTGCGTACGGGCCAGATCGAGGTCCATGTTCCGGTAGGTGAAGTCAGCCGGAAGCAGGTCGAGCCCTTCGAAGTCCGTGCCTTTCAGCGCCGCGTCGATCGGCCGTGTGCCACGCACCAGCCGGGCACTTCCGCCCTTGACCCGTGGCTTGACGCGGAAGAGGTAGGTGGCGGCGCCCTGCGGGTCGAGATCCCAGATCAGCGTGCGGCTGCCGTGTTGTGCGCTCAGGTAGGCGAGGTTGACCGCCGCGGTCGTTTTGCCGACGCCACCCTTCACGTTGTACGAGGCGACGATCTTCACGGCAACAGCGCCTTGATGCGCTCGCGCGTGTCCGGGCCGAGGAACTGTTCCAGCGCACCGGTGAGGTCGTGCCGGGCCTGCCGTTGCATCGTGACGAACCCGGCGGAGAGCTCCCCCATCGCCAGCAGCGTCGCCGCGGGTGGTTTGCCGGCTTCCTGCATGCGCTCGGCGAACACCCGCAGCGCCTCGCTCTGCACCTCACCGTCCTGAAAGGACCCGAGGATGTCCTGAAGTTTCTTGAGGTCCTTGATCACCGCGCGGTGGGCGGCCGGTTCGGACATCGGTTTGACGAACTCGAGAAGGTAGCGCAGTTCCTTGCAGCGCTTGCGCAGATCGTGCACTGCCTCGGCGGGCGAGTCGGGCGTGATGACCTTTGCCTTGCGGATGAGCTTCTTGGTCATCCGGCGAATCCGATCCGCGGCGAGGGACTGCGCGTCGGGTTGCTCGTCGGCTTGCTCCTCGTCGGCAGGCCGGTCCGCTTCGATGATCTCGGTGAGCGCGGCTCGCCAGCCGTCGAGCAGGCGGCTGAACCGCTGCGAACGCAGCGAGCGGGCCAACGCCCGGCGTGCCTTCTCCCGTTCCGCTTCCAGGTGCTCGGCGAACGGGTCGAGGTCGGCGGGCTCACCCGCGATGAGCCCGCTGGCGAGCGTGTCCAGTTCGAGCAGGTAGACGTCCAGATCGCGGGTGGGCGTGGTGATGTCGCCGAGCCATTTGAAGCCGGGTGTGTACCGGGCGGTCAGGCGCGGCGGGAGCACGTCGCCGACGAGCTTCAGCAGCGACCTCGTGCGGCGCACGGCCACGCGTAGGTCGTGCAGGAACTCGGTGTCGATGTCGTCGAGCACGCCGTTGACGTTTGCCAGGATGGCATCACCAAAGCCGCGCAGCGCGGTGGCGACCGCGACATCGGCAGGCATATCGGGCGTGATGCCCGGTGCGGCCGCCTCCTCCGCAGCAACACCCGCGGCGTGCATCAGCTCGTCGTAGAGCGTGTCGTCGGCGGGGACGAACTCCTCGGCCGCCAGCAGTGCCTTCTCGGCCCGTTTGGCATCGCGCTGGTACCCGAGCACGGGCCGCAGCGACACCCGCACCAACGGTGTTGTCCTCGCCGGCTCGGTGCCGGTGCTCTCCGCCCAGTCGATGCGCAGGACCGTCTTGCCGTCCTCGTTGAGGACCGCGACCTCCCGGGTCACCGTGCGGGCACGCAGGATCGGACCGACCGCGCGGACCCACATCGCCGCGCCCGCGGCAGAACGCACGTCACCGTCTGGGAGCTGCTCGACGCGCGCGGGCCACTGCTGCTGCGCGGTCAATGTCGTGCTGAAGGAGTTACCGTCGGCGGTCAGCGTCAAGGTGCCGGGTCCGGCAGCGCGCTCGTGGCTGAGCAGCATTCCCTTGTCCCGCAACCGCCAGTCGACGGTGTCCAGGTAGGTCACCGTCCGCACGCGCCGCACGCCTGGCGACAGTTCATATCCTCGCCCGGTGATCGGCTCCAGCGCGGACAGCACAGCAGCCGTCTCACCACGGGTCGGCCGGTCACGCCAGAGTAGCGCCGGTGGGTGCGAAACATTCGACACAGCAACAAATCCCAGGTCAGTACGGTCAGAAGCGCTCCTGAGTATAGTTCACGTCCGCGAATGCGCCCGGCAGCGTGGGAGTCAACGGCATCGCGGGCAACCTGAATGACGTTGCCGGATTGTTGCTTTCATCACACCCAGTCTTATCATGCTGAGGTGCGCCTTTCCGGAGAAATCAAGGACACCCACCGGCTCGGTGCCCATGATCACGCGTGCTGGGTTTACGACGACCCCGCCGAGTTTCAGGCACACGCGGTGGAGTTCCTGACGGCGGGACTCGCGCAGGGACAGCGTGTCTATTACCTGGCCGACGCCGGCATGCACGAACTGCTGCAGGTGCTGCGGCACGTCAACGGCGGCGACGAAGCGCTGCGCCGCGGCGCCGCCCAGGTGCATCCCATCCGGACCCAGGACCAGGCACTGGACCCCGCCGAGCAGGTGGATGCGTACGCCAAGGCGACCGAGGCGGCGCTCGCCGACGGTTACACCGGGCTGCGCGTGGCCGCCGACGAGACGGCACTGATCCGCGGGGCGAGCAGGATCGACGGCTTCGCGCACTACGAGTACCTCGTGGACCGGTACATGACCTGCAATCCGTTCGCGTCCTTCTGCGCATACGACCGGACTGCGCTGGGTGCCGAGGTCGTCACGCAGTTCGCGTGCATGCATCCGGTCACCAGCGTCGGCGCCGCCCCCTTCCGGCTGCATGCCAGCGACAGTGCGGCACTCGCGCTCTGCGGTGAGCTCGATCTGTCCACTCAGGACCTACTGAAGCTCGCCCTCGAACGAGCCGATCCCGAGCCGCGTAACGGTGAGCTCGTGATCGATGCCAGCGCGGTCAGTTTCATCGATCACCGCAGCCTCCTCCTGCTGGCCCGGTTCGCAGCGGAACGTGGTGCCACCGCCCTGTTGCTGACCAGCTCGAGCGGGCCCGCGCGGCTCGTCGACATTCTGCGACTACCTGGGGTGAGGGTGGAGCGCATTACATGACATCCGACGCGGCGGCAGGCCACCGCTGCTTCCTCCACGCGACGGGCTCCTACGGCTCAGACGCCGAGTTCCTCTCCCTGGTGGTGCCCTTCCTCCAGGACGGCATCGCATCGGGCGAACCGACCATGGCCGCATTCGGCCCGCACAAACGGCAGCTACTCCGTGCGGCACTCCCGTACGCCGACGTCACGTTCACGGAGGACACCGAGGAGCTCGCCCGCCCGGCCGCCGTGATCCGGTCCTACCGTGACTTCTTCGCCGCACAGGTGGCCGCGGGGGCGGAGCGGATCTGGCTGGCCGGCGAGGTTCCCCATCCCGGCACCGGCGTGCCGTGGGACTGGTGGGCGCGCTACGAGGGCGCAGCCAACTACGCCTTCTCCGACTTCCCGATGTGGGGCCTGTGCGCCTATGACAGGCACACTGCACCCCCCGACGTACTCGCCGACGCGGAGCGGACCCACGCCTGGCTCATTACCGCCGATGGCGAATACCTTGCCAATCCACACTTCGAAGATCCTGCGGACTTTCTCCGCAGCCGGGACAGCAACTACGCCGACCCGCTCGAGGGAACCGCACCCGCGGCCGAGCTGCATGCACCGTCGGCAGGCGCGGCCCGCCGGGCGGTCGCCATGGCCGGCACCGGCTGCCGGCTGCACCCGCACGACCTGCACGACCTCGCGCTGGGGGTGAGCGAGGCGGTCGGCAACGCCCACCAGCACGGGCAGCCCCCCGTGCAGCTACGGATCTGGGTCGCAGCGGACCGGATAGTGGCGACGGTGACCGACAGCGGCTCCGGCCCCGCCGACCCGTTCGCCGGGCTACTTCCCGCGGACCGGTCCACGGGCGGGCTCGGGTTGTGGCTGATGCACCAGATCTGCAGCTACGTGACCATGGACCGGCACATGGACGGCTTCACCATCCGCCTCATCGCGGGCCGGCCGGTGCTGGAGTCTCCGCGCTGACGTCAGTCAAGATCGCAGAGCTTCGCAGCAGCCGCCCACAGTTCCTCCTCGCGTGTCTCGTCGTAGGACTCCGCCGAGGAGGGCGCGACCTTGCCACGGTCCACATAGGAACCGCTGTCTCCCGGTCGTGGCCCGGTGAACGTATCCGCGAGCAGCACGCCGGCAGCTTCAGGGCCCATCCCGATTGGCGTGGCCCGCATCGCGTGCATCACGGTTCGCATCGCGAGCCGGGACACGGGATCGGCATCGCGCGCGAGGCCGGTGCCCGGGACGAAACCGGGGTTGTAGGTGTAGATGTCGACACCTTCCGGCAGCCGCCGTGCCAGTGCGTGCACCAGGTACAGCACGCCCAGCTTGCTCGTCGCGTACGCGCGGCGGCCGTCCCGCACCCCACCGGGCCGTGGTGTTGTCAGTTCGGTCACCGACGTCCAGTGCGGCGCGGGTACCAGTACCAGGTTGTGCCGGAGGTCGCCGAAATGCGCATCGCTGCCCACCACCACGATCCGGGCCGGCGCCACGAACCGGCCGGCCAGTAGCCGCAGTAGCAGGTAGTTGGCGAGCACGTTGACCCCGAAGGTGACCTCGAACCCCTCGGCGGTGCTCCTCGTCGTGGAGGTCAGCTGCAGCCCGGCGTTGCCGAGAAAACCGTCCAGCGCGGGCAACTCACCCGCGTCGAGCTGCCGCTCGATCTCGGTGACGGCGGCGCGGACGTCGGCGAGCGATGCCAGATCGCACGGCACCGCAGACACCTTCCGGTTACCGGTCCGCTCGGCCAGCTCCGCCGCGAGCCGGTGTCCGTTCGTCCCGCGCACCAGCAGCAGTAGGTGCTGATCGGGCTGGGTGCGTAGCAGGCGCTCGGCGGCCGCTCGGCCGAGACCACGACTGGCACCTGTCATCAGCAGGGTTCCCATGAACGCTCCGATCGTGAGGTATCTCGTTCCATCTGGAACTGAGTACCACTTTAGTCTGAGTACCGGCGGGTTACACTCTGCGGCATGTCCGAACGGCTTCCGTTGCGCGAACGCAAGCGGCAACGCGCGCGGGAGCAGATCGTCAAGGCCGCCTTCGAGCTCTTCGCCGAGCGCAGCTACGGCGAGGTCACCGTGACCGACATCGCCGAGCGCGCCCAGGTAGGGCGCACCACCTTCTTCCGCTATTTCGGTGACAAGCAAGAGGTCGTGTTCGCCGACGAGCAGGCACTGCTGCGCAGCTTCGCCGACCACCATCGCGCACTGGGCACCGGCACCCCGCCCACTCTCGACGAGGCGTTGCGGCAGCTGCGCACGGTCGTACTCGCAATGTGCGACGAGATCACCAGCGACACCGACTACTACCTGGCACACCTACGTCTGGTCACCGAGAACCCCGAGCTCGCCGACCGCAACACCCGCAAGCTCGCCGGCTACGCCGACACCCTGGTCGCCAATCTCCGCGAGCAGGGGGCGAGTGACCTGGTCGCCGTGCTCGCTCCGCAGCTCGGGCTGGCGTGCTACCGCACCGCCCAGCAGCTGGCCGGCGACGATCCGACGGCACTACGGGACGCCGTTGACGCGGCGTTCGATCAGCTGACGCGGCACTGATCACACAGTTACGGCGCGTAACACGCAGTTCGGCAGGGACTCGAAGGGGGCAAGGGCGGCGGGGTGACCGTCGTCGACAACGATCGTGTGCTCGCGGTCCATGGGCGCCCAGTACACGAACGGCGCGCTGCCCAGCTTGGAATGGTCCACCAGCACGTAAGCCTCCCGGCCGGCATGCAGCATCGCGTGCTTGAGCTGTGCCTGCTCCAGCGTCGGCGCGCACAGACCACGATCGGCCGTCAACCCGTCCGCCCCCAGGAACACCCGGTCGGGCCTGATGTGCCGCAGCTGCTGCTCGACCGTGGTACCCAGGATCGCCTCGTTCGGATGGCGCAACCTCCCGCCGAGCACGATGACATCCACCTCCGGGCTGTCGGCGAGCGCGAGCAGTACCGTCAGCCCGTTCGTGACCACCGTGAGCCCCGGCCGATCGGCCAGGTGGTGCGCAAGCCGTCCTGTCGTGGTCCCGGAATCCAGCAACACGACCTCGCCGTCCCGCACCAGCTCGGCGGCCGCGCGCGCCACCGCGTTCTTCTCCTCGGCGTGGCTGGCGTCCTTCTCCCGCAGCGTCCGCTCGACGCTGGGCCCGGTGTCGAGCGCCCCACCGTAGGTGCGCACCACGTGCCCCTCACGCGCCAGCTCGGTGAGGTCACGCCGGATCGTCGACGGCGACACACCGAACTGCTCGGCCAGCGCCTGGATGCTGCTGTCGCCGCCACGGACGGCAGCGAGCAGCAGCCCACGCCGCTGGGTGGTCGTCTGCCGGGGAACGGTCACGTGCGCACTCTACGGCGCGGCAGGCGGATAGACCTCGCGCAGCTTGCCGGCGAAAGGAGCCAGCTCGACCGCCGCGCGGAAGGCCGCACGCATGGTCCCGGGGTCCGCCCTGCCGGTGCCCGCGATGTCGAACGCGGTGCCGTGATCCACCGATGTCCGCAGGATCGGCAGGCCCACCGTCACCGACACCGTGCCGTGGAAGTCGACCGTTTTCGACGCGATGTGCCCCTGGTCGTGATAGAGCGAGAGCACACCGTCGAAGCGCCCTTCGAGGCCCTGGTGGAACACCGAATCCGCGGGAATCGGACCAACGACGTCGAGCCCCTCGGCCCGCGTCGCCTCCACCGCGGGCGCGATGGCGACGATCTCCTCGTCGCCGAACTTGCCGTTCTCCCCGCCGTGTGGGTTCAGCGCGGCGACCGCGAGCTTCGGCTCGCGCGTGCCGAACACCTGCAGCGCCGTGTAGGCCTCGCGAATGGAGTGCTCGATGTTCGGCTTCGTGATCTCGTCCAGCGCCTCACGCAATGAGAGATGCCTGGTGGCGAAGAAGATCTTCAGCCCACGTACCCAGAACATCGTGTTGAACCGGGTGGAGCCGGTGAGCTCCCCGAGCATCTCGGTGTGGCCGAGATGCTTCGAACCCGCCGCCCAGATGGCCTCCTTGTTGATCGGCGAGGTGACGACCGCATCGACCTCGCCGGCGAGCGCCGCACGGGTGGCGGCCTCGATGGCCGCGACCGCGGCCCGTCCCGCCGTGCCGTCGACCTTGCCCCACGGCAGGTCGGCCGGTGCGATACCCAGGTCGAGCACATCGATCACGCCGGGTACGAAGCGGGCCTGTGCCACCGACTCCACCGGATTGACCTCGGCATCGAGCTTGCACACCTCGATCGCGCGCCGCAGCACGGCGGCGTCGCCGACCGCCAGCGGGCGGGCCTGCTCGGTCGCCTCCGGTTCGGCCAGTGTGCGAGCCGTGATCTCCGGGCCGATGCCCACCGGGTCGCCGAGGGTGACGGCCAGGATGGGACGCTCGGTGTTCTCTGCGGTCACAGGGGCATTCCTCTCTCTTGTTGTGCGATGACGCTGATCAGGTGTTCGACGCAGGCGACAGCAGCAGCGCGGTCGCCGATCAGCCCACCCTTGGTCGCGAACGGCAGGCCGTCGTGCGGACCGCCGACGAGCTTGCCCGCGACGGCCAGCGGCAGGACCTCGGTGTCGATGGCGAACCCGTCGCTGCGCAGCGCTGCCGTCGTGGCTTCGGCGATGTCGCCGCCGGTCACGTAGAGGCCACCGAAGCGGTGCTCCGCCAGCAGGATCGCCGCGGCCTCGCCGAGTACCCGCGGTATCCGCTCGGCCGTCGCCGGTTCGACCCGCTCGCCAGGTGCGGGCAGGCGGGTCCGCATGCCCACCACGCGCCGGCCCGGACGCAGCAGGCCGGCGACCCGGCCGGCGATAAGGCGGGCATCGAGGTCGTCGAGCGCCACGTCGACGAACTGCGCGCGCAGCAGCTGTTCGAGCTCGGCGACCTGATCGCGCGTCGTACCGGTGATGCTGCCGACGACGACCAGCACGGGCGGAAACGCGTGCAGACCGGGTCCGATGCCGAGCGCGACCGCCAGCTGCACGGCGAACGGTCCACTGTCGACAGACACCCACCTGGTTCCCTGCCGCTGCTGGACAGTTGCCGCGGCTTCGGCGATCGTCCCGAGGTGGGCGTTGGTCGTCGCGTCGCACACCACCAGCGGCTCGGTCGTGGCCGCAAGCCGTTCGGCCACCGCGTCCACACCGGACTCGACGATGTCCAACGGCACCTCGACGATGCTGCGATCGGTGCCCTGCCGCAGGATCGTCGCCACACGGGAGTACGCGACGGGGCTGAGCGGATCCCGCGCGGCGGAGGTCTGGGCGAGGGGCACACCGTCGACGAGGTGCAGTCCGCCCACCGTGGTGCGCCCCGCGTCGGGAAACGCAGGCACCACGAGCGCGCGGGTTCCGGGGTCGAGCACGTCGAGCAGCGCATCGACCTCGGTGCCGACGTTGCCACGCAGGGTCGTGTCGACCCGTTTGGCCAGCAGCGTGGGCGGTGCCACCGCCTTGACCGCGTCCTGCACCAGCGCCCGCGCCCGGCCGGGCGGGCAGTGCCGCGAGCCGACGTTGACCACCACGACATCGGCACCGCCCGCACACGCCACGCGCTCGATGCCGCTCACCGAGATCGTGCGCAGGCCCGCGCGCGCGAACCGCGCACCGGTCGCGTTGCTCCCGGTGAGGTCGTCACCGATCACGAGCACAGCACTCACAGCACCGCCCCTGCCAGCAGGACCAGCGGCAGCGAACCGAGCCACACCGTCGTGGTGATGCCGGACCAGCCGCGGATGGCCGCCGCACCGTCGAGTCCAGTGAACCTCGTGACGACCCAGAAATACGAGTCGTTGAAGTAGCTGAACACCATCGAGCCCGCACAGCACGCGAGCGCGGCCGCCAGCGGGGACACACCGAGCCCGGCGACCAGCGGCGCCGTGACGGATGCGGCGGTGATCATCGCGACCGTGCCCGAGCCCTGCGCGAGCCGCACCAGGGTCGCGATCAGGAACGGCACCAGCGCCCCTGGCAGGTTCCAGGAGGCGATGGTCGCGGCGAGCTCGTCACCGACGCCGGTGTCCCTCAGGACCTGACCGAACGCGCCGCCCGCCCCGGTGATGAGGATGATCAGGCCGGCCGAGGAAGCAGCCTGCGAGAGCCAGTCGGCGACCTGGTTCCGGGTCGTCACGCGGGGCAACAGGACGTAAACCGCGAGAACGAGCCCGATCAGCAGGGCCACGACCGGGCTACCGACGAACGACAGCACACCCGCGACCGGTGACGGCTCGTAGTCGTCACCACTGAGCACACCCTGTGCGTTACGGTCGACGGCCGCCGCCACGGTGTTGGCGACAATGAGCAGGAGCGGGACGAGCAGCGGCAACGCGGCCACCCAGGCCGACATCCGGCGTCCCTGCTCGGCGCCGTCGTCTCCGTCTTTGTCGTCTCCGTCGCCCGCCTCGCCGGCCGACGCGCTGACCTGGCCGGACGGGGTGACGGCGGCGCGCGTGCCGGCGGAGCCGTAGACCTCGGCTCGCACGCTGGGCAGCAGGTGCTCCTCCTCCAGGCGCGGGCCGACCCACCGGGCGTAGACCACGACGAGCGGCAGCAGCACTACCGAGAAGATCAGGCCGACGAGGATGAGACCGCCGATGTCGGCGCCGAGGATGCCGGCGACGCCGAGCGGCCCCGGGGTGGGCGGGACCAGGTGGTGCGTGAGCGTCATCCCGCAGCCGAGTGCGAGCGCGAGCGTCACGTAGCCCGCGCGCTTGCGCCGCGCGATCGAACGGGCCAGCGGGTTCATGATCACGTAGCCGGAGTCGCAGAACACCGGAATGGACACGAGCGCACCTGTGCCAGCCATCGCCCACGGCTCCCGGCCCTTACCGAGCGCCCGGACGAACGCTCTGGCCAGCGCATCCGCGGCTCCGGACACCTCCAGGATCTTGCCGACACCGACACCGAGCCCGATGACGATGCCGATAGCACCGAGGGTGGAACCGAATCCATCGGTGATCGACTCCAGGATGGCTGTCATCGGTTGACCGGCGACGAAGCCGGTCAGCAGCGCGGCGACGAGCAGCGCGACGAACGCGTCGAGCCGGGTGCGCAGCACGATCAGCACAATGGCGCCGATCCCGAGTACGAGCGCAGCCAGCAGCTGAAGATCCACGGTGATCCTCCTTGGCCGTTGGGCGGAGGGGCCATCATGCACGGACACAGCTGCGCATAACAAGCACTTTGGTCGACGAAGTTGACAAGACTGAGCAAGTCAACCGACCGATATGGGGGTTTCGGTAGTGACCTTCGCCACATAGGGTGGGTGCCCTCAATGACGAGGTGAGGGAGGATTGCGTTGTCGTTGTCATCTGTGGCCCGGAGAACGTCTGTCGCGAGCGAGACCGAGGGCCTCACCATTCCCGTTCTGCTGCGTCGCAACGCCACCGAATTCGGAGCCAAGCCGGCGCTCACCTCACTCGACGCCGCGAGCAGTCCGACACTGACCTGGGGACAGCTCCGCGACGAGATCGCCGCCGTGTCGCGCGGGCTCGCCGATCTCGGACTGGCCGCGGGTCAGCGCATGATCATCATGGCGCCCAGCCGTCCCGAGCATCTGATCGCCGATCTCGCGGCCACCCATCTCGGCGCCATCCCGTGCACGGCGTACTCGACCCTCAGCAGCGAGCAGATCGCCTACGTCGTGAACCACAGCGCGGCGCCGATCGCCGTGCTCGGTGGCCCCGACGAGCTCGAACGCTGGTTACCGGTACTGGACCAGCTGCCCAACCTCGAGCACATCGTCGTCATGGACGCCAGCACGCTGCCGGAGGACGACGACCGCTTCCGCACATTCGCGGACGTGCGCGCGCGTGGCGCAGCCCGGCATGCCGAGGAGCCGGAGGTGTTCGAATGGACCGCCGACGCCATCGAGCCCGACGATCCACTGGCGATGATCTACACCTCGGGCACGACCGGAGTGCCGAAAGGTGTCGTGCTCTCCCACCGCAACGCCATCCATGAGGCACTCGCCGTGCATTCGCTGCACTGCAGCCCCATGCACATGAAGAACATCGCCTACCTGCCGCTGGCACACATCGCCGAACGGGAGCTGTCGATCTACATGCCGATCGTCTACGCCGGACACGTGCACACGCTGGCCGATCCGCAGGCCATCGTCAGCGCGCTGGCCCAGGTGCGTCCGGACGGTTTCTTCGGTGTGCCCAGGGTGTGGGAGAAGATGGCCGCCGGGCTGAAGATGATGCTGGCCGGTGTCCCCGAAGAGCGGCGCACCGCTCTGCTCGAGGCCAATGAGCTGCTGCAGGAGGGTTACCGGCTGCGCGGTGCGGGCAAGGAGGTGCCGGCCGAGCTCGCCGCGAGGATCGCCGAGGCCGACCGGACGGTGCTGGCACCGGTGCGACAGTTACTGGGTCTGGACAATCTTTGCGTGCCATCCAGTGGTGCCGCCGCGCTTCCGGTGGAGGTGCTGTACTTCATCGCCGGGCTCGGCGTCGAGATCCAGGAGGTCTGGGGACTCTCGGAGACCACCGGCGCCGCCACGTCGAACACCGCGGGCGCCTGCAAGCCGGGCACGGTCGGCCGCCCGGTCGCCGACGTCGAGGTCCGGACCGGTGACGACGGTGAGCTGTTCGTCCGCGGCCCCATCGTCTTCCTCGGCTACCTGCAGGACGACGGCTCCATCCAGCCGGCGACCGATGCCGGTGGCTGGTTCGCCACGGGCGACATCGGGACCATCGACGACGATGGGTTCGTGACCATCACCGACCGCAAGAAGGAGCTGATCATCACGGCCGGCGGCAAGAACATCGCACCGACCAGGATCGAGAGCCTGCTCAAGGAGCATCCGCTCATCGGGCATGCGGTGGCGATCGGCGACAACCGGCCCTACATCACGGCACTGATCGTGCTCGACGACGAGGCGGCACCGGCATGGGCCGCCGCGAAGGGCATCGAGGGTGCCGCCGGGGCAGAGCCGGCCACGCTCGCGGCGCATCCCGACGTGCGAGCCGAGATCGACCGGGCCGTCGAGTCCGCCAACCACCGGCTCGCCAGAGCCGAGCAGGTGAAGCGTTACCACCTAGTCGCCAGCGCGTGGACGCCGGAGAGCGGCGAGCTGACTCCCACCCTCAAGCTCAAGCGGCGCATCATCACGCAGCGCTACGAATCCGAGATAGCCACCCTCTACGACGCGTGAGTAAACGTCCCCCAAGGCCACCTTGGTCGCATTGAATGCAACCAAGGTGGCCTTGGGGGACAACTCAGTCGTTACGCAGTGTCACGCGCTGCGCAGCGGTGGCGCGGTAGCGGTACCCGTCCACTTGCGCAGGCGTGGTGGGACCCGCTTCTCCAGCCCGTAGGGCTCGAGGTGTGCGCTGAACACCTCGTCGAACGCGCGCTGCACGCTGTCGGAATCCCACACCTCCCGCTCGAGAATCGGCGCCTTCAGATACGGCTGGCCCACAATGTGCAGCTGTGGGCCGTTGCACCGGATGAGCTGTCCGGTGATGCCCTGCGCCCCGTCGCCCAGCAGGAACAGCACCACCGGCGCGATCCGTGCCGGGGTGCGATCAGGCGGGCAGTTGCGCAGCGACCGTTCCGACTTCCAGACCATCCGGGTGTGCGCCAGTGGGCACACCGCGTTCACGCGGATGCCGACGTCCTCCATGTCCAGCGCCCACGAGTACGTCAGCGAGGCGACCGCTCCCTTGCTTGCCGCATACGTGCCGAGCTTGCGCTGCCCCAGGGACGCCCCCGAGGAGATGTTGACGATCGAACCGCCGTTGCCGCCGGCGACCATGGCCTGCGCCGCCGCCATCCCGGTGTAGATCACGCCGAGAACATTGGTCTCGACCAGCTCGCGAACCCGGCTGGGATCCTCCTGCCAGGGCAGTGCCTCGTAGTTGACCCCTGCGTTGTTGACCAATCCGTCGACACCGCCGAACTCGGCTCCGCACAGGTCGATGATCGCCCGCGCCTGCTCCGGATCGGCGACGTTGTGTCCACTGGCGACGGCACGACCACCGTGCGCCCTGATGTTCGCCGCGGTCGCTTCGGCGAGTTCGGCGTCCACATCGTTCACCACCACGGCGGCGCCTGCCTGCGCCGCGTGCACAGCAAAGGCTTCCCCGAGCCCCCGCCCCGCACCTGTCACCACCACGGCCTTGCCATCGAGCAGCTTGTCCATTGTTTCTCCCACCGCCAGCACCGAGCTGAACTCGGTCCCTCCACTGCATCTGGCCTCTTCCAGTGTTGGTCACGTGGGATGGTTCGGCGCGGCAGTACGCGCCGAACGGTGTACTCACTGCGCCGAACGAGGCCCCAGCGATCGGCTGGGGGAAACTGCCGGGCTGTCACGTGACTCTGAGTAGCCCCGTACGTTGGTCCGAAGCACACAGGCCGGGGAGCTGCGCCATTAGTCCGATCAGGGCAACGTTTTCAGTTCGTCTCCCTTTAGCCGGCGTGATACCTACCGTTGGGTTGGGCATTGCACGTAGTAATCGATTCGGCACAGGGTGACACTAGTTGGGAACGAGCACGGCGCCGCGGCTGAGCACGGCGCTCCGCAACCGGGAGTTCCGTGCGCTCTGGGCTGCCGAGGCTCAGTCGGTGGCAGGCGACCATCTGACCACCGTCGCACTGGCGATTCTCGTCTACAGCCGCACGGGCTCCGCACTGTGGACCGCGGTGGTCTACGCCTTGACGTTCCTGCCCGCTCTGGTCGGCGGGCTCGGACTGGCGCAGCTCGCCGACAGGTTCCCACGCCGCACCGTACTCGTGAGCTGCGCGCTGCTCCAGGCATTGCTGGTCGGCGGAATGGCGATACCCGGCGCGCCGCTTGCGTTGCTGTGCCTGCTGATCGTGCTGGTGCGACTGGTGGGTGCCCCGGTCAACGCCGCACAGAACGCGCTGACCCGGGAGGTGTTCATCGACGACGAGGTCTATTTGCGGAGCCAGGACCTGCGTGGCATCACCACGAACATCGCCATGCTGGCCGGACTGGCCGGCGGTGGCGTGCTCGTCACGGCGTTCGGCCCGTCATGGGCACTGGCGCTCGACGCGTTCACCTTCGTCATCGCCGCCGCCGTCGTCCGGCTGAGCGTGCGCTGGCGCCCGGCCGCCGGCAATCCCGACGAGGCGTGGTTCGGCGCCGCTCGGTGGGTCTTCGGGCAACGCAGGCTCCGTATCCTCATCGCCTTCTCGTGGCTGGTGGGCCTCGCGGTGGTTCCCGAAGGGCTCGCCGCTCCACTTGCGCATCAGATCGGTGCCGCCGAGCACGCCGTCGGCTGGCTGCTCGCGGCAGATCCCGTCGGGTTCATCGTGGGCGTGTTCGTGCTCTCGCGGTTCGTCTCCGCGGAGAACCGGCGGCGGTACATGGGGTTGCTGGCGATCGCCGCCTCGGGCGTGCTGATCGCGTTCGTCCTGGAGCCGAACCTGCCGTTCGCTCTGCTCCTGCTGGCACTCGCCGGCGCCGCGGGCGCCTACATCGTCACCGTGGGCGCCACGTTCATCACCTGGGTGCCCAACGAGCTGCGCGGCGGCGCGGGTGGCTTGTACCGCACGGGGCTGCGCGTCGCGCAGGGAGTGGGTGTCGCGCTCGGCGGAGTCCTCACCGAGTGGGTGGGCTCCGCGACCACGGCCATCGCGCTGGCCGGCTTCGCCGGGGTTGTTCTCACCGTGCCCGTCGCCTTTTCCTGGGCACGTATCCATGCCGCGCCCGGCGGTACCGCCGCTGGGCATGCCTGACCGGAAAATGCGAATACAGCTTGCGTCAGAAGTCACGACCGGACATGACCACAACCCCTCCTGCCATTCGAACATGATTGCGAAAAAAGTGACTACGCGTGTTCATTACTACTGTTAGTACTCAGAAGTCGCGACCCGCCACGATGTCACCTCCTTAACGATTGCTAACGAATTTCCATCAACGCCAGGTATCTCAGAAATCACGACCAGTCACCGGAAACACCTCCTTCACCTGAGCTGCCAACAGCGTTCACTTGGAGCACTATCAGAAATCACGACCGGACACGGTGCACCTCCATTGCCAGCAGAATCCGATGAGCCTGTGTTTTTTCTAGATCAGAAGTCGCGACCAGACAAGGGAGAACACCTCCGATCGCCTAGTTGCCGGAATCATCGCCCGCCGACGCTACAGCCGGCGTCCTCGCCACACGACGGTTCTCGCGCGGTGAGATGATACCTGCTGTGTGGAGTGTCGCGTTCTGTCGCGGACTCCGCAGAGCGTACTTAATGACCATGACGCACACCTTGGGAGGTTTGGCGAGTGCCGCTCACGCCTCACGATCGGCGTCAGCCGGCGCCCTCCAGCCCAAGTGAGCCGACGCTGCCCGATCCCAGCGGCAACGGCGCCGTGACCGGGCAGGCCCCGCCTGGCGAAGGCACCGGCGGGACACCGGCCACGCGGCACGGGATCATCGCTCGGATCAGGGCATGGGCGCTATGGCGCAGGCCCAAGCGGTTCATCGTGTTCTTGCTCCTGATGGAGCTCGCGGCGGTGGTCGGGTTCGCTGCGGCCTTCACGGTTGCGGCGACGCCCGACGGCACGGACTGGCTCCGGTTCGCCATCCTGGCGGCGGGTGCCACCGTCCATATTCAGCTCACCCAGCGGCAGGAGGAACGCAGGCGCAACCGGACGAAGACGGTCCTCATCGACCTGATCGCTGTGTGGGTGTTCCCCGCCATCCTGGTGCTCCCGGCGACGCTGGCGGTGTTGCTCGTGGTGCTGATCCGGGTTCAGCGCTGGTTCACCGCGCGGCGGCCCCCGCACAACTTCATCTTCTCGTCCATTTCGCACAGTCTCGCCGCGGCGCTGGCCGGCCTGAGCTACGCCTCGCTCCACCCGCAGGACTGGCATTCGGTCACCGCACTGGGCTCGCTGCGCGAGTTTGGTCTAGTCCTCATAGCCGCAGCCGTGTACGAAGGCGTCCAGGTGCTCTACGTCGGTGGCATCCTCGCGCTCAGCGGGCCGCGTCCGACGGTGCGCACCGTGCTGGGCAGCAAGGCGGACAACCTGCTGGAGGCCATCACCACCGGCCTCGGCGCGGTGACGGCGGTGCTGCTCGTGACCATGCCACCGACGGTCGTGATCATGGCTGTGGTCACGGTGTTCTTCAACCGGCTCGCAGAGCTCGACCAGCTGCAGGACGACGTGGTCACCGACCCCAAGACGGGCCTGCTCAACATGCGCGGCTGGTCGGAATCCGCCGAACGGGCGCTCGAGCGCATCAGCCGCGCTGACGGCAACCTCGCCATGCTCATGATCGACCTGGACCACTTCAAGTGGATCAATGACAGCTTCGGCCATCCCGCGGGTGACGACGTACTCGGCGCGGTGGCGAAGGCGCTGGGCGAGGTCACCAGGCCGGCCGACATCGTCGGCCGGTTCGGCGGCGAGGAGTTCCTCGTGCTGTTGCCCGACGCCGACGCGGCGGCAGCGCAGGTCGCCGCCGAGCGCGTGCGCAACACGATCGCGCACCTGCGCATCGACACCACCGACAAACGCGGCGCGCAGACCACGATCACCGACCGCACCACCTCGATCGGCGTCGCGGTGTTCCCGCTCCACGCGGCGACACTCGCCAGCCTGATGCAAGCCGCCGACGCGGCTGTCTACGAGGCGAAGGAGAACGGTCGCAACCAGGTGCGCTTCGCGCGGCCGGTCACCCAGTAGCCTGGCGCAGGCCCTAATCCGGGGTTTCCCGGATGCCACCCCCTGCCGATCACTGCAATTCTTGGAGACCATGACGGCACGAACCGAGGAGACTCCGCCCGCGTCCAGACGCGGGCGGGGCCGCGTCTGGACATCGGCGTGGGTCCTGCTCCTCGTGCTCGTCGTCACCGGGTTCGGCTTCGTCGCCTCCCGCTCCGCCGCGGTGCCCGACAACGGGCCGCCACACGATGGCACGGCCGCCGCGCACCGCGCGATCGAGGCGCTTCTCCGACCGGGGCCCTCTCCCGATGCCCTCGACCTACTGCCGCCCGACTTCACCGCGGTGACCGGTGTCGTACCGGGCAGCCTGGCGGCACGCGACGGCACGGTGAGGACCGTCCACGTCGACGGCGGGTGCTCCACCCCATGGGGCGACGACAACACGCGCTGGGACTTCGGCACACCGTGCAAGGCACACGACCTCGGCTACGACCTGCTGCGCTACGCCGAGAAGAAAGGTCACCCCCTGAGCCAGGACGTGCGCCGGGCCCTCGACGACCGGCTGTCGGCCGACATGCACGCCACCTGCCGGCTCAACCCGCGGGGGTCGGAGAGCGTGTGTCAAGTCGTGGCGTCGTTGTACTCCGCGGGGCTGGTGGCGAACTCATGGCACCAGCGCTGGGGGCCGCCGATCGGCGAGCCGCTCACACCGATACTCGCCGGCGTCGCGGCGATCGGCCTGCTGCTGTCGTTCCGGCTGCGCGGCTGGCTCGGCATGCGGCGTACCCGGCCGCGACGCACCCCCACCGCCCTGAGGACCGTTTCCCGGCCGGTGGATCGGTGGACCGTGCTCGGTGTGGCCAGCATCGCGCTGCTCGTCCTCGGTGAGGCTTCGGTCGCGCTCGCGAGGTGGGCAGGTGCGCCCCCGGCCCTGCTGTGGCCGTTCACCTGGGTTGCGCAGCTGGCGTTCGTGTTCTTCTTCGCGGGAGGCCACGCCAACCTCACGGGCTGGCGAGCCGTGCGCGAGTCCGGCGGTGGGTACCGCGAGTACCTGGCACACCGGACCAGCTGGCTGCTGCGCCTGACGCTGGTCTTCGCCGTGGTCGCGTTCGCCGTGCCGATCGCGCTGGAGGTGCTCGCGATCCCGGCCCCCACCACCGAGATCGTGGTCCGGATCGCGCTGCATCCGTTGTGGCTGCTCGGGGTGTACGTACTCACCGTCGTCGCGACGCCCGCCATGCACGCGCTGCACCGGCGGGCACCGGTTGCCGTCGCGCTCACGCTCACCGGCCTGCTGATACTGACCGAGCTCGTCACGCGCCGGCTCGGCCCGACGGCGCTGGACCACGCCGCGACACTGTTGCTGGCCCTGCTCGCCCAGCAGCTGGCTTTCGCCCACCTCGACCGGCCCGGCCGGCGATCGTGGGCGCTGGTGGTCGCCGTCGCCGGGCTCGCCGCTCTCGGCGCAGGGGCAGCCGCGGGCCTCGTGCCGGTGACCATGCTCGGAGTCGCGGGCGCACCACCCGCGCTCGCGGCTCCGGTGCTGCCGGTACTGCTGCTCGGTCTCGTCCAGCTGAGTGCGCTGAGCATGCTGCGTCCCTGGCTCGGCCGGCTCGCCGCGCGACCGGGCGTGCTGCAGGCCACCCGGTTCGCCGCACGGGCACCGATGAGCCTGTACCTCGTCTTCCTCGCCGCGATGTTGCTGGTTGTTGCCGCCGTGTACCTGCCGGGCAGGCTCGATGCGGGCAGCGGCAAGGTGCTCGTGGCCGTCGCGATACTCACCGGGCCTGCCGCGCTGGTGTTCTGGTGGTTCGAGCGACATCTCGGCCACCAACCGCCGCTGGTGCCCGCGGGACCGGTCGCCGCGAGCGGACTGGACCGCGTGCTCGGCTACGCGGCTACCACGGCAGGAATCGGGTACTCCACGATCGGGGTGTTCGGTTTCGCGGTCAGTAGCTTCGGCGGAACGGCGAACGCCCTGCTACCGGGGTTACCAATGGATTCCATCCAGAGCCTGGTCCAGTTGCTGCTCGGCATGTCGCTGCTGCACACCGTGCGCACGGGCAGCACGAGCGCACCACGCACCTGGCTGTTGACCGCACTGGTGTGCGTGTCGCCACTACTGTCCGCGACCGCCGGCCCCGATACCCTGGCGGTTGGCGTCATTGTGTACGGCGCCACGGTGGTGCTGGCTGTGGCGGCGGCGTTGGCTACGGTGTGGGCCAGTCGCACGGCGAGCAGCTACGCAGGGTAAACGAGCGCCACACCGGAACCGGGACGACCACACCACCGGATCGGTGTGCCACGCTACGACAACCTGGATCGCCGCTCAGACGTCACATATGGGACCGTAACTGTCGAGGAAAGGAGCCGTTGGCGTGGACTACCCGCCGCGGGACTCCCCGCGAGGCCGTGGTCCCGCGAGGCCGTGGCAGGACCGCGCGGGCGGCTCACCGGTACCGCCGGGCGGCGGTCGTCCGGTGCCACCACCTGGGGGCAGGTCGGTGCCACCAGACGGTGGCAGGCGTGTTCCCTCGCCCGGCCGCAGGCCTGCGCCACGTGAGACGTCCGGTTCCTCCTCCGCCGGCAAACGGTCTGCCGCACAGCCCCCTCGACGCCCTCCGACACAGCGCCCGCGCACACCGCCACCGCCACCGCCGCCCAAGCGGCGCACGCTGCGCGGACCGAAGATCGTGCTGGTCATCGTCTCGGCGCTGGTGATGACGGCCACCGGCTATGCGTGGGCGGTGATGCAGGGGCTGGTCAACGGGCTGACCGTGACCGATGTGATCGCCGAGCCCAACGACCTGCCCGCGGACGGTGCTCGCGACATCCTGCTGGTCGGCATGGACAGCCGCACCGATGCGCAGGGCAACCCACTGTCCGAGGAGATGCTCGCGAAGCTGCGCGCCGGTGTCTCCGATGGTGCGCTCAACACCGACACGCTGATCCTCGTCCACATACCCAACGACGGTAAGAAGGCCGTGGCGATCTCGCTGCCACGTGACTCCTATGTCGATATCCCGGGATTCGGCAAACACAAGATCAACTCGGCCTACGCCCGCGCCAAGCTCGCTGCCCGCGACGAACTCCAGCAGCAGGGCGTCACCGACTCCAGGGAGCTGGAGCTCCGCAGCAACCAGGAGGGCGCGAAGACCCTCATCAAGACTGTGGAGGAGCTCACCGGGGCGACCATCGACAACTACGCCGCGATCAACCTGCTCGGCTTCTACGACATCACGCAGGCCATCGGTGGCGTGGACGTCTGCCTGAACAAAGCGGTCGACGACTCGTACTCGGGGGCGAAGTTCAACGCCGGTCCGCAGACGATCTCGGGTTTCCAGGCGCTCGCCTTCGTCCGGCAGCGGCATGGCCTGCTGCGTGGCGACCTCGACCGGGTCGTCCGCCAGCAGGTGTTCATGGCAGGCCTTGCCCGCAAGGTTCTCTCCGCCGGCACGCTGGCCGATCCGGCCAGACTGAACGGACTGATCAATGCCGTCCAGAAGTCGGTGGTGGTCAACCAGGGCTGGGACCTGATCGGCTTCGCACAGCAGCTGCAGGGGCTCTCGGGTGGGCAGATCCAGTTCGACACCATCCCCGTCGTGAACCCCGAGTACGACACCGTGGAAGACGGCCAGGCCGTCCAGGTGGACCCGCAGGAGGTCCGCCAGTTCGTGCAGCAGCTCAACGGTGTGCAGCCCAGCAAGGGGAGCGCCCCGGCGCCGGACGCCGGCGAGATCACCGTCGACGTGCTCAACGCATCAGGCGTCACCGGGCTCGCGGGCCAGGTGGCGGAGTCCCTGGTGCAGCAGGGATTCGTCCAGGGCGAGGTCGACAACGCCACGGCCAGGTCCACCACTGTCGTGCAGGTTCCTGCCGGTCAGGAAAAGGCGGGCGAGAAGGTGGCCGACGCGATCGGCGGGGCCGAGGTCGCCACCGACTCGAGCGTGCCTGCCGGGCATGTGCGGGTGCTGCTGGCGCCCGACTACTCCCCCGACGACAGCACGTCCGGCGTGGCGCAGCCGGCAATGCAGCCGCAGGCGCCTCCCGTCGCACAACAGCCACCCACCCAAGAGCCGCCGATCACCGCGCAAGGCGTGACCTGCGTCAACTAAGAGGTCACGCAGATAGGGAACGTTCGGGCTGGCCCACCTGGGACCCGCCCTCCGCCTTGTATCCCCGGGTGCGGGTGTCCCGCAAGACGCCGCCGCCTGGACGCCGCCACGCCTCGGGGTCCGGGTGTCCCCGAAATTCAGCCGAGACCCCTATCCGCGCGACCTCCAAGCCTGGGTGAGCCCATTCGGTGCCTTTTGATCGCCCATTCGGAGTAGTTGAAGGACTTTCATCAAAATTTCTACGTATGCCGCGTAAGCCAAAGCGGCCCGGTCGCTTTCACTGCCGTGATGAACGCATGCGCTGTGCCGCCTCAGTCGGTGCACGGCAGCTCACGGGGTGCAGGCGAAGGACCGGGAGTGCAGCTCGACGCGGATACGTACCAGCGGATTCTGGGTGAAGAACTACGCAAGCTCCGCAAGAAGCGAGGGTGGACACGCAAGGAGCTCAACCAGCGCCTGCAGAGCGATATCTCGCTCCAGACGCTGGCGACCTATGAGCTCGGTACGCGGCAGTGCTCCATCGTCCGGCTGGTCGAGCTGTGCCTGGCAATGGACGAGCTGCCGCAGAACCTGCTGGCGCGCGTGCACAAGCGGGTGTTCGGCGAGGAACCCGGCCGGATCCGCGTGAACCTTGCCCGGGTGGTCGCCACCGACCAGCAGGGCCTCGAGCCACTACGCCGCTGGGCGGAGGGCAGGCTGACCCAGTCGAGCAGCGCCGACGTGCTGCTCGATCTGCCGGCTCTGGATCGGATGGCCGAGCTCTGTGGTCTGCCGACCCAGGAGCTGATCGGCAGGCTCCGCGACCTGTCCGTGGTGTCCACCAGCCAGTGAGCTGAGGCCGCTACCGGATGAGCTCGAAGTCGTCGGCACGCACGTTGCGGGTCTGGAGCCAGTACCGCCACGTGAAGCCTGGCCAGATGGTGCGGTTGACGCCCTTGGCGTCCAGGTACCAGCTCGTGCAGCCGCCCCGGGTCCAGATGCCGTGCTCGAGCTTGCGCTGGATGTCGTCGTTGAACTCCGCCTGCACGTCCCGCCGCACGTCGAGCGCCGCCGCGCCACGCGACTCGACGAGACGGATGGCCTCGCTGATGTAGCGGATCTGCTGTTCGATCATGAACACCACCGAGTTGTGGCCGAGGCCGGTGTTAGGACCGAGCAGGAAGAACAGGTTCGGAAAGCCGGCGACCGTGATGCCCTTGTGGGTCTGCATGCCCTCCGCCGACCACAGCTTGCCCAGGTTGCGACTGCCCGTTCCGATGATGTCGAGGTCGTCGAAGGCGTCGGTGACGTGGAAGCCGGTGCCGTAGATGATCGCGTCGACCTCGTGTTCACGTCCCGAGGTGTCGATGATGCCACGCTCGGTGACCTCAGTGACGCCGTCGGTGATGACCTCGACGTTGCCGCGGTTCAGCGCCGGGTAGTAGTCGTTGGAGATCAGCACGCGCTTGCAGCCCATGACATAGCTCGGCGTGAGCTTCTCGCGTAGCACCGGGTCGCTGATGTGTCTGTCGATGTGCCGCTTGGCGATCTTCTGCACGAGCCTCATCAGGCGCGGTTCGCGGTTGAACCCGACCGCCCGCAGTTCCAGCAACCAGTAGAGGAGGTTGCGGTACGCGCGCTGCGCCACCGGCACGCGGGCGAACAGCTCCTTGGCCCACTCCGGCATGACGTGATCCGGTTTCGGCATGATCCACGGCGGTGTCCGCTGGAACACCGTCAGCCGCGTCACTTCACCGGCGATGTGCGGCACGAACTGGATGGCGCTGGCACCGGTGCCGATGACCGCGACCTTCTGGTTCCTCAGGTCATAATCGTGCTCCCACGCGGCGGAATGGAAGGCCCTGCCCCGGAACCGTTCGATGCCGGCCAGCCCGGGAACCTGCGGCAGGTGCAGCGCACCCACGCCGGCGACGAGGAACCTGCCGACGACCTCGACGCCGCCCGCGGTGGCCACGTGCCACCGGTTCTCGTCCGGATCCCAGCGTGCGCCGGTCACGTCCTGGCCGAACCGGACGAACCGGCGCAGGTCGTACTTGGCGGCAACGCGCCGCAGGTACTCGTGGATCTCCGGCTGCGGCGAGAACGACCGGGACCAGCGCGGGTTCTGCTCGAAGGAGAACGAGTACATGTGCGACTGGACGTCGCACGCGCAGCCGGGATACGTGTTGTCGCGCCAGGTACCGCCGATGTCGCCGGCCTTCTCGAGGAGCACGAAGTCGTCGCGGCCCTCCTTGCGGAGCTGGATCGCCATGCCGAGCCCCGAGAACCCGGTACCGACGATGACGACTTCCGCCTCGATGCGGTTGCCCATGGCGCCTCCCTGACGCAGTTCCCGTTACCGGAAGTCCATCTTACTGGGAGTAAGTTACTTCCGGTAGAGTGAACAGCGTGAGCGCAGCCGCGAAGTCCCAGGCGCCGCGCAAGCGCATGCCCCGTGCGCAGCGTGAGCGGCAGATGGTCGAGATCGCCGAAATCGTGTTCGCCGAACGCGGATACTCCGCGGCATCCATGGACGACATCGCCGACCGGGTCGGCGTGTCCAAGCCGATGCTCTACGAGTACTTCAACTCCAAGGAAGGCCTGCTCCTCGCGTGCATCAGCGAGGCGAGGGCCCAACTGCGGCACGTCACCGAGCAGGCCGTGGCCGGCGCAACAGACGCGCAGGACGCGATGCGCCGCGGCTTGCAGGCGTTCTTCGTGTTCATCCGTGAGCGCAGGCAGGCGTGGGCACTGGTACGGCACGAGTCGACCCTCATCGGCACGTCGGCGGCACAGGAGATCGAGGCGACCCGCCAGCAGCAGACGGACCTGATCGCCGCATTGATGACTGGCTACTTCGATGACGCCGATGCCGGCCGCGTCGAAGCGGCAGCGGAATTCGTCGTCGGGGGCTGCGAGCGGCTCGCCATCTGGTGCGAGCGGCACGAGGACGTCACCCCCGAAGTCGCCACGCAACACGCCATGGACCTGCTGTGGTACGGCCTGGAGCGGCTTGCTACCCGATAATCAACCGAGCGAGATCGGTGAACTGCCCTAAGTAGTGACACACTGAGAGTGTTCTCACGCTCAGTAGTTTCTGACACATTGTCGTATTGCTGGATCGACGAAAACGTAACAGAATCTCAACGAGCGCCTGACGGGCACACCCGATCGGGTTGTTTGTGAACTGGCGTCATAAGACAGCGCCGAAACAGTCTCCCACTGTGGGCAACGCTGTCGGAAGAGGGGTGGACTGGTGGCGCAAGCGATCACTGCCGTGTATGTGCAGGAAGACGACGACTGGACTGTCACGGTCGCCGGGTGGGGGAAGGAACTCGACGACAGGGCGCCGGGGATCATCGCGGCGCGCGATCGGGCCGACCAGCTGGTCGAGAAGATCGCGCCCGAGGGCGCGAGCCCGACGGTCGTGCATCTGCTCAACGGCAGCGCGCTGGAGTTCACGAGCGTCTACATGACGGCTCGCCTCGCGCGCTCCGAGCCGGAGAGCGAGGAGCTGGAGAACAAGACGGAAGCCGCGGGGAAGGTGGCGACCACGCCCGAGCAGCCGAAGCCGAGATCCCGGCGAGCTGCCGCGAACAAGAACGATGGCGAGGCGGCCGCGAAGCCGACGAGGCGTGGGGTGCCGCGCAAGGAACTCAGCAAGAGCCCCAAGACCGCGGCGAAGAAGGAGACCCCGAGCCGGCAGAACAAGAGCAACACGCCCCGGGCCGAGAACAACTACGCGTCCAGCGCCGCCGGAAGCCGGCCGCGCGCAGCTGGACAGGCCAGCGCGGCCGGCTGAACCCCACGTTGGGGCTGCTGACGCACCGTCGGTGCGTCAGCGCAGTAGCTTGCGCACCAGGAGCACCGCGATCAGCACACCAGCGCCGATCAGCGGGAACTTCACCTTGGGCTCCTCGAGCTTGGCGGTCAGGCTCGTCTTGGCGTTGTCGGCGAGCCGCTTCGGGCTGGCCCGGGTGCCGAGCTGGTCCAGCGTGGTGGCCAGCGCCTCCCTCGCCTTCTCGATGTCGCGTTCGATGGTCTCCGGATCGCGAGCCACGTATCCTCCCTCGCTGAGCATGCTTGGCAGCAGCCTGCCACGGTAGATCAGCCGACCTGCGGCCACCCCATCTGCCACGCCGATTCGACCGCGTTACCAGTACCGCTAGGCTTGATCGGGTCGGGCCCGTAGCCCAATTGGCAGAGGCACACGGTTTAGGTCCGTGCCAGTGTGGGTTCGAGTCCCACCGGGCCCACAACACCCCCTGACCTGCAGCGATGTATCGACCCTCACCCGCATCCTCGGGCGTCGTGCAGCAGAAATACAGCAAACGCCGGAATAGCGGCATGGAGACAGACCCGGAAGGGACTCCATGCCCCAGATACAGATGCCCGCAGTCGAGCTGCGGAAGAACTTCACGCTGGTCGCCGAACGGCTTGCTGGGATGCGAGACGAGGCGTTGGCGGAGGCCAAGGTAGACGCAGATCCATACCTCCAACGCCTCTACAAGAGGGAGGCTTCGGCGTACCGGTTGGCGCTGAGCGCCCTGCACATCTGGACCCATGGTGAGTTCGGCCAAACGCTCGAAGACCAGCCAGGCGCCTATGGCGACGCGGCGACCCGATGAGCCGCCTTCGTCGCACGCTCCAGCGCACTCTCGACAGGCTCGTATGGCTCGCCGTACATGCCGCGCCGAGGCTGTTCCGCCGAGCGCTCGACGAGCCCACCGAGGAGCAGGCCCGGAAAGCGATTGTGCGGCAGCGTCGCCGCCGGCAGCCGAGAACGACCGCTACTTCGACGGATCGTGGTGACGAGCTAGTGCGGGGCGTGGGTAGCGACGCGCGCGAGGAGGGTGCGTGCGTCGTCGCCCTCGGCGGCCACGTCCCACAACCGGTCTGTGAGGGCGCGGTAGAGGGCCACGTCATCGGGATCTGTGGCGATGACATCAGTGTGGTTGACCTCGATCGTGACCGTGTCGTCGAGGATCGTGTAGCCGTGCATGGTGATGGTGGGCAGCACGGTGTCAAGCGGGAGCACGCCGAGCCGAACGTGCGCCAGGCCCGCGAGGCGCTCAAACGCCCAGACGGCACGGGAGGTCGATCTGCACCACCAGCAGGTGGCCTGCCCAGTGCTACCGCATCGCGACCTGGTGGCCGAAGAAGCGCGGGGCTGGCACGAGATCGAGAAGCGTGAGACCGTGGCCAAGCTCAAGTGACGAGCAGATCGAGCAATCGGGCGACGTCGAGACCATCTGTTGCCGCACGTGTGGAGGGGGCCCCGTATGACCGAGCGCGAGGACGACGCACCGGACCCGCGTAGCGTCGCGGTGCTGTGCAACAGCTGTGGTGGCGAAGGGTTCACCTTCGAACCGAAGTTCGCCCTGTTGAGCGGTGTGGCGCAGACGGTGATGACACGGCAAGCGTGCAAGTGGTGCACCGAGGGCCGACGCCGGTTCCGGGCCCCGGTGTAGACCTTTCGCTAGCTGCCGCAGACACAACCCGCCGCTTCCGTGGCGCTCTTGCCGAGCGTGTCGGCGTCACCCTTGACCACGTAGACCTCCCACGGCTCGCTGCCAGGGCCGGTCACCCACACCTTGTCCTGACGGGCATAGCAGCACGAGGTGTCGTTCTCCTCGAACGTCGCCAGGCCGGCGTCCTTCAGCCGGGCGGTGGCCGCGAGGACCTCGTCGGTGGTGGCGACCTCCACGCCGAGGTGGTCCAGCCGGGTGTCCTGCCCCGGCTCGCCCTCGATGAGCACGAGCTTCAGCGGCGGCTCGGCGATGGCGAAGTTGGCATAGCCGTCGCGGCGCTTGGCCGGTTCGGTGCCGAACAGCGTGGAATAGAACGCGATGGAGGCCTCCAGGTCGGCGACGCGCAGGGCCAGCTGGACACGAGACATGACGATCTCCCATCACTAGAGAGCCTGTATCGACAAACATCGATACAAGAGAGATTGCCATCGGATTAGATAGCCGTCAACATAGAGGCATGTCGAAACAAGGCGGTCTGCCGCTCGCCGAGCAGGGCACGTCATGCTGCGCGCCGATGGCCCGGGAACCGCTGGGCGAGGACGACGCGGCCGAGCTGTCGCGGATGTTCAAGGCGTTGTCGGACCCGGTGCGGCTGCGCCTGTTGTCACTGATCGCCTCGCATGAGGGCGGCGAGGCATGCGTGTGCGAGCTGATTGGCCCGTTCGACGTGTCGCAGCCGACGATCTCCCACCACCTGAAGGTGCTGCGGGAGGCGGGCCTGGTGGACTGCGAGCGCCGCGGGACCTGGGTCTACTACTGGGTGCTGCCAGCCACGCTGGCACGGCTTTCGGCCCTGCTCCAGGCCCCCGCAACAGCCATGGAAGTCAGCGCGTGAGCGGACAGCCGCCACTTGCGCGGCGGGCGACGGCCGAATTCGTTGGCACAGCGGCGCTGGTGGCCGTGGTGGTCGGCTCCGGCATCCAGGCCACCGGTCTGACTCGCGACGTCGGGATTCAGCTGCTGGCCAACTCGCTGGCGACCGTGCTTGGCCTTGCCGTGCTGATCGTCCTGTTCGGCCCCATCTCCGGTGCGCATTTCAACCCGGTTGTCACGCTCGCCGCCTACCTCACCGATCGCCGTGACGGGAATGGCCCGCCCCCGCATGCCGTCCTGGCCTACGTGTCCGCTCAGATCGCGGGGGCGGTCAGCGGCGCGGTCCTGGCCGACGCGATGTTCGCCCAGCCGCTGGTGGCGTGGTCCACCCACGACCGGTTCGCTCCCCACCTCTGGCTCGGCGAGGTCGTCGCCACCGCCGGGCTGATCCTGCTGATCTTCGGCCTGACCCGCACCGGCCGCGCCCACCTCGCCCCGGCCACGGTCGCCTCCTTCATCGGGGCGGCCTACTGGTTCACCTCCTCCACCAGCTTCGCCAACCCCGCAGTGACCATTGGCCGCGCATTCACCGACACCTTCGCGGGCATCGCGCCCGGCTCCGTGCCGCCATTCCTCGCCGCACAACTGATCGGCGGCGCGGCCGGGCTGGGGCTGATGGCCATCGTGTTCGGCCGCCCGACCCCCGGCGACGACGACGTCACCCTCCCCCACGACGCCGACCACCTGGCCAACCCCGCACGTTGAAGAAAGACAGGCCCCGCATGAATCCGTCAGCCGCACCATCGGTGTTGTTCGTCTGCGTGCACAACGCAGGCCGATCCCAGATGGCCGCAGCCTTCCTCACCTATTTCGCCCCGGGCCGGGTCCAGGTCCGCTCCGCCGGCTCCGCACCCGCCGACCAGGTCAACCCCGCGGTGGTGCAGGCGATGCGGGAGATCGGCATCGACATTTCCGCCGAGATCCCGAAGGTGCTCACCGCCGACGCCGTGCAGTCCTCCGACGTGGTCGTCACCATGGGCTGCGGAGACGCCTGCCCCTGTTTCCCCGGCACGCGCTACCTGGACTGGCCCCTCGACGATCCCGCAGGCCAGGACGTCGAGGCCGTGCGTCCCATCCGCGACACCATCGAACAACGCGTCCGCGGCCTCCTCGCCGACCTCGGCATCGAGGCGACACCGTAACCGCTATCACGGAATTCGTGACTCGTCGACACCCATGCCGGCCAACAGTTCTAGTGCCACGCCGAAAAGTTCCGCAGGGCGGTGCTCGGGATCGAGCAGGGCGAGTATTCCCATGCCGATCTCCAGGGCTTTCAGGATGGTGTCGGCGTCCTCCGGCGGGAGCTTGGCCAGTTCGCTGCCCGGCGGGACCAGCGGGTGGCGTTCCATCGCGGTCGGCGGGAACAGCAGTTCCCGTAGCTGGTCCTTGGCGTTGGGATGGCGCAGCGCGTGGACCAGGAACTCCATGACTACCCGGAGGTAGAGCTGCTGCTCCTCCTCGCGGAATGTCGCCGTCCAGTACTCGCCGAACTCGGTGACCAGCTCTTCGGCCGGGCGATCCGCGCAGAGTAGGCGCTCTGCCTGGGTTCGTGCGCGTTCGCTCATCCGCTGCCGCATGAGTTCGAGGACGAGCTCTTCCTTGCTGGCGAAGTTGGAGTAGACGGCGCCCTTGGTGAGTCCGGCCTCCGCGGCCACCTCGTCCAGCGAGGCGCCCTGGATGCCGCGTTCGGCGAACACCTTCTCGGCCGCGGTCAGCAGGTTGACGCGGTTGCGCTGCTGCTGTTCCTGCCGCGTCAGTCGTTCCTTCGCCATGCGGTCTCCTCGTCTGACCTCGCTGCTTGACATCCACCATGGTATCTGAATACTGGTCCGTATTCAGATACCAATCAGTATTTGGAGGGTGGCATGTCCGAGCGTGTGGTCACATCGGCGGAGCAGGATGTCGCGGAGGGAGACCGCTGGTACCGCGCCGGCCGGTTTTCGGAAGCCGGCAGCGCCTACCAGCGGGCGCTGGAGGCTGATCCCGGGCATCTCGATGCGCTGCGGGGTGCGGGTTCGGTGGCACTGCTGGGCAACGACCTCGGCACCGCGACAACCTCGCTGAGGCGCCTCATCGAGCGCGCACCGGACAGCACGCACACGGTGTCCACGCTGCAGAACCTGGCGGAGGCGGCCTACCGGCGAGACGACTTTCCGTCGGCGGGGGCCTGGCTGCACCGGCTGGCCGGCCTCCTCGACGACGACCGGCGTCGGCAGATCGACGTGGTCGCACGGAAACTGGAGGCGTTCGCCGGCATCACCCCATACCGCGCCGACGATGGTGCACGCGAGGTCCGGGTGCCTTTCGAGATCGTCGACCCCATTCCGGTGGTCAACGTCGAGGTGGGCCACGGAAAGGTGGTCCCGTTCTTCATCGACACCGGTGGCCACGAGACCTACCTCGACCGGTCGCTCGCCGACGAACTACAGGTACCGACTTTCGGCTCGACCCCGATCACCGGAGCGGGCGGGAAACAAGGAACCGAAACTCACGGAGTCCTGAATGCACTGACGCTCGGCGACCTTCGGATCCACGATGTGCCAGTAAAGATCATGGACTTCACCGCGCTGGGGTTCGCCGAGGCACTCGGTGGGGTCCAGGTGAAGGGCACCATCGGCACAGCCCTGCTCTACCACCATCTGTCCACAATCGACTATCCCGGCCAGGCGCTGATCCTCCGTCCCAGGACACCGGACCGACTACGGTCATTCGAACAGCAGGCCGCCCAGGAAAGGCAACAGATCGTGCCCTTCTGGCTGTCCGGCACGCACTACATCCTCGCTCGGGGCGCCGTCAACGACAGCGACCCAATGCCGCTGCTTGTGGACACCGGCGGCGCTGGAATCGCCTTCGCGAGCACGAAATCCACCGTCGAGAGGGCAAACATCAGCCTGCGACACGACGACGCCACGCGCACCCCTGGCGCCGGTGGCACCGTCCAGGCCGTGCCCTTCGCGCTGGACACACTCACGCTCGGGGAAGTGACCGGCCGAAACCTCAACGGTGTCTACTTCCCCGAAGCCGATCTGGAGGACGCCCTGCGCCAGGATGGGCTCACGCGCCGCGAGTACTCCGTCGGCGGCATCGTCTCGCACCAGTTCTTCCGCCCCTACGCACTGACATTCGACTTCGACGGGATGCGCCTTTTTCTTGCCGCATCTACGGCGTGACCCGCCTGAGGTTCGGTAGTGCCGTCGTCCGGGACGTCAGATGTCGGTGACCAGCTTGACGGACTGTCCGGTGAGGGCGGCTACGGTCTCGAAATCGCGGTCATCGCACAGCACGGTGAGGTTCGCCCGCTCCGCTGTGGCGGCAATGACCAGATCGATAGGACCGGCCGACCGGTGCTGTCCGGTCTCGGTGAGGAGTTGCTGGACCTCGGCTGCGCGTTGCCAGGCGTGTTCACTCATCGGCACCCAGCAGAACAGGTCATGCAGAAGCCGCACCTTCTCCAGACGATCGGCGAGCGATCGCGCGGAGAAGAGGAACTCCGACTCGACGACTGGGCAGGTTGCGATCACACCGGCGGCAAGATGGTCCGACCATGCCTGGCGCAGCTTGGCCTCGTGCAAGATCCGGAACATGCCGGAGGTGTCGATCAGGTACAGGGCAGGTGTCACCGGCGGTAGGCCGCCCTGTTGCCGACGAACTCATCGAAGTCTCCGCGGTCGGCCATTTCGCCAAGCCCGGCCAGAGCTCGCAGCCGCACCAACCGTTGCCCGACTTCGCGGAGGGCTGCGTTCACCGTGTCCTTCGTCGTCTTCGTACCGAGGACCTCGGCGGCTATCGCCAGGGCCTCCTGGTCGATCTCGATCGGGGTCTTCGCAACCGTCATGGGATCACCGTCCTTCGCACGACGAGGGTATTACAGATATCTTCGTCGGATATCTAGGACTTCCTAGGCGGTATTAGGGCCCCGTCGTGGGGCGGGCGCGCAGGTGTGCGCGTTCGCCCTGCTTGCCGAACAAACTGAGAAACTCGACCGGTTCGGCATCGGCGGCGCCGAACCAATGCGGCACGCGGGTGTCGAACTCTGCCGCTTCGCCGGGCGAGAGCACCAGGTCGTGTTCACCGAGGACGAGCCGCAGCCGTCCATTGAGGACATACAACCATTCGTAGCCCTCATGGGTCCGTGGGTCGGGTTCCCCACGCTCGCCGCTGCCCGGGAGCACGAGCTTGTAGGCCTGGATGCCGCCGGCTCGGCGAGTCAGGGGCAGCATGATCATGCCGTGACGGGTAACCGAGCGCAGGTGGATGCGCGGATCGCCGGTGGGTGGCGCGTCGACGAGTTCGTCGAGCGTGACACCATGGGCTTTGGCAAGGGGAAGCAGAAGTTCCAGGGTCGGCCGACGGGCACCGGACTCCAGCCGGGACAGCGTGCTCACCGAGATGCCGGTCTCTGCCGACAGGTCGGCCAGCCTGATGTCGCGCTGCTGGCGCAACGCACGCAGCCGGGGCCCGACCGCGCCGAGAGCCTGGTCGAGATCGTCGTCCATGCGGCCAGTTTGCCAGAACAGCAAACATAGTTGCCAACTCTGCCGGACAAGTCGCATGGTTTCCCTGGAGGTGGTCGTAGTGACCGATCAGCTGAATGACGGCTATGACGTGGTGGTGGTCGGCGGTGGGGCCGCGGGGTTGAGCGGGGCGCTCCAGCTGGCCAGGGCGCGACGGTCGGTGCTGGTGATCGACGCGGGGGACCCGCGTAACGCACCGGCTATCGGCGTGCACGGGCTGCTGGCAAGGGAGGGCATCGCGCCTGCGGAGTTGCTGGAGCGCGGCCGGGCAGAGGTCCGTGGCTACGGCGCGCAGGTGGTGCCTGGCGAGGTCAGCGCGGTGACCCCCGAGGACAACGACAACACGGAGGCGACCGCGTTCACGGTGTCGTTCGCCGACGGCCGGACGGTCCGCGCGCGCCGGCTGCTGGTGGCCACCGGGCTGGCCGATGAACTGCCGGAGGGGCTGGGACTGCGGGCTCGGTGGGGCCGGGACGTGTTGCACTGCCCGTACTGTCACGGCTGGGAGGTCCGTGACCAGGCCATCGGTGTCCTGTTCAGCGGGCCGCTGTCGGTGCACCAGGCGTTGCTGTTCCGGCAATGGAGCGCCGATGTCACGTTCTTCACCCACACGTCGCCGCGACCGGCCGGCGAGGAGGCCGAGCAGTTGGCTGCCCGCGGCATCAGGGTCGTGGAGGGCGCGGTCGCGTCGCTGGAGGTCGTCGAGGACCGCCTCACCGGGGTACGGCTCAGTGACGGAACGGTGGTCAGCCGCGATGCGCTGGCGGTTGCGCCGCGAATGGTGGCGCGCAGCGGCCTCCTGACGGCGCTCGGACTGCAGCCGGCGGACCACCCGACGGGGCTCGGCGAGTACATCCCGACGGATCCGACCGGCCGCACCGATGTGCCCGGAATCTGGGCCGCGGGCAACGTCACCGATATCACTGCCCAGGTGGGGGCCGCCGCAGCGGCAGCCGCTTTCGCGGCAGCTCAGCTCAACGCCGACCTGGTCGCCGAGGACACCCGCCAGGCCGTCGCCGCCTACCGGGCCCCGTTCTCGGCCGAGAACGAAGCCCGTATCTGTGAAAAGACCATGGGCGACCGGCGGCACGGCCTGACACATAAGACCACTTAGGACGTCCACTTCGGATATTCCGGGCACCTTGCCGCTGCGCCCTGGTACAGCTTCACCCTTCTCAGGTGATGGGTCGCCCGCCCGGAAGCGCTGAACTGGGGAGATGGCCCATCCGGCAGGGGGCACGAACACCGCCGTACCCGTCGCGGCACCCGCGCGGGCCGGGCTGGTGCTCACCTCGCTGATCGTGGTGGCGGGCGTGGCGAACCTGAACCTGTCCGTCGCGAACGTCGCGCTGCCCTCGATCGGCGTGGCGTTCGACTCCTCACAGACAGCCCTCGACCTCATCTCGGTCGGCTACTCACTCGGCCTCGCCGCCTCGGTCATCTATCTCGGCGCGGTCGGTGACCGCTACGGGCGCAAGCTGATGCTCATCCTCGGCATGGTGCTGTCCATCCCGGCCTGCCTGCTCGCCGCGTACGCCCCGTCCGACACGGTCCTGTTCCTGGCCCGTGTGCTCGGCGGCCTGTCCGCCGGCCTGGCGTATCCGACGACGTTGGCACTCATCGCCGCGCTGTGGTCGGGGCCGGGGCGCACGAAGGCGATCGCGTTGTGGTCGGCGATCGGCGGCGGGATCGCCTCGCTGGGCCCACTCGTGGCCGGCGCGCTCCTGGAGAGCTTCTGGTGGGGGTCGGTCTTCCTCGTGACGCTGCCACTCGCCGTCGTTGCCCTGCTGATGGCCGTGTTCCTGGTGCCGGGCCACGTCAACGAGACCACCGACCCGGTAGACAACCTCGGCGGCGTGCTGTCCGTATGCCTGGTGGGCGCGGTCATCCTGGCGATCAACTTCGCGCCGGTGCCTGGCAAGGGGCAGCTCGCGCTCGGCCTCGGGGTACTCGCCCTCGCCGCGCTGATCGCGTTCGTCATCCGGCAGCTGCGTGCCCGGCACCCGCTGTACGACCTGCACGTCGCGGGGCGGCGCATCTTCTGGGTCGCCGCGTGCGCCGGGATCATCGTGTTCGGCTCCCTCATGGGCTCGGCATTCGTGAGCCAGCAGTTCCTGCAGAACGTGCTCGGCTACTCGTCGCTGGAAGCCGGCAGCGCCTTCCTGCCCGCGGTCGTCTTCATGATCATCGTCGCGCCCCGTTCGGCGAAGCTCGTCGAGAGCCAAGGGGCCCGGTTCACGCTGCTCACCGGGTACGTGTTCCTCCTGCTCGCGTTCCTGTCGATGCTCCTGCTCTGGCGGGAGAGCAGCCCGTACTGGCAGGTCGCCATCGCCTACGTGTTCATCGGGATCGGCGTCGGCTTCGCAGGCACCCCCGCCTCGCACTCGCTGACGGGCGCCGTGCCCGTCGAACGCGCCGGGATGGCCTCCGGCACCGCCGACCTGCAGCGTGACCTGGGCGGCGCAATCCTCCAGTCGATCTTCGGTGCGCTGCTCACGGCCGGATACGCGGCGGCGTTCGCGGCGACGATCGCGGCCGCGCCCGACGCGGGGCAGGTCTCCGGCAGCGTGCAGAACCAGCTCACCAAGTCGTTCTCCAGCGCGGCCGACCTCGCCAACCGATACCCCCAGTACTCGCAACAGATCATCGCCGCCGCGAAGTCGTCGTTCCTGTCCGGCGCACACTGGGCCTACATCGCCGGAATCGTCGCGATCGTGCTCGGTGCCGCGATCGTCTACTTCCTGTTCCCTCGCAGGGAGCGAGAGCAGCAGCTACTGGCTGAATACCACGCCAAGGACACGAGCCGGGCGCGCAGCGTGCGCTGAGCCGAACACCCCGCCGAAAAAGGCAACCGAACCCGCGTAAGAGCCGCGGTACCCGCGCGTCCCCCTCCCGAACGTGTTTCATCGGCACGCGTGGAGGCCCCAGCGCCGTCAGGGGGGGGCGCTGGGGCCTCGTCATGCCCGAAACTTGACAGCTACCTCTCGACGCTCAGATGATGTCATCATCCAAATGACATCAACATCTGGGAGATAACTCGTGACACCACGTCGGCCGATCAGCAAGACGATTGGCACCGTTACCTTCACCGATCCCTACGACTGGCTGAGCGAGGACACCGCCGAGGTGCGGCGCTGGCAGCAGGAGCAGGTCGCGCGGGCGGTCGGGACTCTGCGGTCCTCCCCGCACTTCGACACCGCGCTGGCGACGCTGCGCACGCTGCCCTCCCGCGCGGAGAGCTTTCTCGCCATCAAGATCGCGACGGCGGGTCGCTGGTTCTGGATCGGACGCAACGACGACGCGAGCGCACAGGCCGTCCGGGTCGCCACGCGGCGCAACGACGCCGGGCGGGTTCTCGTCGACGCCGCCGCGCTCACCGCGCAACGCGGCGACGGGCGGAGCACGGTGCTGTTATATGCGATCCCGTCACCAGACGGGCGTTTCGTCGCATTCAGTCACTCCGCGGGCGGTGAACCG
This sequence comes from Saccharomonospora sp. NPDC046836, assembly GCF_040645195.1. NCBI lineage: Bacteria > Bacillati > Actinomycetota > Actinomycetes > Pseudonocardiales > Pseudonocardiaceae > Saccharomonospora > Saccharomonospora sp. NPDC046836. Next base: position 96,020 of record NZ_JBEYXW010000003.1, read on the forward strand.
TTCGGCCACTACGGCGTCGTCGACGTCGACACCGGCAGGCTTCTCGACATCGCGGAACCCACGTTGCAGGGCAACATGCTGCGAGTCGCCTGGCTGCCCGACAGCAGCGGCTTCGTCGCGTACCGCCGCGCCGAGGACGGGCGGCACGCACTGCGTCTCGTGCCGGTCACTCCGGCCACCGGGACACGCGCCGAGGCGGTGTTCGACTTCGCGGACGTCTCGCCCACCGCGCTCGGGCTGACCCCACAGGTATCGCGTGGCGGCAGGTACGTACTCGGGGTGACCGTCCCCCACGAGTACGTCGCCTCGGTGATCGGCGATGTCACCACCTGGCAGTGGCGGCGGTTCACGCCGGAGGGTTTCGACGCGGAGCTCTACGGTGACTGGCTCGACGACGACACCTACCTCGCGATCGCCACCGACGACCCACGTGGGCGCGTCGTCGCCATACCGGCGGCGACCTCGACCGACTCCTCGACCTGGCGGGAGATCATCCCCGCGAGCGAAAGAGTGCTCCGTTCACTGGACATTGTGGACGGTCGACTGGTCGTCTCCGCGCTGCACGACGTCGCACTGGACATCAGTGTGTACGAACTCGACGGGACGCTGGTGGGAGTGGCTCCGCTGCCGGCAGCCAGCGCGTCCTCCGGGCTCGTACTGGACCGTGCCCGCCCACGGACCGACGAGTTCACCTTCTGCGCCGACACGTTCACCTCCGCCGACACGACGTACCGCCTCGACCCCCGCACGGTCGAACTGGAGATCGTCAAGGCGGGTCCCGGACTCGACGGGTTGACCGTCGACCAGCACTTCGCGACCTCGGCCGACGGCACCACGATCCCGTACTTCGTGGTGGCACGGGCGGACGTCGACCGCAGCACACCACGACCGGCGCTGGTCAACGCCTACGGCGGTTTCAATGTGCCGTGGTTGCCCACCTTCGCCGGAGACGCACTCCCGTTTCTCGATGCCGGCGGCGTGTACGTGCGGGCGAGCCTGCGGGGCGGCAGCGAGTACGGACGCGACTGGTACGAGGCGGGACGGCGGCACCGCAAGCAGAACGTCTTCGACGACCTGCGTGCTGTCGCGGAGGACCTGCTGGCGCGGGGTATCGCGGCGCCGGGCAGGCTGGCCTTCCACGGCGCGTCCAACGGCGGGCTGCTCGCCGGCGTTGCCGCCGTCCAACAGCCGGAGCTGTGGCGCGCCGTCGTCGCGCAGGTACCCGTGCTGGACGTGCTCGAACCGCTCGCCGGCGTGCCCGGGGCCGAGGAGATCCGCGCCGTGTACGCCAAGGACTACGGCGACCCGACCGATCCCGCTGACGCCCGGCTGCTGTATTCGTACTCGCCGTGTCACAACGTCGAGCCCGGAGTGCGATACCCGGCGGTGCTACAGGTCTTCGGTGAGCACGACATCGGCTGCCCGCCGGTTCAGGGGCGCAAGTTCACCGCGGCTCTGCAGCACGCCAGCACGAGCGGTCACCCGGTCCTGTTGCGTGTCTGGAACGACGTGGGCCACGGCAGCATCGATCCGGCGGCGGCCGCCGAGCAGCGCGCCGAGATCCTCGCGTTCGTGATGGACCAGCTCGGCATGACCGCTACCGCGCGGTGACCACGGCCGCGGCGGCCACGGCGCAGCCCGCGCCGTGGCCGTCAGCGGGAACCACCCACCCACGCGCGGGCCAGCGCGCCAAGCGTCTCCTCCGCTCTGCTGAAGATGCCTCTGACATTCGGATGACAGGCTCATCGCGGGCGCATCCACGCTGATCACCTGGCCAAACGCCTACACTGTGCGTCTGGAGGAACGAGCGTCCGCAGGGTCGAGCCCGCGCGAGGTGGGGTGTGCGCGTTCATCTCTTGCTCGCAACAGCTCTGGCGCAGGGCAACGGCACCCTGCAGGGCCCGAGCTTCCTGGACCGCGCCTTGCAGTCCCTGGTGAACGGAATCCAGTTCGGGTCCATCATCGCCATCACGGCGGTCGGTCTCTCGCTCATCTTCGGCACCACGCATTTGATCAACTTCGCGCACGGTGAGCTGGTCACCATTGGGGCCGTGGTGGCGTTCTATCTCAACGCCGCCGTGGGCGGGCCCGGCTGGCACCTCATCCCGGCGGCGGTGGCCGCCATCGCCGTCGGGGCACTGCTCGGCGGACTCGTCGACGTGGGGCTGTGGCGTCCGCTGCGCAGGCGGGGCGTCGGCCTGATCAACCTGTTCATCATCACGATCGGGCTGTCCCTGTTCTTACGGCACCTCGTGCTCGTGTTCTTCGGTACGCAGCCACAGACCTACCGCCAGTACGCCGTCCAGCAGGCTCTCACCCTCGGCCCGGTCGGCATCACTCCGCGCGACCTGGTCATCATCGTGCTCTCGGTGCTGGTGCTGTTCGGCGTCGCGGTGCTGCTGCAGCGCACGCGGACCGGCACCGCGATCCGCGCGCTGTCCAGCAACCCCGACCTCGCCGAGGCCTCCGGCATCGACGTCGACCGGATCGTGCTCGTGGTGTGGGTGCTCGGCGGCGGGCTCGCCGCGCTGGGCGGCATCTTCTCCGGCCTGTCCCAGGTCATCACGTGGGACATGGGATTCCGGTTGCTGCTGCTCATGTTCGCCGCGATCATCCTCGGCGGGCTCGGCTCGGCCTACGGCGCGATCGTGGGCAGCTTCGTGATCGGCATCGTCGCGCAGATGTCGAGCCTGTGGTTCCCGGTCGACCTGCAGAACGCGTGGGCACTGCTCGTGCTCATCGTCGTCCTGCTCATCCGGCCGCAGGGCATCCTCGGTGAACGCGAACGCGTGGGCTAGGTGGGTACACAGTGGACTGGCAGGTGATCCTCTCGGACGCGGTGCGCGCCGGCATCGGCCCCATCGCCGCCGTGTACGCGCTCGCCGCCATCGGACTGAACCTGCACTTCGGCTACACCGGCCTGCTCAACTTCGGGCAGGTCGCGTTCATGCTCGTCGGGGCGTACGGCGTCGCCGCATCCGTGGCCACGTACCACCTACCACTGTGGACCGGTGTCCTGATCGGACTCGGCTCCTCCGTCGTGCTCGCGCTGCTGCTCGGCCTGCCGACACTGCGGCTGCGCGCTGAATACCTTGCCATCACAACGATCGCGGCCGGCGAGATACTGCGGCTGTTCTACCGGTCGAGCTGGGCCGAGCCGGTGACCGGCGGCGTCTACGGGCTCCAGCAGTTCGCCACCGACTTCTACGCCATCAGCCCGATTCCACGCGACACCTACGGTTTCTGGCTCGTCCGCTACTCGGCGCTGGACCTGTGGGCGCTCATCGTCACGTGGAGCATCGTCGCGCTGGCGACCCTGTTCATCGCCTTGCTCGTGCACAGCCCGTGGGGCCGGGTCATCCGCTCGATCCGCGAGGACGAGGACGCCGTGCGCAGCCTCGGCAAGGGCGTCTACGCCTACAAGATGCAGAGCCTCGTGCTCGGCGGAGCGATCGGGGCGTTCGCCGGCATGCTGCTAGCCATCCAGAACCAGTCGGTGAACCCGGACAACTTCGACCCCGTCGTCACGTTCTTCCTGTACACGCTGCTGGTATTGGGCGGCGCGGGGCGGGTGCTCGGCCCGGTCGTCGGGTCGATCCTGTTCTGGGCGATCGTGACCTTCATCGACAGCGCGCTGCGCCAGGCGATCGGCACCGGCGTCATCCCGGCGGGCGTCATCAGCGCCCCCGCTGTCGGCGCCGTGCGGTTCGCACTCGTCGGGCTCGGGCTGATGCTGCTCATGATCTTCCGGCCGCAGGGCCTGCTCGGCAGCAGAAGGGAGATGCTGGTCAATGCGCGCTGACCTCGCCGGCATCGCGGCCGCGCCCGGCGTGGCCAAACCCGATCCGCTGCTGGTGGTCGACGGCGTGACCCGCGCCTTCGGCGGGCTCGTCGCCGTGCACGTCGAGCACCTGGAGGTGCAGCGGGGCAGTATTACGGCGCTGATCGGCCCCAACGGCGCCGGCAAGAGCACGCTGTTCAACGTGCTCAGCGGATTCGACCGTGCCGACCGGGGCAGCTGGACGTTCGACGGCACCCCGGTGACGGGCCTGCCCGCCCACCGGGTGGCTCGCCGCGGGCTGGTGCGGACGTTCCAGCTGACGCGGACGCTCCCGCGGCTGTCGGTGCTGGAGAACGTCAAGCTGGCCGCCACCGGGCAACGGGGTGAACGGCTGCTGCCATCCCTGGTGCCGCCGCTGTGGCGAGCGCAGGAACGGCAGATCGAACACCGGGCCGACGAGCTGCTGACCCGTTTCCAGCTGGACCACCTGCGCGACGCCTACGCCGGGACGCTGTCCGGTGGCCAGCGCAAGCTTCTCGAGCTGGCTCGTGCGCTGATGGCCAGGCCCGCCATGGTCCTGCTCGACGAGCCGGTGGCCGGTGTGAACCCGGCGCTGACGCAGTCGCTGCTCGGGCACGTCCGGGATCTGCGGGACGAGGGCATGACGGTGTGCTTCGTCGAGCACGACATGGACGTCGTGATGGGCATCAGCGATTGGGTGGTCTGCATGGCCGAGGGCGAGGTGGTCGCCGAGGGCACCCCGCCGGTCATCGCGAAGAACCCGGCCGTCATCGATGCCTACCTCGGCGCGGAGCACGGCGAACCGGGGGTGGGTGACGATGAGCGCTGAGCCGCTGTTGAGCGCAGAGGACCTCGTCGCAGGCTACGTGCCAGGGCTCAACGTGCTGGAGGGCTGCGGTCTCGTGCTCGGCGACGGTGAGCTGGTCGGCGTCATCGGCCCGAACGGCGCAGGGAAGTCGACGCTGGTCAAGGCCATGTTCGGGTTGCTACACATCCGCCGCGGCACGGTGCGCCTGCGCGGCGAGGACGTGACGGGCCTGCCTGCACACGCGCTCGTCTCGCGGGGTATCGGCTACGTACCCCAGCGGGACAACGTCTTTCCCACGCTGACCGTCGAGGAGAACCTGCGCATGGGTACGTACCTGCGGCCGAAGGCGTTCGCCGAACGCGTCGCCGCGGTCGAGGAGCTGTTCGGCGTGCTCGGGCAGCGCAGGCGGCAGAAGGCCGGTTCGATGTCCGGCGGCGAGCGGCAGATGCTGGGCATGGGGCGGGCGCTGATGATGGCGCCCGGGGTGCTGCTGCTCGACGAGCCGTCGGCCGGTCTGTCCCCGCGGTACCAGGACCAGGTGTTCGAGCGGGTCAGGCAGATCAACGCCACGGGCGTGGCGATCCTGATGGTGGAGCAGAACGCCCGGCGGTGCCTGCAGATCTGCGACCGCGGCTACGTGCTCGACCAGGGACGCAACGCCTACACCGGTACCGGCACCGAGCTACTGCACGACCCGAAGGTGATCGAGCTCTACCTCGGCACCCTGGCCCGTGCGCGATGACAGGTTCGCGCTCTCAGCCCTGTCCGGTACTGACCTCCGTGCGCAGGCTCTGCAGCTTGCCGGTCTGGTCGTAGCCGTAGACCTCGATCGTGGCCTTGCCCGGCTCGCCCTGCGGGATGAAGTTGAGCGGGCCGCTCGCCCCGTCGTAACCGATGTCCTTGCCCTGCTGGAGCATCGTCTTGCACTCCGCGTACAAGGTGCACCTCTGCCTGCCATTGGTGACCTGGTCGATGAGGGGAGCGAACCTCGCTGGGTCGTCCGAGTTCGCCTTCGCCGCGGCCAGGGCAATGATCGTCACGCAGTCGTACACCTGGGGCGCGAACTGCACCTCGTTGAGGCTCGGGGCGAACTGGTGGAGCCGGTTGAGGAAGTCCTGGTTCGCCGCGGACGCGGGCGCCGTGCCCTTCATGCCCGCGATGACGCTGGGATCGCGCGGCGACACCAGCGACGCCAACTGCTCGCTGCGCAGACCGTCCGCCCCGTAGACGCCGATCTGCTGCGGGCCGACACCGTTCTCGATCATGGTGCGCAGGATCTGTGTGCCCTCCTCGAACGCGATCACGCTTGCCGCGTCCGGCTGGGCGTTCTTGATCTGCTGCACGAGCTGCTGGAAGTTGGTCGACTGCGGGTCGTAGGTCTGCGTCAGCACCACCGTGGCCCCGGCGGCTTCCAGTGACTTCCTGGTGGCGTCCATGAGGCCGCGGCCGTAATCGTCGGCTCGCGCGACGAGCGCGACCCGCTTGTGTCCGTCGCCGACAATCGTCTTGGCCAGTACCGGCCCCTGCAGCGCATCGCTCGGTGCGGTGCGGAAATAGAGGCCACCGTCGTTGTAGTTGGTGAAGGTCGGCGCGGTGTTGGAGCCGGAGCACTGCACGGTGCCCGACCCGGTCACCTTGTCGATGATGGCCAGCGACATGCCGGATGCGGCTGCCCCGATGATCGCGTCGACACCGCTGGCGAGGATGCGGTCGGCGGACTGGACAGCGATGGCCTCCTGGCCGGCCTCGTCGCCTCCCGCGGGTGGCGGGATGGGTTTGCCGAGTACGCCACCGGCATTGTTGATGTCCCTGACGGCCATGTTGAGGGCCTGGATCTGCGGGGGCCCCAGATAGGCCAGCTGTCCTGTCTCCGGTAGGACGTACCCGAGCTCGAGAGTCCCATTGCCGTGGGCATTGGGGGCGCCGCCTCCACCGCACGCGGCCGCGACCAATGCCGTCACGCTCAGGCAGATCACCCATCGCCAGATGTTGGACGCTCGCATGGCTCCGCCTCCCCGTCATCCGAGAATGATGGGCGGCAGACCGGCGGACCGACCGGGCATGGCGCTCGGTGGGCGGCGCAGACTCCGCCCGGCTTTACGAAGCGTAATCAGCGTAGGTCCACGGCGGCGTCCGGTGAACCGGGCTTGCCCGATCCGATAGGTGGCCTTGACTCTGCTGCCCCTGGCGCTGCACCTGGAGTAACGTCACAGGCACAGCACGCGAGCTTTCCGGGAGGTCGACGGCAGTGTCGGCACGCAACCCCCTCCGCTGGCCGGGCCGCTGGGCCGACTGGTTCGAGATGCGGGGCGTCTACGTACCCGGCGAGGACAACCGTGTCGTCGACCCCTGGCGGGACTGGGGCTGGCTCATCGTTGGCTGGCTTGCCGCACTCGCGGTGTTCATCCTGCTGTTCGCGCTCGCCGTCTGAACGACCCGGCACTGCGGACGGTGACCGCGCTCACCCGGCGCGGAGCGACGGTTACGGCTTGGACACAGGCGGACACCAGGTCCGCCTCAACCCCGCGTTCAGGTTGGCAGTACGCCGGGGCCGTCGTCAGAGTGGATCGAGGTGGCCCCTTACCGCCACCGAACGGAGCAAATACCCACCGCGATCGGAGCAAAGGAGCGGCAGCGGTGCGAATGCGAAGGCCAGCACTGGCCGCCTGCGCGTTGCTGGCGCTGACCGCGTGCGGCACCTCGGCCGCCCACGACACACCGGTGACGAGTGCACCGGACACCGTCACCAGCAGTGATCGCGCCACGCCCGCGGAGGCACCCGTCATCGCCTTCGGCTCCGACCATCGCTTCGCGTCCGGCCTCGTCGTCACGGTCGGCAACCCGAAGACCTTCAAGCCGAGCGAGTCCGCCTACCCGCGCGCCGACCGGGCCGCCGCGTTCGGCGTCGTCGTCTACAACGAAACGGGTCAGACCTACCGGATCTCCGGTCTCGCCGTCAACGCCACCGTCGATGACCAGCAGACCAAGCAGCTCGTCGACCCCACCCAGGGCTACAACGGCATCGTCGATGCCGACCGGGATGTGCAACCGGGTCAGATCGTGCGCTTCTCGCTCGCCTTCGCGGTACCGGACCGGACGACCGCGGTGCGCCTGACCATCCGCCCGGACTCGGCGGGGTCGACGACAGCGGTCTACGGCGGTTCCGTGTGAGGTGGCCGGTTAGGCTTTGCCCATGACCGAGCAGACACGGCTTTCTCCCGGCGACCGGGCACCTGATTTCACTCTTGCCGACAGCACGGGCAACCCGGTGTCCCTTGCCGACTTCCGGGGGCGCTCCGTCGTCGTGTACTTCTACCCCGCCGCGGGCACGCCCGGGTGCACCAAGCAGGCATGCGACTTCCGGGACAACCTCGCAGTGCTGGGCGATGCCGGTTACCAGGTGCTGGGCATCTCCCCGGACAAGCCGGAGAAACTCGCCAAGTTCGCCGAAAGCGAGCAGGTGAACTTCCCCCTGCTGTCCGATCCGGACAAGACCGTGCTCACCGAGTGGGGCGCCTTCGGTGAGAAGAAGAACTACGGGCGGATCGTGCAGGGCGTGATCCGCTCCACGTTCATCGTCGACCCGGAAGGCACCATCGCCACCGCGTCGTACAACGTCCGCGCCACCGGGCACGTCGCGAAGCTGTTGCGGGACCTGCAGATCGGCTGAATCAGTAGGCGGTCCGCCCCAGGACGGACCGCCTATCCCGCCTGGGCTTCGACCAGCTCCCGCAGGTGTGGCAGGAGAGCGCGCAGCGCCCGCCCCCGATGCGATACGGAGTCCTTTTCGGAGGGTGCCAGCTCCGCCGAGGTCCTGGTCTCGCCTTCCGGCACGAAGATGGGGTCGTAGCCGAACCCGTTGGCGCCGCGGGGCTCGCGGATGATGGTGCCCCGCCAGTCGCCGCGGACCACGATCTCCTCGCGGTCGGGCACGACCAGCGCCGCCGCGCACACGAACGACGCGCCACGGCGCTCGTCCGGAGTGTCCCTGAGCTGTCCCAAGACGAGTTGCAGGTTCGCCGTGTCGTCACCGTGCTCCCCCGCCCAGCGGGCCGAGAGCACCCCGGGCATGCCGCTCAGCGCATCGACACTGAGACCGGAGTCGTCGGCGATCGCGGGCAGGCCGGTGGCCAGCGCGGCGTCATGCGCCTTGGCGAGCGCGTTCTCCTCGAAGGTCGCGCCGGTCTCCGGCGCCTCCGGGAATTCGTCCACATCGGACAAACCGAGGACCTCGACCTCACCGAGACCGCGCTTGAGCAGGATCCGGCGCAGCTCTTCGAGTTTCTTCGCGTTACGGGTGGCCAGCAGGAGCCGCGTAGTCACTTCGAGCCCTTCGACTTCTTCCCCGGTGCCGGCTCGGGCAGCTCGCCGGGGTAGGGCAGCGCCAGCGCCTCGGCCTGCTTGCGCGCGAGCTCCGCACAGCCGCCCAGTGCCAGGTCCAGCATCTTGTCCAGAGTGGAGCGAGTGAAGGTCGCACCCTCGCCGGTGCCCTGCACCTCGATGAGCGTCCCGACATCCGTGGCGACGACGTTCATGTCGACCTCGGCCCTGGAGTCCTCTTCGTACGGCAGGTCGAGGCGGACGCGGCCGTCCACCACGCCGACGCTGACGGCCGACACCGCCGCGGAGAGCGGCTGCGGATCGGCGAGCCTGCCCGCCGCGCCAAGCCACGTGATCGCGTCGGCGAGCGCCACGTAGCTGCCCGTGATGGCTGCCGTGCGCGTGCCGCCGTCGGCCTGCAGGACATCGCAGTCGATCATGATCGTGTTCTCGCCGAGCGCGGCGAGGTCGATACACGAGCGCAGCGAGCGGCCGATCAGCCTGCTGATCTCGTGGGTACGGCCGCCGATCCGGCCCTTGACCGCCTCACGGTCGCTGCGCGTGTGGGTGGCCGACGGCAGCATCGCGTACTCGGCGGTGACCCAGCCGAGCCCGGAACCGGCACGCCAGCGGGGAACGCCCTCGGTGACACTGGCCGCACAGAGCACCCTGGTGGCGCCGAACTCGATGAGCACTGATCCGGCCGGCCACTGCTGGAAACCGCGGGTGATCCGTACCTCGCGGAGCTGGTCGTCGTCCCTGCCGTCTTTTCGCACCACGAGGCGAGAGCCTAGCCGCCATCGCGTACCGACCACCGAGCGGGCGAGAGGGCGCGAGAATTGGCCCCCAAGGCCACCTTGGTTGCGTTCAACGCAACCAAGGTGGCCTTGGGGAGCATCACTGCCACTATTCAACGCTTGTTGACATTGCTCCGCCTGGGAGCATAATTCATGGCAGGTTGAAATTTGGGGGTGAGCATGGCTGCCGGTACTCGGCGCTACCGCCGGTTCGCGCAGGTCGTCGGCGTGGTCGCGGTCCTCACACTCGCGTTCTGGACCCTGCATGACAGGCTCCCGGCGCCGGCGGAGGTGCTCACCACGCTGCGCTCGGCCGACCCGGCGTGGCTGCTCGTGGCGGGTGCGGCCGAGGTCGTCTCGATGGGCATGTTCGCCCGGCAGCAGCGCAGGCTGCTCACCGCGTTCGGCGTCACGATGCCGCGTCATCGTGTGCTCGCCCTCGCCTACAGCCGCTCCGCCATCTCGATCAGTCTTCCCGCGGGCTCGGCCGTCTCGGCTGCCTACGCCTTCCGGGAGTTCCGCGCAGGCGGTGCCGACCGCTCGGCAGCGGCCGCCGTACTGGTGCTGTCCGGGTTGCTCTCGGCAGCCGGGCTGGTGCTGCTGTACATCTCGGGCGCGCTGACGTCCGTGGTGCTTGACCTCGCCGAAGCCTGGCATACCCACCCAGCGCCGACGCTGCTCGGTGCCGCGGTGCTGGCAGGTGCGCTGTGCTGGATCGCCTACTCCCTCGTGGCCGCGCGTCACCCGCGGACCGGACATCTCCGGCCACGGCACCGGCGCGCCCGGTGGCCGTGGCTGGCCATGGTGACCGAACCTCTGGCCCGGGCCGTCGCCACCGCCCGTTCGGTCGCGCCCCGGCATTGGCTGCTCGCAACGGCCGCCGCCCTCGCCAACTGGCTCACCGACATGCTGTGCCTGCTGGCCGCGGCGCGCGCATTCGGCATCGACCTCGGCGCGCTCGAACTGGCCACCATCTACGTGACCGTGCAACTGCTGCGACAGGTACCGCTGACACCGGGCGGCATCGGCGTGATCGAGGCCGGCCTGCTCACCGGCCTGGTGGCCGCGGGCGCAGCCGAGTCACCCGCCGCCGCGGCCGTGCTGGCCTACCGGCTGATCTCGTGCTGGCTCATCATCCCGATCGGCCTGCTGGCCTGGCTGGTCCTGCGCACCCGGCGCGGTTCAGACGTCGTAACCGGCTCCCTGCTCGACGAGCTGCGCGGGCCCCGGGAAGGCGGCGCGGGCTTCGGCGAGCACGGCGGCGGCCTCGGTCCACGGGGGGACGTGGGTGAGCAGCAACCTGCCGACCCCAGCGCGGGCGGCCAGCTCACCCGCCTGCCTGCCGGATAGGTGCAGGCCTGCCGGCCGATCCGGCGCGTCGGCCCAGGAAGCCTCACACAGCAGCACATCCGCACCGGCGGCGAGTTCGTCGAGCACCTCACACGGGCCGGTGTCACCCGTGTAGGCCAGCGTGCGGCCGGCATGGGACAGGCGGATGCCGAACGCCTCGGTGGGGTGCGCCACCGGTACCGCCGTCACCTCGAACGGGCCGATCCGCACCTGGCCGGGTGGGAACACGCGAAAGTCGAAGACATCGGTGAGGTCGGTGCGCAGGCGTTCGGCCTCGTGGGGAGCGTAGGCATTGGCCAGCCGGGCAGGCGCCTCCAGCGGGGCGTACACCGGCAACCTGCGTTGCCTGACGTCGTAGGGCGGCGCCGGGTGGTAACGGCGCAGCACGGTCAGTGCGCTGAAGTCCGCGCAATGGTCCGGGTGCAGATGCGACAGCACGAGGGCACCGAGTTCGAACGGATCGCATTCGGCCTGCAGCCGGGCGAGCGTGCCGTTGCCGAGATCGAGGACGAGGCGGAAGCCCTCCGCTTCGACGAGGTACCCGGAGGCCGCCGCGTCCGGGCCGGGAATGCTGCCGGAACACCCAAGGATCGTCAGTCGCACGACCGCCACCCTGTCACGCGCGGTTCGCTATGTAGTAGCGAGCACGCCGGGAGCCAGCCCCATGAAGCGCTGCGCGAGCCGGGCGAACGGCTCCGCTGGGCCGGTCGCCAGGAACTCGTGCCGCGGCGGCTGCCCGTCGCCGTCGGCCAGCAGGTCCAGCTCGGTGAGCACGCGCACCACGTCCTTGGCGGTCTCCTCCGCGCTCGACACCAGGGTCACGTCCGGACCCATCACGATCTGCAGCACACCAGTGAGCAGCGGATAGTGCGTGCAACCGAGGATCAACGTGTCGACCTCCGCGCGCGCCAGCGGCTCCAGGTAACCCTGGGCGAGGCCGAGTACCTGCCGCCCTGAGGTGACACCGCGTTCGACGAAGTCGACGAAGCGCGGGCAGGCGACGCTGGTGAGGCGCACGCCCGTGGCTGCGGCGAACGCGTCGTCGTAGGCACGCGAGCGCACGGTGCCCTCCGTGCCGATGAGGCCGATACGTCCGGTGTGTGTTGCGGCCACGGCGCGCCGCACGGCTGGCAGCACGACCTCGATCACCGGGATGTCGTAGCGCTCACGCGCATCGCGCAGGCACGCCGCCGACGCCGTGTTGCAGGCGATCACCAGTGCCTTGACCCCGTCCGCGACCAGGCTGTCGAGCGCTTGCAGCGCCAGCTCACGCGCGCGGGCGATGGGCAACGGCCCGTACGGCGCGTGCTGGGTGTCGCCCACGTACCGCAGGCTCTCGCCCGGCAGCTGGTCGGCAATCGCGCGCGCGACGGTGAGCCCGCCCACTCCGGAGTCGAAGATTCCGATGGGGGCGCCCGCGTGACTCACGCCCCGAGCGTACCGGGGGTACCGGCGGCCTTTTTCGCGCGCGTCCGGTCGGCCCTGGCCACGAACCACGCGGCGAGCACGCCACCGAACGCCCCGAAGAGGTGCCCCTGCCAGGAGATGCCCGGGTTGCCGGGGAACACACCCCAGAGCATGCCGCCCCAGATGAACAGCAGTACCACGGCGACCGCTAGTTGCCCGACGCTGCGGTTGAAGATCCCCCGTACCAGCAGGAACGCCAGCCAGCCGAACGCGAGCCCGGACGCGCCGACGGTCACGACGCCGGCTGGCGCGGTGAGCCACACACCGAGCCCGCCGATGATCCAGATCGTGGCCGTCACCGCGATCCACTGGCCGATACCACCCGCCATCGCGAGGAAGGCGAACACGAGCACCGGCACGGTGTTGGCGAAGAGGTGCGACCAGCCGTCGTGCAGCAGCGGTGCCCACGCGATGCCGTCGAGCCCGGACAGCGTCCGTGCACGGATACCCTCGTTGTCCAGGTGGGCCGGCAACAGCACGTCGGCCAGCTCGACCAGGTAGAGCACCAGGGTGAAGGACAGTGCGACGATGCCGGCCACGAGCGGCTTGGGCGGCACGATGCGCTTAGCTGAGTTCGTCTGCGATACCCGACCTGGCGCCGGGGACTGCGGCTGCGGCATGCTCACGAAACCAGGCTACGTCTGCGCGGTCGGCTGTCGCCTCGGTGACAACCCTGAACTTCGCGATGTCCACGCACGGTGGGTGATCGGTTTATTGCCGGTTGTTCACACCGCCTGCATCTGCCTGAAACGGCACCTCGCTTCGCTGGCTCGATGACGAGCATCTACGAGCAGATCGGCGGGCAGGACGCCCTGATCGCGGTCGTCGACGACTTCTACAAGCGGGTCCTCGACGACCCGCAGCTTGCCGGTTTCTTCACCGGCTCGAACATGTCCCGGCTCAAGGGCAAGCAGGTCGAGTTCTTCGCGCAGGCGCTGGGTGGCCCCGCCGAGTACAGCGGCCAGCCGATGAAGGACGTACACCGTGGCCGCGGCATCCAGCAGGAACACTTCGACCTGGTGGCGAAGTACCTGACGGAGTCGCTGCTCGCGGCCGGCGTGCCTGGCGAGACGGCGGACGCGATCATCGGCGCCATCGCGCCCCTGTCGTCCGACATCGTGACGCCCGCGAGCTGACAGTGCGGCAAACCCCGCCGAGCGGGCTCAGGCCCAGAGCTGGCCGTCGAGCCGCTCGGCGGCCTCGTCGAGCGACCCGCTGTAGGCGCCGGTGGACAGGTACTTCCAGCCCGCGTCGGCGACGATGAACGCGATGTCCGCGCGCTCCCCCTTCGCCACGGCCTTCTCGGCGATGCCGAGCGCCGCATGCAGGACCGCGCCTGACGAGATGCCGGCGAAGATGCCCTCGTACTCCAGCAGCTCGCGCGTGCGCCGCAGGGCGTCGTACGCGCCGACGGAGTAGCGCCCGCTGAGCACGTCGGGGTCGTAGAGCTCGGGAACGAACCCTTCGTCCAGGTTGCGCAGCCCGTAGACCAGCTCGCCGTACCGCGGCTCAGCGGCGATGACCTGCACATCCGGCTTGTGCTCGCGCAGGTACCTGCCCACACCCACGAGCGTGCCGGTGGTGCCGAGCCCGCCGACGAAGTGCGTGAGCGTCGGCAGGTCCTTGAGCAGCTCGGGGCCGGTGCCGTAGTAGTGCGCGTCGGCGTTGGCCGGGTTGCCGTACTGGTAGAGCATGACCCAGTCCGGGTTGGTCTTGGCCAGCTCCTTCGCCCTGCGCACGGCCTCGTTCGAGCCGCCGGCCGCTGGCGAGTAGACGATGCGTGCGCCGTAGGCCTGCAGCAGTTGCTTGCGCTCGGCCGAAGTGTTCTCCGGCATCACGCACACCAGACCGTAGCCCTTGAGCTTGGCGGCCATGGCGAGCGAGATACCGGTGTTGCCCGAGGTGGGCTCGAGGATGGTCGAGCCGCGGCGGAGCAGCCCGTCCCGCTCCGCGGCCTCGATCATGGCCAGCGCGGGCCGGTCCTTGATCGAGCCGGTGGGGTTGCGGTCTTCGAGCTTGGCCCACAGCCGGACGTCGTCCGACGGGGACAGCCGGGGCAGCCCCACCAGCGGCGTGCCGCCCAGCGCGTCGAGCAGGGACTCGTAGCGAGCCATGGCTACCGCGCGCCGCCGGCGACCGCGGGGAGGATCGTCACGGTGTCGCCGTCCTTGACCTCGGCCTCGAGACCGCCGGAGAAGCGCACGTCCTCGTCGTTGACGTAGACGTTGACGAAGCGGTGCAGCTTCTCGTCCTTGACCAGGCGCGCCTTGAGCCCACCGTGCCTGGCCTCGATGTCGTCGATCACCTCCGCCACCGTCTTACCGGACGCCTCGACGGCCTTCTCGCCGCCTGTGTGGGTCCGCAGGATCGTCGGGATGGAGACGGTCACGGCCATGGGTTACCTCCGCTGATGGTTCTGACAGGACAGACGCCTACACACGCAGGGGTATTCCCGCGTGCTCGGGTGGCCTATGCGTCGGGGACGTCGTCGCTACCGGTGTTGGCGAACATGTACGACTCGACGACCTCGACCGGCTCCTCGGTCACGACCCCGTCCGTGATGCGATAGGAGCGGAACTCGTGCTCGTCGTGGTCCCTGGTCGACACCAGCACGTAGTGGGCGAGGGGCTCCTGAGCCAGCGTGATGTCGGTGCGTGAGGGATAGGCCTCGGTCGCGGTGTGCGAGTGGTAGATCACTACCGGGACCTCGTCGTTCGCGGCCATCTCGCGGTACAACCGGAGCAGGTCGCCGGAGTCGAACTCGTAGAACGTCGGCGAACGCGCCGCGTTGACCATCGGGACGAATCGCTCGGGGCGATTGCTCCCGTCGTCGGGACCGGCGATGACCCCGCACGCCTCGTCGGGATGGTCCCGGCGAGCATGCGCGACGATCGCGTCCACGAGGTCACGGCGGATCCGAAGCACGGTCAACATCTTACGTGCTGGACAAGGCGCGTTCACACCGTGAGACGGACCACGCTGCCGCGCGCTGCGCGAGTCACTCGCGCCGGAACGCCCACGCCGTTACCGGTTCGGGGCGAATGCCTCTGGCCAGAGGTCTCGGTAGGCGGGCAGGCCGGGTAGCCCGGTCGCCGCCAGCAGGCCGTGCACCATGGCTCGCGCGAACACCCGCGCCGCCGCGGCGGCCAGCGCGTCGAGAGCGACCATCCGACTCGCCTCCCCGATCGGACCCCGCGCCGCCGGTAGCTCGCGGGCACCCGTGGCCAGCGCGAACACCGTATCGCCGTCGAACATCGTGTGCGCCGGACGCACCGCGCGCGCCAGAGCGTCCTGCCCGGCGACGGCGAGCCTGCGGCACTCGGCCTTCGACAGCAGCGCATCCACGGCTACGACCCCGACAGTGGTGTTGAGATCCGTGCCCACGGTCCCGGGGGTCACCGCCCGCCGGGGCCAACCGGTGACCCCGAACTCACCGTCCACCTCGTGATCGGCGGCGAACGGCTCGCCGGTGGCGAGGCGGACGGCCTCGCCGGAAGCGTTGACCACCGCCAGCGCACCGACGACAAATCCGTCGACGACCTCGCTCGCAGTACCCACGCCGCCCTTCAGCGAACCGACCTGCGCGCCCGCACCGGCGCCAACCGTGCCCTGCTCGACAGGTCCCGCCTTTGCCGCCGCGCACGCCGCGTAGCCGAATGTCGCGTCCGGACGGTTACCCCACGCGCTGCGCGGCAGGTCGAAGATCACTGCGCCGGGCACGATCGGCACGACCTCATGCGGCTCACGGCCAACCGGAAAGCCGTGCCCGTGCTCACCGAGCCAGCGCATCACCCCGTCCGCCGCGGCGAGTCCGTAGGCACTGCCGCCGGAGAAGCACACGGCATTGACGCGCTGGACCAGATTCTCCGGCTCCAGCAGGTTCGTCTCGCGCGTGCCGGGCGCGCCGCCGCGTTGATCGACCGCACCCACCGCCCCGTCCGGCACGAGCACCACTGTGGTGCCGGTGGCCCAGCCGTCGCCGATCCGGTCGTGGTGACCGACCAGCACCCCGGACACGTCGGTGATCGCGTTCAGCGGCATCCCGGCACGCCCCTCATTCGGTCAGCGCCTGTACCAGGCTCTCCTGTACCCAGGTCAACCAGTGGTAGACGCCGAGATGCGCCGAGCGCGGATCATCCTCCGGCAGCTCGTCCGGCATGTCCTCGGTGACGTCGAGCGCGGTGCCGAGCGCGAGCCGCACGTCGTTGAGCGCCGACAGCCACGCGTCGGCCTGCTCGTAGGTGAGCCGGAGGTCACCGCCCTCGGGTGGCAGCGTGTCCAGTACAACGGCCGCGACGCCGACCTTGGCCTCCAGCACCTCGGGTTCGTGCAGCGACCGCAGCGCGGCGGCGGAGTCGAGCTCCTCAGCCGTCGGGTTGTCCGGGTCGAGCCGGTGGAAGTCCGGCAGCAGGCGCGACAGCACCGGGTCGTTAGGACCCTCCGAAGGACCGGTCTGGATACCGGTCAGCTCCGCGAGCTCGTCCTGCGGTGCCTCCTGCTGGCGGGCACGCAACATGTCGTCGACCTGGCTCACGAGGCCCCGGAGCACGGCAGCCTCCTGCTGCTCGAAGCCGGCGAGCACCTTGCCCCCCTTGCGCTGCCAGTTCCTCACGGCTGTTCCATCGTGGCCCACAGGCCGGCCGCGTGCAGTTTGGCCACGTCACCCTCGACTTTTTCCTTCGTCCCTGCCGACACGGTGGCCTTCCCCTTGTGGTGGACGTCGAGCATCAGCTTCGTGGCGTGTTCCCGGCTGTACCCGAACAGTTTCTGGAATACGTACGTCACGTACGACATCAGATTGACCGGGTCGTTCCAGACAATGGTCTGCCACGGTCTGTCCTCGGCGCCGGCTTCCGCACCGAGTGTCTTTTCGGCCTCGACAGGCGTGGTCATGCTCCCCATGTTGTCACGCCGCCACCCGCCGGTGCCGCAGTAGGTCACACCCCGCGGGTGAATACGCTGTGCCGCATGGCCGCTGCGGAACAGAGTGCGAGCAGCACAGCGCTGCTGACCGACCACTACGAGCTGACCATGCTGGGCAGCGCCCTCGCCGATGGCACCGAGCAGCGGGACTGCGTGTTCGAGGTGTTCGCACGCAGGCTGCCGGCGGGGCGGCGCTACGGCGTCGTCGCGGGTACCGGCCGGGTCCTCGACGCGATCGCGGACTTCCGCTTCGCCGATGCCGAGCTCGCACAGCTTGAAGCCACGGCGGTCGTCGACTCCGACACACTGAACTGGCTCGCGGGCTACCGCTTCTCCGGCGACATCGACGGCTATCCCGAAGGGGAGCTGTACTTTCCGGGCTCGCCGATCCTCACCGTGCGCGGCACCTTCGCCGAGTCGGTGCTGCTGGAGACCTTGGTGCTGTCGATCCTCAACCACGACAGCGCGGTCGCCTCCGCCGCGGCACGCATGTCGAGCGCGGCACACGGCAGGCCGATCATCGAGATGGGCAGCAGGCGCACCCACGAGGACGCCGCGGTCGCGGCGGCGCGGGCCGCCTACCTCGCCGGGTTCGCCACGACGTCCAACCTGGAATCGGGGCGGCGCTACGGAATTCCCACGCGCGGCACCGTCGCGCACGCGTTCATGCTGCTGCACGACACCGAGGAAGCCGCTTTCCGGGCACAGGTACAGAAGATGGGTGCCGACACCACGCTGCTGGTGGACACCTACGACATCACCGCGGGCATCGAAGCGGCCGTCCGCGTCGCGGGACCGGAGCTCGGCGCCATCCGGATCGACTCCGGCGACGTCGGCGTTCTCGCCCGCAAGGCGCGCGAACAGCTCGACTCGCTCGGCGCCAAGGACGCCCGCATCGTGGTGTCCGGCGATCTCGACGAGCACTCGATCGCGGCGCTGCGCGCCGAGCCCGTCGACGCCTACGGCGTCGGGACCTCGGTGGTCACCGGCTCCGGGGCGCCCACCGCCGGGATGGTCTACAAACTGGTCGAAGTGGACGGTAAGCCGGTCGCCAAACGTAGTGAGGACAAGGCGTCCCGTGGTGGCCGCAAGTCGGCGCTTCGCAGGCACAAGCCGACCGGCACCGCGCTGGAGGAGGTCGTCTACCCCACGGCGAACCCGCCGGAGAAGGGCAGGTACGACCGCGAGCTGCACATCCCGCTGATGCGCGCTGGACAACCGGTGGACGACCTGCCCACTCTGGAGGACGGGCGGCAGCGGCTGCGTCGCGCGCTGGTCAGCCTGCCGTGGGAAGGCCTGAAGCTGTCCAGCGGCGACCCGGCTGTCCCCACGACCTTCAGCTGAGGAGGAACGACCATGACGAGCGCGCTGATCGTGGTGGACGTGCAGAACGACTTCTGTGAGGGTGGTTCCCTCGCCGTGCGGGGTGGCGCCGCGGTCGCCGAGGCGATCTCCCGGCATCTCCATGCCGACGGCTATGCACACGTCGTCGCCACGCGGGACTATCACATCGACCCCGGTGCGCATTTCAGCGACGACCCGGACTTCGTGCGGTCCTGGCCACGGCACTGCGTGGCGGGGACCGCGGGCGCGAGCTTCCACCCGCAGCTGGACATCGCCCCGATCACCGCGGTGTTCTCCAAGGGCCAGTACAGCGACGGCTACTCCGGCTTCGAGGGCACGACGGATACCGGCGAGCGTCTCGCGGACTGGCTGCGTGAGCGCGCCGTCACCGCGGTGGATGTCGTCGGGATCGCGACCGACCACTGCGTCCGCGCGACCGCGCTGGACGCGGCGAGGGCCGGCTTCTCCGTGCGCGTGCTCGCCGATCTCACGGCCGGCGTCGCACGCTCCACTGTGGACGCCACGCTCGCAGAGCTCGACGCGGCGGGTGTCGAGATCAGCGGGACGCCGAGAGTCGCTTCGTGAGCGTGCGCGGGCTGTTCACCTTCGGCGAGTCCCTTGCCGCGTTCAGCACCACCTCGGGCAAGCTGCGCCACGCCGGCACGGTCGACGTGGGGATCGCAGGCTCGGAGGCCATGGTGGCCATCGGCGTGGCGCGGCTCGGCATCGCGTCCGCCTGGGCGGGCCGGGTCGGCGCCGACGAGCCGGGCGCGCTGATACTGGCGCGGTTGCGCGATGAGGGGGTCGACACCTCGGCGGCCACCACCGACCAGGAGGCGCCGACCGGGCTGGTGATCCGCGACTTCCGCACACGCGACTCGACGCGGGCCGCCTACTACCGGCACGCCAGCGCGGCCGCACGCCTGTGCCCCGAGGACATCGCGGAGGACCGGATCCGCGAGGCCGGCGTACTGCATGTCACCGGCAGCACAGCCGGTCTCTCCGACACCGCGGCCAAAACGGTGTTCACGGCCATCGAGATCGCGCGCGCCGATGACGTCACGGTGTCACTCGACCTCGGCTACCGGCATGCGCCGTGGTCGCCTGAGGAGGCCCGCGACGTCCTGCGCGACCTGGTGACGCAGGCCGACATCGTGTTCGCCGGCGACGATGAGGCCCGGCTGCTCGGTTTCGCCGGAACCGCCGAGGAACTGGCCGAGAGCCTCGCGGCGCTCGGCCCCGAGGAGGTGATCGTCACGCTCGGGCCGCGCGGCGCGGTCGCCGAGTTGCACGGCGCCCGCTACGACGTGCCGCGCTACCCGGTGCGCGCCGTCGACGCCGAGGGCGCCGACGAGGCCTTCGTCGCCGGGTACCTCGCGGACCACCTCACCGGAGCGCCGCCCGAGCGGCGCGTGCGCACGGCCGCGGCCTGTCGTGCGCTCGCGCTGTCGGTGGCAGGCGACTGGGACGGCCTGCCCGACCGGGAGGAGCTGATCCAGCTCGCCCGTCCCCGCTGACGGGCCGGTCAGCCACCGTAGGGGTCGCAGCTCGCGCTGCCGACGTAGATGTCGCCGCTGCCGGGCCCGCCCTCGGGGAACAGCTTGATGTGCAGGGCATGGGTGGTGAGGCTGCCGTCCGGCGGGGTCGGCGCGACGAACTCATTGAGTACCAGCTCCGCCATCGGCGGGTCCCCGGCCGTGGGGCTGGGGATGGTGATGCTGTGGTTGGGCGGGATGCTCGACGGCATGGTGAAACCGGATACGCCGCCCAGCTCGACATAGCCGCTGCTGCCGTTGTCCGTGGTCTGGCACTCCGCGGTGTAGGTGCGCACCCGGATCGTCGGCCCGCCGAACTGCCGCAGCACCGACGTCTCGAACCGCTGCCCCGTCACCTTCGCGCTGGACACCCCGTCGGCTCCGCGGGTGCACGTCGTCTCGCCGCGGCCGTACTCGGTGGTGGTACCCACGTCGGCACCGCGCGAGTTTCCGGCCTCCGGCCCGGCGACGTCGCACGGCGCGATCGGCGCGGCCTGCGCCGGCGTGCCCCCGACGACGATGTCGACCTCACCGAGCGAGGCCGACGCGGTCGAGGGGGTCGAGGTGGGCGCTGCCTGCGCGGGGGCCGGAACGGCCAGCGCTCCCCCAGCCAGGATCGCCACCACCATCGCCTTGTGGATCTTCGTCATCGTCAGCTCCTCCCGACATCGCCATCGCCTCGCGGACCGCACTGGTCCGCACACGACATCGGCGAGCCCGCGCCGGCCCCTGACCCGGCGACGCCCACACCACCCACTCGTGTGAACGCCGCCGGCAGTGACGGCGACTCAGCCCTCGCGCAGGGTACGGATGTCGCCGAGGATCACCTGCTTCTCGTCCGGGATGAAACCGGCGCGCCGCACGGCCTGCTCGGCAAGCCGCCACCTGCTCGCGTCGAGGTGCCGCAGGATCTCGGCGGTCGCCGTCGGCGAGACTCCCGCCTCGGCGACCAATACCCGGACCCCGGTGACATCGACGACCACCTCGAACGTCGACGAGGTCTCGACCGTGCCGCCAGGACCGCTGGCGACCGCGGTCAGCTTGTGCTCCCCTGCGGCAAGGCCACGCAGGTCGAGTGGCTGCGCCGGGTCGAGTGGGCTGCCGTCGAGGGTGACCGTCACGGTCTCGGCATTGCGTGCGTCGACGGCGACGGCCGCCGAGGCGTACCGGCGCAGCTCCGCCCCGTTGGCCGGTGCGGTGATCGTCACTGCCGGTTCTGCGGTCTCCTCCTGCTCCGCACGCTGCCGCCAGCCAACGTGCTCACCTGGCTTGTTGGTGATGACCGCGTCCACGCCGAGCTCGGCCAGCTGCCGCCAGCTGGCGGGGTCGTCGATCGTGTAAGGCATGACAGCGATACCGGCGTCGTTGAGCCGGTCCACCACGTCCGGCCGGGTCCGCAGCGCCGCCACCGACGGGTTGTAGGCGACAACGCCGAACGCCTGCGCCGTAGCCAGCGGATCGATGTCCAGCACCGAGCGCAGCAGGCCCCGTGGGATCTCGGGAGCGAGCTCACGCGCGTCGCGCAGCACCTGCTCGTCGAAGCTCTGCAACAGCACCTGGTCGGCCATGTCCCGTTCGCGCACGGCGGAGACGATGCGCTCGGTCTCGGCTCGCGTTTCCGGCCCCTTGATCTCCAGCAACAGTGTCGGGCCGCTGTTGTCGATGGCATCGAGCACCTGGTCCAACGTCGGCACACGCTGGCCTGCGAAGCCCGGCGAGAACCACGATCCGGCGTCGAGGCTGGTGACGTAGTCGGCGCTCAGCGCGGACACCACGCCGGAGCCGTCCGTCGTACGGTCCACTGTGGAGTCATGCATGACGACGGGAACACCGTCGGCGGTGCTGTGCACATCGATCTCGACGTACTCTGCGCGGGCCCGGATCCCCGCCTCGATGGCGGCCAGTGTGTTCTCCGGTGCCACCGACGAGTAACCGCGGTGCGCGACGGTCAGCGGCAACGCGCCGTCCGGCTGTGTCACCGGCAGCGGCTCCAGTTCGGTGACCACGACGTCGTCGATGCTGATGCGCGCCCCGTCGGCGATGAACCCGAGCACGCCGCCGCTGCTGCGCTGCACCTGGGTGGTCGTCAGCACGGTCTGGCCGTCGAAGGTCCACGTCGCGCGGCCGCCGTGCACCTCGATGCTCACCCGGATGTCCCGCCCGGTCCCGGCGTCGTGCGGGGCCGAGGCGGTGTCGGTGACGTCCCAGGTGTTGCCCTTGGTGCGGCCGGCGAACTCGATGCCGTTGTTCGCGGTGGACTGCGAGCGCATGATCGCCTGGCTCCACGGCACGGCACCCGCGGGATCGGTGTCGAGCACGATGCCCGCCCACCGGCTCGCGTTGTTCACGGCCTCGAACCGGATGGTGGCCTCGGCGCGGAAGTCGTTCAGATGCCGGCCGAAGGTGATCCGGGACAGCGTGCCGGGTGCCGTGTTGACCAGGCGACCGTCGCTGACCTGCCAGGTGCCTGCGACCGGCGTCCAGCCGGCCGGCACCGTCGGGCCGTCGAACGACTCGCGGACCACGACGTCACCGGGTGCGGCGGCCGCGACCTGCGGTAGCGCGGGGCCGACGAACGCCAACGCGAGCGCGGCGGCAAGCAGCCGGACAGATCTGCGTCTCATCACGGGGGTTCCTCGCTGGGGTCAAGGGAGACGGACTCGCCGACGTTATGTCCGGTTCCTGACGTATGGGTGAGCTGCGAATGGCCCTTTCGTGATCACTGCGCGACGGGCAGGCGGCGACCGCGGACGGTCTTGACAGTGGCTACCGGTAACGTCTGTTGCCGTGCCCGGTGACCGCTCCCGACTCCCCAGCGTTCGCGAACTCCTCGTCCACGCCGTCGACGCCGTGGGCGGCGCCGAGCGCGAGGGACAGGTGGAGATGGCCGAGGCGGTGGGCAAGGCGATCCGCACCGGAGAGCATCTCGCCGTGCAAGCCGGCACCGGGACCGGCAAATCGCTGGCCTATCTGGTGCCCGCGATCCGGTACGCCGTCGAGCGCGAGGCGACCGCGGTGGTCTCGACCGCCACCATCGCCCTGCAGCGGCAACTGGTGGACCGGGATCTGCCGAGGCTTGCCAAGGCACTGAAGAAGCCGCTGGGGCGCGAGCCCACGTTCGCGATCCTCAAGGGCAGGCGCAACTACCTGTGCATGCACCGGGTGCACACCGGAGCGCCGGAGGAGCCGGAGGACACGGCGCTGTTCGACGCCTTCGCGGCGTCCCGGGTCGGGCGTGAGGTCAAACGACTGCACGAGTGGTCGTCCGACACCGAGACCGGCGACAGGGACGAGCTGGTGCCCGGTGTGTCGGAACAGGCCTGGCGGCAGGTTGCGGTCACCGCCAAGGAATGCCTTGGAGTCGCACGCTGCCCGGTCGGCACCGACTGCTTCGCCGAGCAAGCCCGCGCCGAGGCGGGGCGGGCGGACATCGTGGTGACCAACCACGCGCTGCTCGCGATCGACGCGCTGCAGGAGTACCAGGTCCTGCCCGAGCACGAGCTGGTGATCATCGACGAGGCACACGAGCTCGTGGACAGGGTGACGTCGGCGGCCACCGCCGAGCTGACCACGTCGATGATCTCGGCAGCCACCCGGCGCTGCGGCAGGCTGATCGACGCAGGCATCGCCGACCGGCTGCTGGAGGCCGGTGACGGGCTCGCACTCGTGCTCGACGATTCGCCTGCGGGCCGGATGGACGCACTCCCGCAACCGCTCGGCGGTGCCCTCACGGTGATCCGCGACGCCGCCCACGCCTGCCTGACCGCACTGGGGTCGGAGCGTAAGGAGGACGTCGACGAGGCGACGGCGCGCAAGCTCGCCAGGTCGCTGCTCGACGACGTGCACGACACCGCGGTGCGGCTGCTGGACGCATTCGACGAGGACCAGGCGCACCGGCACGACGTCGTCTGGCTCTCCAACGACCGGTACTCGGCCTCACCGCGCCCGCCCGCGGTGCACGTCGCGCCACTGTCGGTGGCCGGCCTGCTGCGGGAACGGGTGTTCGCCCGCAGCACCACGGTGCTGACCTCGGCGACGCTGGCGCTCGGCGGTGCGTTCGACACACTGGCCCGGCAATGGGGCCTGCCACCGTCACCCAAGCCGACGGTGAAGGCCGAGGGCACCGCGACGGACAAACCGGCGCCTGCCGACAGCGACGGCCCACGGTGGAGCGGCCTCGATGTCGGCTCGCCCTTCGACTATCGCCGCAACGGCATCCTCTACGTCGCCAAACACCTGCCGCCGCCGGGCAGGGACGGCCTCGGCGAGCCCACCCTCGACGAGATCGCCGAGCTCATCGACGCCGCGGGCGGCCGCGCGCTCGGGCTGTTCTCGTCGATGCGAGCCGCCAAGCAGGCGACCGAGGAGCTACGCGATCGCGTCAAGTACCCGATCCTGTGCCAGGGCGAGGACGCCACGGCACTGCTGGTCGGCAAGTTCGCCGACGATCCGCGCACCTGCCTGTTCGGCACGCTGAGCCTGTGGCAGGGCGTGGACGTGCCGGGACCGGCTCTGCAGCTGGTGCTCGTGGATCGGCTGCCGTTCCCGCGACCGGACGATCCGGTCGCCTCGGCCCGGCAGCGTGCCGTCGAGGCTCGTGGCGGCAACGGTTTCCTCACCGTGGCGGCCACGCATGCGGCGTTGTTGCTCGCGCAGGGAGCCGGTCGCCTGCACCGCGCGATGGCCGACAAGGGTGTGGTCGCAGTGCTCGACTCCCGCCTGGCGACCGCGCGGTACGGCGGGTTCCTGCGGAACTCGCTGCCGCCGCTGTGGCCGACGCACGACCCTACGGTGGTGCGGGACGCGCTGCGCCGCCTTGATGCCGCCGCCCCGAACTGAGCGCCAACGGGCGAGGCACTACGGTGATCGGAACCAAAGGGTAAGGGAGAGAACTTGTTCCCCGACTCATCCAACGCACAGTCGCGGTCGGTCAGCGTGGACGACACCGGTGTGCGCCGCCAGCTGGCTGACGGTACCGAGGAGTCCGTCACCTGGTCGGAGCTTTCCGCGGTGGTCGTTCGCGTCATCCCGGAGGGTCCGTGGAACGAGGACGTCTTCCTCATGCTGGCGGGGGCCAACGGCACGGGAACCGCGGTGCCCAGCGGCGATCCCGCGGCGAACGCCCTCATCGAGCGGCTGCAGGCGCTGCCCGGCTTCGACCACGACAAGTTCGTCGAAGCCATGACCACCGACGCCGACGAGGCCTACGTAGTCTGGCAAGCCAGCAGCCAGTAGGTTCTTGTTGGTGGTTTGCTTGGCGGTGCAGGTAGCGGCGCGGGCTGCGTGCCCCACAGCAAACGGCTGGCGCCGCTTGCAAAATCAATACGAGCTGGCTTCACCGTCGCCACTGGGCCAGCACCGTAACGGTGCCAGGAGCGATCTCGGTGTAGCCGGCATCGCGCACGACGACGACCGTGCGGTCCCGCCAGGCGGCAGCCGGATCAGTCGGGTACAGCCTCGCCCATTCGGCTGGCGTGGCCGGACGCACCGCGCACCGGAAGCCGCGGTCGCGCCAGGACGCCAGGTCGTCCTTGTCTAGTAGCGCAGCCAGCAGCATCGTGCCGTGCCCGACCTGCGCCGCGGCCTTGCCGACGGTCATGGTGATCTCCGGGTTGAGCAGCAGCCGCGGCAGGTCAGCCGGCGCCGGACCGGGCTCGTCGAGGGGCAGGTCGCTGCCGGAGACCTGCAACCTGGCCACCTCCTTCGGCAGGTCGGCGACCCGGCAGGGCAGCAACGCACGCGCCTGCGCTCCGGCCACCTCCACCGTCACCCCCGGCAGGTCCTGCACGGCACGCCAGTGCGCGCCACGCGCCCGCCGGGCGACCTTGCGGATGTGCCCGGCGAGCCACGTGCGCACGGGCTCATGCCACTCGCCGCCCTCGGCGGCACGCTCGTCGAGACACACCGCGAGCGCCGCGGTCGCCGCCGCCTCCAGCAGCGGGGTACGCGACGGTGGCTCGGCCTTCTCCATCCGCAGCACCACCGGCATCGCACGCACCTGGTCCGGCGGGGCGTCGGGAACGGCGGTCTGCTCGGCGGACAGCCCGAGCCACGAGGCGTACCGTCCCGCGAGCGGTTCGAGGATGAACGTCACGGCCGCACGAGCGGAAGGCCGTCCGCGGCGTCCGCCGCCTCGACCTCCGCACGCGTCACGCCGAGCATGAACAGCACGGCGTCGAGATACGGGTAGGACAGCGCGGCATCGGCGACCTCCCGCAGCGCGGGCTTGCCGTTGAACGCGATGCCCATTCCAGCCGCCGACAGCATGTCGATGTCGTTGGCGCCATCACCGACGGCAACGCACTGTCCAATGGGGATGCCGTAACCCGCCGCGAACCGGCGCAGCACCTCCGCCTTCCCAGCGCGGTCGATGATCTCGCCGGTCACCCGGCCGGTGAGCTTGCCGTCGACGATCTCCAGCTCGTTCGCGGCAGCGAAGTCGAGGCCGAGATCGGCGACGAGGCGGTCGATGATGCGGGTGAAGCCGCCGGAAACCACACCACACCGGAAGCCGAGCCGCTTCAGCGTGCGCACGGTGGTCCGCGCGCCGGGAGTCAACGTGATGGCATCGGCCACCTCGTCCAGCACGGACTCGGGCAGGCCCTCCAGCAGGCCGACACGCCGTTCGAGCGATTCGGTGAAGTTGAGCTCGCCACGCATGGCGGCTTCGGTGATCTCCCGCACCTGCGGCTCGACCCCGACGTAGGCGGCGAGCATCTCGATCACCTCGCCCTGGATGAGCGTGGAGTCGACGTCGAACACGACGAGCCGCTTCGCGCGGCGCGACAGGCCGGCACGTTCGATCGAGACATCCAGACCACCGCGCGAACCGACATCGGCGAGCATCGAGCGCAGCTCGGCGTCCGCCTCCGGAGTGTCCTTGGCCACCGAGGCGTACACCTCGAGACCGGTCACCGGGTAGTCGGCGATGCTGCGGATCGTGTCGATGTTGGCGTTCACCGCGGCCAGCCGGCGCGCCACCTCGGTGAACGCACGTGCCGTCACCGGACGGCCGAGCAGCACCAGAACGTGCGTGGAGCCCTGCCGGCCTTGCGCGAACGGGTCACTGCCAATGGCCGCGCCGATCCGGACCTCGACCTGCATGGACACCGACGCCATGGCCTGCTCGACCGCTTCCTGCAGCGCCTCGGCATCACTCTCTACACCGACCAGCACACCGAGCACCAGCTGTCCGCGGATCACCACCTGCTCGACGTCGAGAACCTCGACCCCGTGCCGCGTCAACGCCGCGAACAGCACCGAGGAGACGCCCGGCTTGTCCGGCCCCGTCGTGGTGATCAGGACAGGCGTGCTGCTCACTGTTCGGCCGTGTCCTTGTCAGGTTTGCCCTGGCTGGCGGCCCCGGTGAGCACCTCGGTCGATGCCGGTTCGCCATCCGGATGTGGCAGGGCCTTACCGGTGAAGCTGATGTGCCCTTCGCTGTGCAGCCGTTCGACCATGTGCGGGTAGTGCAGCTCGAACGCAGGACGCTCGGAGCGGATCCGCGGCAGCTCGGTGAAGTTGTGCCGTGGCGGCGGGCAACTGGTGGCCCATTCGAGCGAGTTGCCGTAACCCCACGGGTCGTCCACCGTGACGACCTCGCCGTAGCGGTAGCTCTTGAACACGTTCCAGATGAACGGCAGCGTCGAGGCGCCCAGGATGTAGGCGCCGATCGTGGAGATCGTGTTCAGCGTGGTGAAGCCGTCGGTGGTCAGGTAGTCGGCGTAGCGGCGGGGCATACCTTCCGCGCCCAGCCAGTGCTGCACCAGGAACGTCGCGTGAAAGCCGACGAACGTCGTCCAGAAGTGCAGCTTGCCCAGCGGTTCGTCCATCATCCGGCCGGTGATCTTGGGGAACCAGAAGTAGATCCCGGCGAAGGTCGCGAACACGATCGTGCCGTAGAGCACGTAGTGGAAGTGCGCCACCACGAAGTAGCTGTCCGACACGTGGAAGTCGATGGCGGGCGCAGCGAGCAGGATGCCGGTCAGGCCACCGAAGAGGAACGTGACGATGAAGCCGACGGAGAACAACATCGGCGTCTCGAAGCTGAGCTGGCCCTTCCACATCGTGCCGATCCAGTTGAAGAACTTCACACCGGTCGGCACCGCGATCAGGAAGGTCATGAAGGAGAAGAACGGCAGCAGCACCGCGCCGGTGGCGTACATGTGGTGCGCCCACACCGCCACCGACAGCGCGGCGATTCCCAGCGTCGCCCAGACCAGGCCCTTGTAACCGAAGATCGGTTTTCGGCTGAACACAGGGAAGATCTCCGACACGATGCCGAAGAACGGCAACGCAACGATGTAGACCTCGGGATGGCCGAAGAACCAGAACAGGTGCTGCCACAGGATGACACCGCCGGTGGCGGGGTCGAACACGTGCGCACCGATGTGCCGGTCGGCCAGCAGGCCCATCAGCGCCGCGGTGAGGATCGGGAACGCGAGCAGGATCAGGACGCTCGTGATCAGGATGTTCCAGGTGAAGATGGGCATCCGCCACATCGTCATACCGGGCGCGCGAAGGCACACGATCGTGGTGATCATGTTGACGGCACCGAGGATCGTGCCGAGACCCGAGACGATCAGGCCGGAGATCCACAGGTCGGCACCCGCACCCGGGGAGTGGATCGCATCCGACAGCGGCGTGTAGGCGAACCAGCCGAAGTCGGCGGCGCCACCCGGGGTGAGGAATCCGGAGACCACGATCAGGCCGCCGAAGAGGTACAGCCAGTACGAGAACGCGTTCAGCCGCGGGAACGCCACGTCGGGCGAGCCGATCTGCAGCGGCAGAATGAAGTTGGCGAACCCGAACAGAATCGGCGTCGCATACAGCAGCAGCATGATCGTGCCGTGCATGGTGAACAGCTGGTTGTACTGCTCCTGGGACAGGAACTGCTGTCCTGGCTGGGCCAGCTCGGTGCGGATGAGCATCGCCATCGCGCCGCCCACCATGAAGAAGGCGAACGACGTGACCAGATACATGATGCCGATCTGCTTGTGGTCCGTCGTGCGGAACAACCGCAGCAGGTACGAACCCTTCGCCGTCTTCTGCGCCGGGTATGGGCGCGTCGCGATCGGCTGGGGGGCTACGGCCGTCACTCCTGCCTCCTGCACTCGATAACCCCGCGTTCCTTGCTCGCCACGGGCGGGGACCCACGTTGGCTAGGTGGATCGTAGCCCGCATGGTTTTCCGACCTGCGCACCGGCTGGAGTGATCCGCCCCATCCGGGTCGGGTATGTCGCTTCCGGAACACGCCCTGGCGACACGTCCGGCTGTCTGCCGGACCGGGCCGCGCTACCCGCCGGACAACCGAACGTGCTGGTGAGGCTCGTCCCGGCAGCGCGAGCGGTGTCCCACACGGCCCAGCGGTGTTAGCTGTGTCACGGCGCAGTGCCTACGGGAGCCAGTCGAGGATGGCGCCTGCCACCCGATCCGGCGCCTCGAGCGGGGTCAGGTGACCCGCGCCGGGAATCTCGACCAGCCGTGCGCTCGGCAATGCCTCGGCCATGGCGCGGGCGGCATCCGGCGGTGTGACGGCGTCCTGCTCCCCCACGATCACGAGCACGGGCACGTCTGCCCCGCGCAGCGCGTCCATCGAGTCCGGCCGGGCCGCCATCGCCCGCTGTGCCCAGGCCACGCCGGCCGGTTGCTGGGCTTCGATCAGCTCACGGGTGGCGCCCACGACCTCGGGCCTCGACCGGAGCGTCTCCGCGGCGAGCAGGTTGGGCAGCATGGCCTCCGCGAGCCAGCTCGCGACACCCTCGGACTCGGCTCGCTCGGCGGTGGCGAGCCGGGTGGCCCTCGCCTCGTCGGTGTCCGCCGTCGCCCTGGTGTCGATCAGCACCAGCCCGCCAATGCGCTCGGGTGCCGTCCTGAGCACGGCCAGCGTGACGTACCCGCCCATCGAGCAGCCACCCAGCACGACCCGGTCCAGTTCGAGCCGGTCGAGCAGTGCGACGACGTCGCGCGCGGCGTCGTCCAGGCTGGGCGCGCGGTCGGTGCCGGGCAGCTCGGTCCGGCCGAGTCCACGCTGATCGGGTGTGATCACGCGGGTCCGTGCGGCCAGCGGCGCGCGCACCCCGTTCCACATTCGAGCGTCGAGTGGGTAGGCGTGCAGCAGAACCAGGGGGAGATCGGTCATGGGCCGAATTCTGTCGCCAAGCAGCCCGGCAACTCAACGGCGCCGGGTCGGCCTGCGCCGGGCCCTCGCCTGCCAGCACGCGCGGTGCCAGTGCCGCCGGTCGGCGACCGAGCCGGTCTCGTCAGCAGGCCAGGCGACCACATGCGGGACCCCGGGCTGGATCTCGTGGTCACAACCGGGGCACCGGTAGGCCTTCACCGCCTGCGCACCCGGCACGGTGCGCACCAGCCACTCTCCATCGGCACCCGACTCCGCCTGTGCCCAGCCCGCTCGGGCACCGGGCTCACGCGCGTCGCGGCGCTGGCGGTTACGTCGGGGCATACATCCCACGGTAACGGGCGCCGGACACCGCTACTCAGCCGTAGGCGACCGCGAACGGGACCAGTTGCTCGGCGGTGGTGAACGAGCCGTGCTGGCCGATCAGCGCGGACTCCTTGGGTTCGGCCTGGCGGCGCAACATGCCGGAGTTGCCGCGCGCGGCGGCCACGACGTCGCCGATCCGCGGCCGCACCTGATCGGCCACCCTGGGGCCGAACCAGCCCTGCTCGATCGCCTCGTCCCGTTCCAGTACCCAGGCCCGCGTGCCCAACGTCTCCCGCCAGGCGGCCAGCACGTCCGGCGCCGCCCCGTCCTCGGCATAGACGTGCCGGGCCCGCGGCTCCCCCGCCACCACACGCACCCCGGTGGACAGCTCCGGTTCGGCATCCAGGTCGACCACGGTGTCGTCGAGCTGGACCATGCCGTGATCCGCGACGACCGCGAACAGCGATCCCGCAGGCAACCCGGCCACCAGCGACTCCACCAGCCGGTCGACCTGGCCGAGCTGCAGGCGCCAGGCGGGTGAGCCGGGGCCGTAGATGTGGCCCATCGTGTCGAGGTCGGCGTGGTAGGCGTGGCAGAACGCGCGGTCGGGGCGCAACGCCGCCAGGGTGGCGGCCGCGAGATCGCCGAGCGCGCGCACACCGACGTACTGCCCGCCACGCAGCACCGCGCGAGTGAACGAGGTGCCGTCGAATGCCTTCGACGAGACCACGCTGGTACTCACTCCGGCCGCCGCGGCGCGGGAGAACGTGGTCGTCAGCGGCTGCACCTGCTCGGCGGGCAGGGTGTCGGTCAGATCCGGACCGCCAGGATGGTGGCGCCAGCTCAACGTGTTGAGCACGCCCACGCCGGGAACGTCGAAGGTGTAACCCGCCATGCCGTGCTCACCCGTCGCGACGCCGGTACCGATCGCCGCCAGGCCCGCCGCGGTGGTCGCCGGGTAGCCGACCCGTAGCGGGACGCGGCGCAGGCTGTTCAACACCGGCGCAACATCGGCATGCGCGTCGAGCAGTTCCCAGCCGAGACCGTCGATCAGCAGCACGCACGCGCGGGAGAGCTCGGGTACGTCGAGCGTGCTCGTGAATCCGGGGACGCCGAGGGCGTGCAGCAACGAGGGCACCACCTCGCTGAGGTGCGGTGTGTCGCGCGCGATGACGGGAAGATCCACCAGCCAAGCTTCCCACCCCGCTCGGGTAGACGCGATAATCAGCGGCATGCCGACCTACGCCTACCGCTGCCGCGAATGCACGTCCACGTTCGAGCTCAGCCGGCCGATGAGCGAGTCGGGTGCACCGGCGAGCTGCCCGGACGGCCACGGCGACACCGTCAAGCTCCTCACCACCGTTGCCCTCACCGGTTCCGCGAGCGCTCCCACTCCAGCCGGAGGCGGAGGCGGTTGCTGCGGCGGCGCCTGCGGCTGCGGCTAGCGGCTGAGCCGATGGGGTTCCGCCGTCGCCGCGAAGTGAAGCGGTTCTGGAAGTACTACGCGGGCGTGCAGACCATGATGCGCGAGGCTTCCGCGACAGCGCCTATGTGGGGTGTTTCCGGATGGACGGGGCTTCGCATGACCGCGCAGTGGTCCTTCGCCGATAGGGGCGAGTTGGCCACGGGCGGACTTCAGCACGGTGATGCCGAAGACCCGGACGCGGCACTGGTGCTCGTGTTCACGACGCGACAGTCCCCCGGTCAGCTCGTGAAAGAGCTCCAGTTCGGTCACGTGCTGGAAGGTCGGCCGCTGGACCGCGAGCTGGCGATGCGCTTTCGCCGGAGGGCTCCTGAGCCGGCGCCGACCTCCGGAGTCGAGATTCCGGTCGACGGGCGGCCGCGTGGTTTCCGGTACTGGGAAGCCGATACGGGGTGGCAGGCCGCGTGGCGGTTCGATGACCGTTACGCGTTGGTACTGGACACACGGTATCGATCCGGCCGAGCTTGCCTTGATCTCCGTGCCTGACATCGAGCCCTACCTCGCCGGCCAGCGAGCCTGGATTCACGACCGGCACGACTGCTGAGCTCGAGTCGCCGGATCAGCTCGCCGGCAGCTTCGGCCAGACCGCACCCGCCATGGCGCGGGCAGCCTCGCAGGGAGGCTTGCGAGTCACGCCGCGCACGAAGATGCCCGCGAACTCCACCTCGCCGTTGCTCGCGCCCGCGAAGGGTTGATGCGGCAGCTCGATCACGCACATCTCGCCGCCGCTTTCGTACACGAACGCCTCCCGGCCCGCGATCGACTCCCGCACGGTCCCCGCCCCCTCCTGCGGGGGCACGCCGACATACATGGCCACCGAGGCGTAGGCCTCACCCAGTTCCCAACGGCAGTAGTGCCCACTGGGAACCGGGATCTGCTGTGCCTCGCCCTCTCCCAGCACCGCGGCCAGCTGGCCGCCGTCCAGCATCGGCGCCCCGTCCCCGCAGGCGTCCACGCTGCCGAAGGAGTTGTCGGCAAAACTGAAATGCCGCACCGGCTTCTCCTCGGCCAGTGACTCGACCACCAGGTCCAGAACAGTCTCCGACAGCAGGCACAGCTGTTCCTCCGGGATGTCACCCGGCTCGGCCCCCGCCGCGTAGGTGGTCGCGTGGACCTGCAGCTGGTAGTCGTCCGGGAACACGATGTACAGGTAGCACTCCCCTGCGCCCGGCATCCGCTCCATGGTCAGCTGGCGCGGCAGTTCCTTGTCAGGGTCCACGACCTGGCCCGTCCCGGTCTCCCGTTCCCGCAACATGCCGACACTCACCGTCACGGTGGAACCGTCCATGGTGACCGGCAGATCGCAGTACTCGAACGACGGGAGCGGGTCACCGTCGATCCGCATGGGCGGGGCAAGAGCTTCCACGTCGAGCAGGCTGCAGTAGTCGACGGTCGTGAAGTCACCGAGCGCGTCCTGCGCCGACAGCGGCTCGTTGCGCTGCCGCTCCCGCTCGATCTCCCGCAGCACCTCGGGATCCGGGGCGGCCATGCCTGCGACCGGGCTCGCGCAGCCCGCGAGCAGCAGGAGCACAGCCGCGAGCCAGCCCCGGACGAGCTTGTTCATCAGACCGCCTTCATCTCGGCGTCGGCGGGAGCCGAGGCCAGATCAGTTCCGCGAGCCGGCGGGCGACGGGACACGCATCCGGCACACCGGGGAGGTAAGCGTAGACCGAAATGATCTCTATTGCGTAGGGGTCGTTCTCGGTGAAGGCGATGTGCGGCGACTCCACCGCACAGTAGCCCGCAGCCAGTGGCACCACGCGCGCCTGCCTGCCGCCGATCGCGTCGTCGTAGGCCGGACTTCCCGGCGTCCGTACGTCGTGCAACGCGTACTCGATCTTCACCGAGGGCGCATCGGCTTGCGCACCTCCCCACTGGCACCAGTGACCGATCAGCGGCTGCCACGGTGCCGCGGCTGCGCCGACGATCGCCGCAACCTCGTCTGCACGGGCCAGCGAGCAGGCATCCGTCCGGCCGAGCGAGTTCTGCCGGAAGGTCAGCCATTCGACCTTGCCGGTGACGATGTTCTGCCGCACTCCGTCCACCGCGGCGCCTGCGACCAAGCACAGCGTCTCCCTGGCCTGCCCCTCGCCCCGGGCAGCGACCTCCAGGTTGACACCGTCGGAAAACAACAGGTACTTGAAGCACCAGCCGGGTTCATAGGTGTCGTAACTGCGCACGGACAGCTCACGCGGGAGGGCACGTACCTCGTTGACGTTCCCTGCGAACTGGCTGTGCTCGGCGTCGTCGAGGTAGCCGATGGTCAGCACAACCGGACCTGACGCAGTGGCGACGTCCACTGTGCACGTCAGAAAACTGCTCTCGGCTGGCCCGGTCCTCGCGTTGATGGCGCGCAGCGGCGCCGGTTGGAACAGGCTGCAGTAGTCGACCGTGTTCAGGTCGCCGAAGACCGCGCGACCCCGCAACGGCCCGGCTTCGCCGGGCATGGGTGTCCCCTGCACACGGATACAGCCGGCCAGCAGCAGAAGGGCGGCCAGCAGGACGACGACGAGCCTTGTCGGCATGCCGGTTTATCGGCGATGACAGGCGAATTGTCACATTCAGAGGTCGCGACGCCGGGTCGAGCTCACCGGCGCGTCACTCGTCGAAGTTCCGCGCGGCAAGTGCCTCGATGCGGTGGATGGCCTCGTCCGCCTGCGGGCCGGTGGCCGCGATCTCGATCAGGTCACCCTTGCGCGCGGACAGCGACATCAGCGCGAGAACGCTGTGCCCATCAGCCTCTTCAGTGCCCAGCCGGATCCGGACGTCGGCGTCGAGACCGGCGATGCTGCGCACGAGCAGGGCCGCGGGGCGGGCGTGCAGGCCGATCTCGTTCTGCAGGGTCAGCCGCGTGCGCTGTGCCGCTCCCATCTCCGGGGCCGGCTGCCCCAGCTCGGCGGGTGCGCCGGCCGAGGCCGCCGCCTCGGCGACGGCCGCCCGGTCGGCACCGCCCTGCGCTGCCACCGCGGCGGCCACCGCGCCCTCCACCAGCGGCGCGTCGACCACCACGGCGGCGCCGGGATCGGGCAGCGACTCCACGGCCAGCTCCGCGGTCATCTGCGCGCTGCCGAGGTCGTAGAGCAGGACCACGCCGGCACCGACGTCGGCCCGCTGCACGGCCGCGACCGTCAGATCGAAGTCGGTACCGATGCCGCCACCGGGCAGCCCGCCCGCGGCGAGCAGGGTGACGTCCGGGGCCATCTGCCCAGCGAGCTCCGCCACGCCCTCGGCCAGCTGGCGGCTGTGCGCCACGATCACCAGGCTGACCCTCATCGCACGGCCTCGGCGAACGCGCGTAACAGCAGAGCGGTGGAACGGGCACCGGGGTCGAGGTGACCGATGCTGCGCTCGCCGAGGTAGGACGCCCTGCCCTTGCGGGCGATGAGCGGAATGGTCGACTCGGCACCGGTGCCGGCGGCATCGGCGGCCGCGGCGAGGAGCCCAGCGATACCGTCGGTCTCCGCCGCCTCGGCTGCCACGACCGCGGAGGCCAGCGCGTCGACCATCGTCGCGTCGCCGACGTCGGCCTTGCCGCGCGCGACCACGCCCGCCAGCGCCGCCCGCAGCGCGCCAACCACTGCCGCAGCGTCCAATTCGGACTTGTCTCCGAGTGTGGTGGCGGCGCGCAGGAAAGCGGTGCCGTACAGCGGCCCCGCTGCCCCGCCGACCTTCGAGATCAGCGTGCTGGCGGCGATCTTCAGTACTCCGCCTGGTGTTTCCGGCACCGCAGAGTCCAATGCGGACATTACCGCGGCGAACCCACGGTTGAGATTCTCGCCGTGGTCGGCATCGCCGATGGGGCGGTCCAAATCGGTCAGCTCCACCCGGTGCAGCGCAACAGTGTCGGCACCGGCTCGCAGCACGGCCACGACATCAGTGGCACCGCACCCCATCACATCCGCCAACGCAGTGCCGGCGTGTTCACCGGGGCATCCCACAGTTCGGTCAGCTCATCGTCCATACGCAACAGTGTCACGCTGATCCCCTGCATTTCCAGACTCGTGATGTAGGGCCCGACGAGCCTGCGAGTGACCCGGATGCCGCGCTCGGCCAGCAACCGCTCGGCGATGCCGTGCGCGAGGTACAGCTCGATGAGCGGCGTGCCACCCATCGAGTTCGTGAACAGCAGCACCTCGTCGCCGTCCCCGAACGGCAGGTCCTCCGCGACCGCCGAGATCATGCGTTCCACCAGCGTGTCGGCCGGTTCGGCCTTGATCCGCTCGCGGCCCGGCTCGCCGTGGATACCAATGCCGAACTCGATCTCGTCGGCACCGAGGTCGAAGCTCGGCTCGCCGACGTGCGGCACCGTGGGTGCCGTCAGCGCCACGCCGATCGAGCGCACCTGGCCGATCACCTTCCGTGCCAGCGCCTCGACCTCATCGAGCCGGGCACCACGCTCTGCCGCTGCACCGGTGAGCTTCTCCAGCAGCACGGTGCCGCCGACGCCCCGCCTGCCCGCGGTGAACGTCGAGTCGGCAACAGCGACGTCGTCGTCGATCACCACGCTGCGCACGTCGAGCTCCTCGGCCGCGGCGAGCTCCGCGGCCGTCTCGAAGTTCAGCACGTCGCCGGTGTAGTTCTTCACGATCAGCAGGGCACCCGCCGCACCCGTGGTCGCCTGGACCGCGGCCTGCACCGCATCCGGCGTCGGCGAGGTGAACACGGCGCCCGGCACCGCCGCATCCAGCATGCCCGGGCCCACGAAACCCGCGTGCATTGGTTCATGCCCTGAGCCGCCGCCCGAGATGATGGCGACCTTGCCATTCACGGGCGCATCCGCGCGGACGACATGGTTCGGGTCGTATCCCACGCGAAGCAGGTCGGAATGCGCGGCGGCCAGCCCCCTGAGCGACTCGGTGACCACGATCGCCGGGTCGTTGATGATCTTCTTCACGACGTCCTCCCAGCCACGGCATTGTGCGGGTAGCAGCCCCTCAACCTAACTACGCGGGGCGGGCCGGCGCCAAGTGGCGAAAGACCTCAGGCACGCGGCAGTTTCGGGATGACGGTCTTGGCGACCTCGACGGCCCTGGCGCAGGCGTCGTCCTTGGTCATGCCGTCGGAGTAGTCCGAGTAGGTCACCGCCGCGAGCTCGCCCATGCCTTCCTCGGCACCGGGCCGGTGCAACCAGCTGACATCACACTCGGCGAGATCAATCGTGCTCTGCCGCTGCACGGCCTGCGTGCCGCCGAGGTCCACCGGCGCCACACCCTCGTCGTCCGTATCCGGAAGGTAGCCCTCGCGGAAGCGGACCATGACCGCACTCTGACCGCCGTCGGCCAGCCTGCATTCGTGCAGCCCCATGGGGGTCCTGCGCACGGTGCCATTGAGCACGTCGGAGAGCACTGCCTCGTCAACGCTGGTGCACGCATCGACCTCGACGAGCGAACCTGGCTCCTGCTGGTACTGCGGCGGGCCTGCCCGCAGTGCCTGCACCACCCGCTGCAGCGTGCCGTAGCCGGCGTCGCACGCGTTGCCGCCCTCGTACCCGACCTGCGCGGACACCCCCAGGTCCGGGTCCCTCGACGTGACCGCCGTGACGATGCAGGTCGTGTCATCGAGCTTGCTCTCCACGAGCGGCAGTCCCTCGATGGAGCCGCTCGCCCGGCTCGCGAGCACGAGCGACTCGCCGAGATCGAGTGAGACGCTGATGGTCTTGCCGCCCGCGTCCTGCACCTCGACCCGGCAGGCTCCCCAGTCGGACTCGTAGAAGTCGGCGGCAGTGCCGAGCTGGTCCACAACGCCACTGCCGAGCAATGCGCACGGATCCACGGTGCGCAGTGTGGAGACGCCGACGGCCGGGTCGGAGATCGGCCCCGTCGGCACGTCACCCTGGCCGCTGCCCGGCTCTGCGCTGACCGTGGTGCGCTCGAAGTTGGCCCGCGACAGGTCCTCCCCTGCGCAGCCACCGACGAGGCCGAGCAGGATGACACCGAACGCGAGTACCGGACGGCGGTGCGCAGCTTTCAACACGAGTGCACGTTATCGGGGCGGGCCGCACGCCGCGCGCGCAACCTGACCTTGCGCCTGCCTGTGGCTAGTCCGCCGCGGCAGCTGTCGCGGCTCGCTCGGCGGCAGGCTCGGCCTCCACCGGGACCAGGATCGGCCGCAGCCGTGCCCACAGCACGAACAGCGCCGCGAACACGAGCATGCCGATGCCGGCCCACAGGTTGATGTTGATGCCCGCGCTCTTGGCGATGTCGGAGTCCGTCATGAACCCGATGCCCAGCACCGTCAGCACCGCGCCGTAGACGCCGATGAGCAACGCGATGACCAGCCTGATGTCGAAAACGCCTGCGCGGCGCTCGCGCGATCCGTTCGCCATGCTTACCGCCTCCTAGAAGATGATGTTGAACGCAATGGTCAGGACCAGAACGATGCCTGCGAGCAGCCCGGGCTTGCGGTACCACCCGGCGTCATCGCCCGTCGTCGAGTGCTGCAACGTGTCCCTGGGGGTCAGCGAGTAGACCAGGCCGACGAGCTGGCCGGCCGGCTTGGGCTGGGTCGCGTAGGTCACAGCCACACTCACCACGATGTCGACCACGAACGCCGCACCGGCACCGACGAACGAGGCACCCTGACCCGGCAGGTCCCACACACCGGTCTCGGCCAGCAGGAAGACCGCCACCGCGGCCGCGGTGCCGCTGACCAGCCCGGTCCAGCCGGCTGTCGCCGTCATCCGCTTCCAGAACATGCCGAGGATGAACGTCGCGAACAGCGGCGCGTTGAAGAACGAGAACAGCTGCTGCAGGTAGTCCATCAGGTTGTTGTAGGTGGACGCGATGAAGGCGGTACCGATCGCCAGTACGGTCGCCGCAGCCGTCACCACTCGCCCTGTGCGCAGGTAGTAGTCGTCGGACCGCCCCTTGCGGAGGTAGGCCTGCCAGATGTCGTAGGTGAAGACCGTGTTGAACGAGCTGAGGTTCGCGGCCATGCCTGCCATGAACGACGCGAGCAGGCCGGCGATGGCGATGCCCAGCATTCCGTTGGGCAGCAGATCCCGCATGAGCAGCAGCAGCGCGTCGTTGTAGGTGGCACCGCTGGGCGCGGACTGCCCGTTCATCAGGGCGGCATTGTTCTCGCCGGCGAGCTCGGTGACGGTGACGCCGGCGATCATGCCCGGGATGATCACGATGAAGGGCATCAGCATCTTCGGGAAGGCGCCGATGATCGGTGTCCGCCTCGCCGCGGACATGCTCTTCGAGGCCATCGCGCGCTGGACCTCGACGAAGTTGGTCGTCCAGTAGCCGAACGACAGCACGAACCCGAGGCCGAAAACCAGGCCCAGCACGGAAAGGAAGTTGCTGCCGAACCCGGTGAGCTGGTTGCCCGGCCAGGAGCTGAGCTGGCCGGCGCCGCCCGGTCCCCCGGTGACCTTCTCGACCAGACCGTTCCAGCCACCGACCTTGTAGAGGCCGACGATCGTCAGCGGCAGCAGTGCGGCGACGATGACGAAGAACTGGAGCACCTCGTTGTAGATCGCGGCGGACAGGCCACCGAGCGCGGTGTAGGACAGCACGATCACCGCGGCGAGGACGACCGAGACCCAGATCGGCCAGCCGAGCAGCAGGTTGACGACGCTGGCGAGCAGGAACAGGTTCGCACCGGCGATGAGGATCTGCGCGAGCGCGAAGCTGATGCCGTTGACCAGGTGGGCGGGCTTGCCGAAGCGGCGCAGCATGAACTCGGGAACACTGCGGACCTTCGAGCCGTAGTAGAACGGCATCATCACGATGCCGAGGAACAGCATCGCGGGTACCGCGCCGATCCAGAAGTAGTGCGCCGTGGGCAGGCCGTACTGGGCACCGTTGGCCGACATGCCCATTACCTCGATCGCGCCGAGGTTGGCGGCGATGAAAGCCAGCCCCGTCACCCAGGCCGGCAGCGACCTGCCGGACAGGAAGAAGTCGAGGCTGGTCGAGACCTGCCGGCGGGCCAGATAGCCGATGGCGAGCACCAGCGTGAAGTAGAAGGCCAGCAGCACATAGTCGACCGCGTTCGCATCAAGCCGCAGATCCGCCTGGGCGAGGACGTTCATCGGCCCACCTCCGGATTAAACAAGAGTCAACGTCATCCAGCAGAGCAACGCACAGTACCGCACGATATTCCACTGCCGGTACCGCGGCAACGGGGATCGACAACACTTGGTGACCGGTTTACGGCGAACGGCGGAGTCACCCTTGCGCGCTGGCCTGGTCGTGGCGGCGCTGCGCGGCGAGGATGTCGGGAGTCCGCCGCTCAATCCACTCGACCAGCTGCCACAACGGGTCGATCAACTCCGCACCGAGTGGCGTGAGCCGGTAGCTCACCTTCGGCGGCCGGGAGTTCTCTACCGAACGCTCGATCAGCCCGTCCCGGCACAGCACACCGAGGTTCTGGGACAGCATCTTCTCGCTGATGCCACCGATCCGGTCCCGGAGCTGGGCGAAG
This sequence comes from Saccharomonospora sp. NPDC046836, assembly GCF_040645195.1. Taxonomy (NCBI): domain Bacteria; kingdom Bacillati; phylum Actinomycetota; class Actinomycetes; order Pseudonocardiales; family Pseudonocardiaceae; genus Saccharomonospora; species Saccharomonospora sp. NPDC046836. Next base: position 136,723 of record NZ_JBEYXW010000003.1, read on the forward strand.
CGCAGCGGACCAGACCTCAGCGCCGCCACGATGAGGATGCCCCAGCGACCGGCGAGGTGACCGAACACCTCGCGGCCGGGGCAGTCGGCAGTGAAGACATCGGTGACCGGTTCCACGGTAAGGAGCTTACGTCAAAGTAGGTACTTACGAAAAGTCAGCTCGTTGCCTAGTCTGGCTCCATGAGCACCCTGACTGTCGACATCTGGTCCGATCTGCTGTGCCCGTGGTGCTACATCGGCAAGCGCCGGTTCGAGAAGGCGTTGTCCGCCTTCCCACATCGCGACGCCGTGCAGGTGCGCTGGCGCAGCTTCGAACTGGATCCGAACCTGCACACCGAGCCGCGGGTGACCCTGCCCGAGCGCCATCGCCGTGATCTCGGTGGCACTCCCGCCGAGGCGGCACAACGATTGGCGGCGGTGGCGGACCTCGCCGCCGCGGAGGGCCTCGACTACCGCCTCGACCTGGCATATCCCGTCAACAGCTTCGATGCTCACCGGCTGACTCACTATGCCGAGCAGGCGGGCCACGGCGAGGCCGTGCGCGAGCGCCTGCTGCGTGCCTACACCGGCGAAGGCGCGGTCCTGTCCGACCTGGAGACGCTCATCCGCCTCGGCACCGAGGCCGGGCTCGAGCCGGATGCCACCCGAGATGTGCTGACCGGCTCCGAGTTCGCCGACGCGGTACGCGCCGACGAGAACGCGGCGGCCCGAATGGGTATCAACGGCGTGCCCACATTCGTCTTCGCCGGCCGATACGCGGCCTCCGGCGCGCAACCGGCCGAGGCGCTCACCGAACTACTGACCCGAGCCTGGGACTCGCCGCGCCCCGGTCAGAACAGGCGGAACTCGTCGGACTCGATCCCGCGCAGCGCGTCGTAGTCCAACGTCACGCAGCGGATGCCGCGGTCCTCGGCCAGCGTGCGGGCCTGGGGCTTGATCTGCTGCGCAGCGAACACACCTGCCACCGGCGCCAGGAGCGGATCGCGGTTGAGCAGTTCGAGGTAGCGGGTGAGCTGCTCGACACCGTCGATCTCGCCTCGCCGCTTGATCTCCACGGCGACCGACGAGCCGGCGGCGTCCCTGGCGAGGATGTCGACCGGGCCGATCGCGGTGGGGTACTCGCGGCGGACCAACGAGTAGCCGTCGCCGAGCGTGGTGATGTGCTCGGCAAGCAGTTCCTGCAGATGCGCCTCGACGCCGTCCTTGACCAGGCCGGGCTCGGCTCCGAGGTCGTGCTTCACCTCGTCGATCACGCTCTCGATCGTGATGACCAGCTTCTCGCCCGCCTTGTTCTCGACGATCCAGAGGTTGCCGTCCTCGATGAGCCAGCACGGTGGGCTCATCCAGTTCAGCGGCTTGTAGGCGCGGTCGTCCGAATGCACGGATACCGAACCGTCCGACTTGACCAGCAGCAACCGGGTTGCCATGGGCAGGTGAGCGGTGAGGCGGCCGGCGTAGTCGACCTGGCAGCGAGCGATGACCAAGCGCACGGGGGAGAGACTAAGGGACTTGGCAGACTGAGAGTGTGGACCCCATACAGCGCGTGTCGACCCGCGAGGTGTACCGCAACGACTGGATGACCGTCCGCGAGGACGCGATCCGCCGGCCGGACGGCTCGGCCGGGATCTACGGCGTGGTCGACAAGCCCCACTACGCCCTGGTCATCCCGCTGGATGGCGACCGGCTCACGCTCGTGGAGCAGTTCCGCTACCCGCTCGGCATGCGCCGGTGGGAGTTCCCGCAGGGCACAGCGCCGGGGCAGGCCAGGCTGGATCCGCGCGAGCTGGCCCGGCGGGAGCTGCGCGAGGAGACGGGACTGGTTGCGGGTTCCCTCGTCGAGCTGGGTGTTCTCGACGTCGCGGCCGGCATGTCCAGCCAGCGCGGCACCGCCTACCTGGCCACCGAGCTGCGGGCGGGGGTACCCGACCGCGAGCACGAGGAGCAGGACATGCGCACCGGGTGGTTCACGCGCGGCGAGTTCGACAAGATGGTCCGCTCCGGCGAGATCACCGATGCCCAGTCACTGGCCGCCTACGCCCTCCTGCTGCTCCACCAGTGATAGGTCAGTCCGGCCAGACGGGGTGCCGCTTCTCCAGGAAGGCAGCCATCCCCTCACGTGCGCCGGGGAGCTGCGACGCCGCCGCCATGACCTCGATCGCGATGGCGTAGGCGTCCTCCTCGGGGCGGTCCAGCTGGGCGTACAGCGTCTGCTTGCCCAGCGCCTTGCCCGCCCGGCTGCCCCGGGTGGCGCGGGCCAGCAGCTCGGCGATGGCCTCGTCCAGCGCGGCGTCGGGTACCACCCGGTTGACCAGTCCCCAGTCCAGCGCAGTCGCGGCGTCGATCGGGTCGCCGGTCAGCGCGAGCTCCATCAGCCGCTTGCGGCCGACCGAACGGGCGACCGGGACGGCAGGCGTGTGGCAGAACCAGCCGCCCTTGCCACCCGGCAGCGCGAAGCCCGCCGACTCCGCGGCAACGGCCAGATCGCACGACGCCACGAGCTGGCAACCCGCCGCGGTGGCCAGGCCGTGTACCCGCGCGACCACCACCTGCGGCACCGCCTGGATCGTGCGCATGACCTCGGTGCACAGCCGCAGCAGCTCCCGCACCCCGAGCAGATCACGCGCGGCCACGTCGGCGAAGTCGTGCCCGGCGGAGAAGACCGGCCCGGCGGCTGCGAGCACGATGCCCGTGGCATCGGACTCGCCCGCCTCCCGGAACGCCGCCAGAAGTTCCCTGAGATGGTCCTCGGACAGGGAGTTCCGCCGTCCTGCCCGGTTCATCGTGATGGTGATCGTGTCACCCTCGCGCTTGACCAGCAGATGTTCGTACTCGCCCATGCCCTGACGGTAGCGCCGCGGCTCAGGTCTCGTCGATGACCGAACGCAGGAAGGAACGCGTTCGGTCGTGCTCGGGTTCGTTGAAGAGCTTGTCCGGCGCGGCGTCCTCGATGATCTTGCCCTCGTTGAACATCAGCACCCGGTCCGACACGTCCCGCGCGAACCGCATCGCGTGGGTCACCAGCAGCATCGTCACGTCCGTCGACTTCGCGATGTCGCGCAGCACGTCGAGCACCTCGGCCGCGAGCTCGGGGTCGAGCGCGGAGGTCACCTCGTCGAGCAGCAACACGTCGGGGTCGACCGCGAGCGCCCGCGCGATGGCGACGCGCTGCTGCTGGCCACCCGACAGCTGCGAAGGGTGCGCGTCGAGCTTGTCGGCGAGACCCACCATCTCCAGCAGTTCCCTGCCCCTGGCCTCGGCCTCCTCCTTCGGCCTGCCCAGCACATGAATCGGCGCCTCGGTGACGTTGCGCAGCACCTTCATGTTGGGGAACAGGTTGAAGTGCTGGAACACCATGGTGATCCGGCTGCGGACCTTGCGGATGTGCGCCTCCCCCGCGGGCACGAGGGTGTCACCGCGTCGCTCGTGGTACAGGTAGTCGCCGTCGACGCCGATCGTGCCCCGGTCAGGGCGGGTGAGCGTCATCAGCATCCGCAGGATGGTGGTCTTGCCGGACCCACTCGGCCCGATGAGGGTCACCCGCTCGCCCGAACCGACCGAGAACGACAGGTCATCGAGCACCACGTTGTTACCGAAGCTCTTGTGCACTCCGTCGAAGGTGATGAATTCACCGTTGGTCACGGGGATTTCCTCTCTAGACACGGACCTGCCCGAACCGGCGCTCGACGATCCGCGCCAGCCAGGCCATGAGCAGGGCGACGAGCAGGTACACGATGCCGGCGGCCGCGATCGGCTCCGAGTAACGGAACGTCTCGGAGCCGAGGGCGATCGCACCACCCAGCATCTCGACGACCGTGATCGCCAGCAGCTGTGGCGTGTCCTTGAACATCGCGATCACGTAGTTGGCGAGCGCGGGTATCACCCGCGGGATCGCCTGCGGGAGGATGACGTTGGTCCACGTGCGCCGCGTCGACAGGTTCAGCGCCGTGGCGGCCTCCCACTGCCCCGCGGGCACACCGTCGATGCCCGAGCGGTACACCTCCGAGGTGTAGGTCGCGTAGTGCAGGCCGAGGGCGAAAGCACCGGTGACCAATGGCGAAGCACTGATTCCGATCAGCGGCAGCACGTAGAAGAAGAAAAACAGCTGCACCAGAAGCGGTGTCGACCGGATGAACTCGACGAGGAAGCCCACCGGCGCGCTCACCCAGCGGTTACCGCTGCGCCGCAGGAACGCGAAGACGAGGCCGAGCACGAGCGCGATCACGTAGCCGATGCAGGTCGCGAACAGCGCGACGACCAGGCCGTCCAGCATCGTGGGCACGGCGTCCCACACGAGATTCCATTGGAAGTTCACGCCGCCACCTCCGCGCGCCCGAACAGACCCTTCGGCACGGAGCGCCCGAGAGAGCGGGCGGCCATGCGCTCCAGCAACTTCATGACCACGGTGAAGCCGAGCGCGATCACGCCGTAGCCGACGAGCAGACCGAAGAACACCAGAGCCGTCTCACCCGTGGACGCACGCAGCAGCTGCCCGGCGAACGTCAGATCGGAGATGTAGACCAGCGACACCAGCGAGGTGGCCTTGAGCAGCTCGATCAGGTTGTTGGTGAACGGCGGGATCATCGCGACTATCGCCTGCGGGAGGATCACCTTGCGCAGCCGCTGTAATGGGGTGAAGTTCAGCGCGATCGCAGCCTCGAGCTGTCCTGGTGGGACCGAGCGAACCGCGCCGCGGACCACCTCCGCCGCGTAGGCGCCGATGTTCAGCGCGAGTGCAAGCACCCCGGCGAACAGCGGGTTCAGCTGGAAGCCGAACTGCGGGACGATGAAGATCAGTGCGAAAAGCAGTACCAGCGCGGGGAAACCGCGGAACACCTCGGTGTAGACCATCGCGATACCGCGTACGACCTTGCGTTCGCTCGAGCGGGCGAGGCCTGCGACGAAGGCGAACACGAGTCCCAGCAGCGCGCCGAAAACGGTGAGCAGGAGGGTGTTCAGCAGTCCCTCCCAGACATAGGCCATCAGGCCTGCGGACATGGGTGGCCTCCTACGCTGCCGTTCCGGAGCAGAGCTGCGCTGCCGTGAGGTCGGTCATCTCGTCCTGCGAGAACCCGAACGGCCGCACGATCTCCAGCACCTCACCGCTGCCCTTCATGGCAGCGAGCTGGCGATTGAACTCACGGACAATGCTGGTTTCGCCCTTACGGAAACCGAAACCCCCTGCGCCGTACTGTTTCTCGCCCTGCACAACGGGAATGAACGACTCACCGAGCTCCAGTGCCACTCCGGGCCGCTCGTTCAGCGCCGACAGCAGCGACAACCGGGTCAGCATGAGACAGTCGGCGCGACCGGCGAGCACACCGTCGAATCCGGACGACTGGTCGGGAAACACGACCACGCGCCCGGCAGGCATTCCGATGTCGTGGGCGTAGCCTTCCTCGACCGATCCGGTGAGCACCCCGATCCGCGCCCCGCCCTGCCCAACACTGTCCAGATCGGACAGTCCAAGCGGGTTCCCTGGCGGGAGCAGCAGCGCCGCGGGCGCGTTGTAGTCGGGATCGGTGAACTCGATCTCCGCACACCGTGCGGGCGTGATGTACATGCCTGCTGCGATGACGTCGAACAGCCCGGCCTTCAGGCCCGGGATCAGCGAACTGAAGTCGGCCAGCTTCGGCTCGAACGAGTCGATGCCGAGCCTGCGGAAGATGGCCTTGCCGATCTCCGGCGCCTGCCCGGTCAGGTTCCCTTCTCTGTTGATGAAGCCGAAGGGCCGCTCATTGGCGAAACCCATGCGTACCGTTCCGGAATCTCTCAGCCGTTGCAGCAGATCCCCGCCAGCACCGTCCGCGGCCACGCTGATCGACGTGCATCCGCTGGCCAGCGCACCGCCCCCCACCGCAATACCAACGGTCACCCCAGTTGCGCCGCGGAGAAAACCACGCCTGCTCAGGTTGGAGTTGTTCACCTACCCGTAGCTCCTGTCCTCGGACACCGGCGTCCGCTCACCGAACGTGAGCGAACTTCGATTGGCACACACCCTAGGCAGTTCGGATGAACGTGCGCAATCGGATCGGAAATTTTCCGTCCGCCACAACGATCGGTTGCGCACCGTCCACACCGCTCTGACGTGGGGATTCGGCACGAGCTACAGACGTGTAAATCTTTTCTTTTCGCTACGGCGCGAAGCGCCTGGCGATCACGCGGACCTGTCGATCACGGCCTGCAGGAACGCGCGCGTACGTTCCTGTTCCGGCTGGGTGAAGAGCTTCTCCGGCGCCGCGTCCTCGATCACGCGCCCCTGGTCGAACATCATCACGCGGTCCGAGACGTCCTGGGCGAACTGCATCTCGTGCGTCACGCACAGGAACGTGATGTCCGTCGTCTCGGCGATCTGCTTCAGCACATTGAGTACACCGGCGACGAGCTCGGGGTCGAGCGCCGAGGTCACCTCGTCCAGCAGGAGGATCTCCGGCCGCATCGCCAGCGCACGGGCGATGGCCACCCGCTGCTGCTGCCCGCCGGAGAGCTGCATCGGGTGCGCGTCGACCTTGTCCGAAAGCCCGACCATGTCGAGCAGTTCTCGCGCGCGCTGTTCCGCCTCCGCTTTGGACAGCCCGAGTGCCCGAACGGGCGCCTCGGTGATGTTCTGCAGCACCTTCATGTTGGGGAAGAGGTTGAACTGCTGGAACACCATGCCGATGCGCTTGCGCATGCGGCGCAGGTGTTTCTCGTCGGCGGTGACGAGCCGGCCGTCTCGCTCCTCGTGACTCAGGTACTCGCCGCCGACCTGGATGGTGCCACCGTCCACTGTCTCCAGTGTCATCAGCAACCGCAGGATCGTGGTCTTGCCGGATCCGCTCGGACCGATGAGGGTGACGAACTCCCCTGGCTTGACCGTGAAGCTCAGGTCGCTCAGCACCACGTGGTCACCGAACTTCTTGACCACGTCGTCGAACTGGATCATGGCGCTGGTCAAGGGCGTCCTATACGGTTCCGACACGGCGTTCCAACCTTCTCACCAGGATCGAGGCCGGATAGCTCACCAGCAGGAAGAACACCCCCGCCAGCGTGTAGGGCTCGATCACCCGGAACGTCTCCGCCCCGACCTCCTTGGCACTGTTCAACACGTCAACGACTCCGATCGCGAGCAACAGTGGCGTCTCCTTGAACATCGAGATCGTGTAGTTGCCGAGCGCGGGCAGCACGCGTGGCACGGCCTGCGGCAGGATGATGCCCGTCCACACCCGCATGCGTGGAATACTCAGCGCCCTGGCTGCCTCCCACTGTCCTTTTGGGACAGCCTCGATACCGGCGCGGTACACCTCGGAAGTGTAGGTGGCATAGTGCACGCCCAGCGCGATCACACCGGTGACGAACGCCGAAAGCCTGATGCCCAGTGCCGGCTGCAACAGGTAGAAGAACACGAACACCTGGATCAGCAACGGGGTGCTTCGCACACCTTCCACGAACAGGTACACGGCCTGGTTCAGCACCGGCACCCGCAGCTGACGGATCAGCGCGAACACCAGCCCGAGAACGTAGGCCAGCAGCGAACCCAGCACCGTCAGCTCGACCGTGACGAGAATGCCTTCGGCCAACAGCGGCAACGCGTTGATCGCGTTCTGCCAGTCCCAGTCCATCACGCACCCCCCGCTGCGGACGAGGCGAAGACCTTGCGCCGCGCCGGTGGCCGCCGGCCAAGCCGCCGCGCGCCGGCGCGCTCCAGCGCTCGCATCACGACCGTGATCAGGATCGCGAGCAGCAGGTAGAAGAGGAGCTCAACGCCGTAGATGACGGTGAGCTGCGACATCGGCAGCGCAGGCCGCAGCAGCTCGCCCCGCTCGGTCATCTCCCCCGCCGAGATGAAGTACAGCAGTGCCGTGCTCTTCAGCAGCTGGATGAACAGATTGTTGAACGGTGGCAACATTTCCACCACGGCCTGTGGCAGGATCACCCGCCGCATCCGGTCCGCCGGCCCGAGATTCAGCGCGATGGCGCCCTCGTACTGCGCCCTTGGCACCGACTGCACCGCGCCGCGCACGATCTCCGCGCCGTAGGCACCGTGGTTGAAGCCGAGGACGAGTATCCCGGCGAACAACGGAATGATCTGCAGTCCCACGAGCGCGGGAAGCACGAAATAGATCCAGAAGAGCTGGACCACCTCGGAGGTGCCACGGAAGCCTTCGACGTAGACCCGGCTGATGAACCGGATCGTGCGCGACTTCGACAGCATGGCGAGCCCTGCGGTGAATGCCAGCACAATGGTGAGCGCGACCCCACCGACGGTCGCCGCAACGGTGACCGGCAGTCCTTCCAGGATCGACGAGACGATCTGACCGAGGTTGTCGAACACGGCCGCCTCCTAGGCTGTGCTTTTCACACCGCGCTCACGGTTCATTGTCCTCCGTCATCGCAGTGGGCACAGCCCATCAGGTGCTGCACAACCTTTGCGTCGTGACGTCGGGTTGCGGCACATTGGCCGCGGAGAACCCGAACGGCTCCGCGATACGGACCCAGTCCCCGCTCTGGTGCAGGCTGCCGAGCTGCTGGTTGAACGCATCGCGCAGCGGCTCGTCACCCGGCCGGAAGACGAACCCGCCAGCAGAGATGACCGGCTGACCGTTCTCTGTGGGCTGGAAGCTCTGGGTCACCTCGACCGCCGCGCCGGGGTTCTGCCTGACCAGCCACTGCAGCGAGATATCCGTCAACGCCGCGGCGTACACCCTGCCGTCGATGACGGAGCGCAGCATGCTGTCCTGGGTGTCGAGTGTGGAGATGTTGCCCTCGGGCACGCCCGCCGAGGTGGCGTACCCCTTCTCGACCGCACCCGAGAGCACCGCCAGCTTCACGTTCTTCTGCGCGACGTCGGTGAAGTTGTTGACCTGCTGCGGATTTCCCCGCGGTACCAGCAATGCCGACAGGGCCGTGTAGTCCGGGTTGGAGAACAGCGCGGCGCTGCAGCGCTGCGGGGTGATGAACATCCCGGCGGACACCACGTCGTACTGGCGCGCGTTCAGCGCCGGGATCAGCTGGTCGAACGTGACGACGCTGTTCTGCACGTTGTTGATGCCCATGCCCCGGAAAACCGCCCTGGCGACCTCAGGCGCCTCCCCTGTGACGTTGCCGCTCGAGTCGGCGAAGCCGTACGGCTGCTCGTTGGCGATACCGATCCGGATCGTGCCGGAGCTCCGTGCGGCATCGAGTGTGTTCTGCCCACCGCCAGTGCTCTGGCACGCCGACAACAACGTCGGCCCGCCGACTGCGACCGCCCCCACGGCCGCGGTACGTCTGAGGAATTCGCGCCGGGTCCATTCGCTGTGCGCCATTCCGCACCCCTCTTCGATCGACCTCGCCGTCAATCCCCCATGCGAAAGCCCGTTCTAGTGCCAGCACACAGGGGCGTAGTCACCGAACGTAGGAGCGAGGCCCGAACGGGTCAAAATCATCAAAACTATCCCCGAAGGCTGTTACCAGAACGAGATCACAGCCGATTATCGGTCAGAATGCGCCGTCAACGCGGTAAACCACGGGAATCCCGGACGAGCGTCACGATCTCGTCCATGATCGCGGTGAGCGCGTAGTCCTTGGGCGTGAAGACGCGCGCGATGCCCCGCTCGAGCAACAGCGCGGCGTCCTGGGCACGCACGGCGACCTGAACGGCGCCGTTGGAGTGCCCGTCGAGCCCTGGTTTTGCCGACCAGGATGCGCAAACGCTCGCCCAGTTCCTCGCCGGTCGCCCGAACGCGCTGCGCCAGGGGCAGACCGCCCTTTCCGTGGCCTTCGACTTGCTGACCCAGACGTGCACCGTGGAACTCGCCACGTTCGCAACGCCATGGCGGAAATCCGCGCGCCCGGTTGACGGGTCAGCCGATAGTGTGTGCCTGCGTGACGTGGAGTGCGTACAGCAGCTATCTGGTCTTCGTGATCGTTGTGGTGCTTGCCCCCGGGCCCGACACCATCGTGACCCTCAAGAACTCCTTCGCGGGCGGGTTCCGTGGTGGCCTGCTCGCCGCATTCGGCATCGCCGTCGGCAACCTCGTCCAGGGCACAGCCGTCGCCTTCGGGCTCGGGACGCTCATAGTGCGCTCGCAGCCGGTGTTCCACACGGTGCGCTGGCTCGGCGTCGCCTACCTCTGCTATCTCGGGGTACAGGCCATCCGAGCGGCCTGGCGCGGCGACTACGGTGCACTCGACGAGCGGGGTGCGCGGGCGAGCGGCTTCCGGCGCTGGCGCGAGGGGTTCCTGTCCAACGTCACGAACCCGAAGGTCCTGGCGCTCTACCTCTCCGTACTGCCCCAGTTCCTCGACCCGGTCCGTAGCAGCACCCTCGACGCGCTCCTGCTTGCCTACACCGTCGCCGTGCTGGGCACGCTGTGGTTGCTGCTGCTGTTGCTGTTCGTCAAGCGGGTGCAGCGTTGGCTCAAACGGCGGGCAGTGCGCCGCTCGCTGGACGTGCTGACCGGCGGGACACTGATCGGCTTCGGCGCGGTACTCGCCGCCGGGGACTAGAGGAGACCGGTCAGGTCGAGGGACAAGTCGAACGGATCGACCACGGCCAGCGATTGGGTGTCGACACCGGCCGAGGAGTACCAGCCGAGCGTGGGGTCGAGGCGATACCGGAACAGCGTCAACGCCTTGGGGTCGTCGGCCGGGTTCTCGACACGCCAGTAGTGCTGGATTCCCGCGCGGGCGTACTCGGCTGGTTTGTCTGTCTGGTCGGCGGTGACCGAGCCTGCCGACATCACCTCGATCACCAGGAGGCAGTGCTGGGGACGCAGTACTGCATCCGCATCGAGGCCGGAGTCGTAGACGACCAGATCGGGGCGGCGGTTGAGCAGTGGCACGTCACGCAGCCGCAGGTCGACGTCGAAATCGACCGCCCAGTGTGGCCCGCATGCGGCTTCGAGCGCATAGGACAGCCGCCGGATGATCGTCTGGTGAGGGCGGCGGGGTGCGGGGTTCACGACGATGGCTCCGTCGACGATCTCGATGTGCCGGCAGATCTCTTCCGGGAGTTCTTGGTAGTCCTCGACGGTCAGCCCGCCAGGCGGCAACACCATCCAGTCCGGTAACGCCGTCACGTCTCACCTCCGCCCCTCACACGGATAGTCAGACTACCGGACTCCCGGGGCCTCCGGCCCTGTCACGACCGGTCGGGTTCGGTGGCGACCCGCTCGATGCTGGCGCCGAGCCGGTTGAGGTTCTCCACGAAATGCGGGTAGCCGCGGTCGATGTGGAAGACGTCCCACACCTCGGTCACGCCGTCGGCGCAGAGGCCGGCCAGCACGAGGCCGGCACCCGCACGGATGTCCGAGGCCCAGACAGGTGCGCTCGACAGCGTATCGACGCCCCTGACCACCGCATGGTGGCCGTCGGTCCGGGCGTCGGCTCCGAGCCGCACCATCTCCTCGATGAAGCGGAACCGTGCCTCGTAGACGTTCTCGGTGATCATCGACGTTCCGTCGGACACCGATGACAGCGCGACCGCGAACGGTTGCAGATCGGTCGCGAAGCCGGGGTACGGCAACGTCACGAAGTCGACCGAGCGTGGCCGGTCGGGCTGCACGATGCGGAAACCCTTGCCGTCGAGCGTCGTGACATCGGCACCTGCCAGCCGCAGCTTCTCCAGCACGAGCTCGAGATGATGCGGATTCACACCGGTGACGGTGAGGTCGCCACGAGTCATCGCGCCTGCGAAGGCCCAGGTGGCGCCGACGATGCGGTCGCCGATCACGCGGTGCTCAGTGGGGTGCAGCGAGTCGACGCCCTCCACGGTCAGCGTGGACGTGCCCGCTCCCTCGATCTTGGCGCCCATCTCGGTGAGCATGGTGCAGATGTCGACGATCTCGGGCTCGCGCGCGGCGTTGTCGATGATCGTGGTGCCCTCCGCGAGCACCGCGGCCATCAGGATGTTCTCGGTCGCGCCGACGCTCGGGAAGTCCAGCCAGATCTGTGCGCCGTGCAGGCCGTCGGCCTCGGCGACCACGCAACCGTGCTCGATGGTGCTCGTGGCGCCCAGCTTGCGCAGCCCGTTCTGGTGCATGTCGAGCGGCCGAGAGCCGATCGCGTCGCCACCGGGCAGGGCCACGACCGCCCGCTTGAGCCGCCCGACGAGCGGACCGAGCACGCACACGCTCGCCCGCAGCTTGCCCATCGCCGGCGAGTCGGCACGGTGCGACAGCTCCGACGGCGTCGTGATGTGTGCGGCGTCGCCCTCCAGCACGACGTCGCACCCCACGCTGCGCAGGACATCGGCCATCAGCGGAACGTCCAGGATCTGCGGGCAGTTCGTGATCGTGGTGGTGCCCTCGGCGAGCAGTGCCGCCGCCATCAGCTTCAGGACACTGTTCTTGGCGCCGACAACCTCGACCTCGCCGACCAACCGCGCGCCGCCATGCACGTCGAAGTGCTCGCTCATGGTCGCCAATAATGCCTGCCGTCGTCGGCGCCGTCGCGAAGGGGCAGGCATTGCCGCAACCGCAGTCACAATCCGGCAGCGGAGTGAAACAGATGACACCGGCCGCGCGATAACACCCATCCGGCAACGGAAACTGCGCCTAGACTCCTGACATGCCCGTTCGGATCAATCGCGTGTACACCAGGGTCGGCGACAACGGCACAACCGCGCTCGGCGACGGCTCGCGAGTGCCCAAAACGGACGCTCGGCTCGGCGCCTACGCTGACGTCGACGAGACGAACTCCGTTGTGGGCGTTGCGATCGCGCTCGGCGGGCTCACGGACGAGATCGCCGAGGTGCTGCGTGCCGTGCAGAACGACCTCTTCGACGTCGGAGCGGACCTGAGCACACCGATCGTGCCGGACCCTCCCTTTCCGCCCACCCGTCACCCGACCACCGCCCCCCAAGGAGGCGCTGCGCGCCGCAGCTCCCCATTGCGCATCACGGAGCCCTACGTCGACCGTCTGGAAGGCTGGTGCGATCAGTTCAACGACCGGCTGGGCAAGCTGACCTCGTTCATCCTGCCCGGCGGCACGGCGGGCGCCGCGCTGCTGCACCAGGCCCGCACGGTCGCGCGCCGCGCCGAACGTTCCGCCTGGGCGTTGGTCGAGGCCGAGCCCGAGCGGACCAACGCGCTGGCGGTGAAGTACCTCAACCGGCTGTCGGACCTGCTGTTCATCCTCGCCCGGCTAGCGAATCCGGACGGGGACATCCTGTGGAAGCCAGGCGGCGACCGCTGACCATGCGGGCATGAGGTCCCCCAAGGCCACCTTGGTTGCGTTGAACGCAACCAAGGTGGCCTTGGGGGCTTTTACCGGTCACGCTGCATAGAGTGGCCTCGACTCGGCCAAGACTGCGTCCTTGAGCAACGGGTGCAGAGCTTTGCGGGACACCAGATCCACCGGCCTGCCGAACAGGTCCGACAGGTCCTTGTTCAGATCCTCGATCTCCCAGCCCAGCCTGGCGCCCGGCTGGAGCTCGTACAACACGTCGATATCGCTGTCGTCGCGGTCGTCTCCTCGCGCGGCCGAGCCGAAGACGAGCAACATGGCGATCCCGTAGCGAACACAGATGTCACGGAGCCGACGCTCGTCCACTCGTGGAAGAATCATCGGCGCGGCTCCTTTCCAGGCGCTACGCTGCATTCTAGCGCCTGGAATCAGCTGGCTCGCGGGATTCGGCGCCCCGGTGGGGCGGATTCCAGCCACGACAGGAAGCCGGTCAGCGCACCTGGCCCCATGGCGATCTCGATGGGCTCCTGCACGTCGGACTCGAACCGCAGCACCGTGGAGCCGGCGGGAACCGCATAGGACTCGACGCCGACCGGTTCACGGCGGTCGGCGATCTCGAGGCCGTCCCGTTGGAAGATCCGGTCCGGACCGGTTCGCAGGCTCCACACGCGGTACCAGACGAACTCCTCGCCGCGGTACCGGCCGATACCGAGATGCCAGCCCGAACGCTCCCGGTCCGGTTGCCAGCGCAACGCCACGCTCACGCCGCCAAGCCGCCGCATTCGAACCCAGCGCAGCGCGTACCAGACGGCGACGACGAGCAGCGCGAGCAGGAGGGCGAGGACCACAATCGCGATGTCCATGGCCGGCTCCTGCTCGTCGTTGCCAGTTAGGCCGACTGCCCCGCCGCCCGCAGTCGCGCACTCGCTCTGGCGCGCTCTGCCTCGTCCTCGGCCGTCAGCGCCTGCTTGGCCGCCTCGACGTCGATCTCCTCGCCGAGCTCGGCGGTCTCGGCGAGAACACTCACCGAGTCGTGGGTGATGGACAGGAACCCACCGTGTACGGCGGCCGTGACCGCGTCCCCGTCGGTGGTCCTCACCTTGACGACACCGCCCTCGACCAGCTGGCCGAGCACGGGCTCGTGACCGGGCATGATGCCGATCTCACCCTCGGTCGTTTGCGCGACGACGAACGAGGCCTTGCCAGACCACAGACGACGCTCGACGGCCACCAGCTCGACGGACATCTCAGCCACGTAGGTCTCCTTCAGATCGCGCGTCCCATCAGTGTAATGGGCGCGCCGTCAATCCTGGGTGTGAGTATGCGAATGACGGGGCCAGATCCACTGTGGACGCCGGCCCCGCCGTTCACCCGGATCACTTACCGGTGATTTCCTTGTACTTCTTCTCGAGGTCCTCGAGGCCACCAATGCCCAGGAACGCCTGCTCCGGGTAGTGGTCGAACTCGCCCTGCGAGATCTTGTCGAAGGCCTCGACGGTCTCTGCCACCGGCACCGTCGAACCGGGCTGGCCGGTGAACGTCTCCGCCACCAGCATGTTCTGCGACAGGAAGCGCTCGATCCGGCGAGCCCGCTTCACCGTCAGCTGGTCTTCTTCCGACAGCTCGTCCATACCGAGGATCGCGATGATGTCCTGCAGTTCCTTGTACTTCTGCAGGATCCTGATCACCTCGGCGGCCACCCGGTAGTGGTCCTCACCGACGACGGCCGGGTCGAGGATCGTCGAGGTCGACGCCAGCGGGTCCACCGCAGGGAAGATGCCCTTCTGGAACACCGACCGGGAAAGCTCGGTGGTGGCGTCCAGGTGGGCGAACGTCGTCGCCGGAGCCGGGTCGGTGTAGTCGTCCGCCGGCACGTAGATCGCCTGCATCGAGGTGATCGACCGGCCCTTGGTCGAGGTGATCCGCTCCTGCAGCTCACCCATCTCGTCGGCCAGCGTCGGCTGGTAACCCACCGCCGACGGCATGCGGCCCAGCAGGGTCGACACCTCGGAACCGGCCTGGGTGAACCGGAAGATGTTGTCGATGAACAGCAGCACGTCCTGGTTCTGCACATCGCGGAAGTACTCCGCCATGGTCAGCGCGGACAGCGCGACGCGCATACGAGTGCCCGGCGGCTCGTCCATCTGACCGAAGACGAGCGCCGTGTCGTTGATGACGCCGTCCTCGCTCATCTCCAGGAACAGGTCGGTGCCCTCACGGGTGCGCTCACCGACACCGGCGAACACCGAGGTACCACCGAAGTTCTTGGCGACACGGGTGATCATCTCCTTGATGAGCACCGTCTTGCCGACGCCGGCACCGCCGAACAGGCCGATCTTGCCACCCTGCACGTACGGGGTCAGCAGGTCGATGACCTTGAGGCCGGTCTCCAGCATCTGCGTCCTGCCCTCGAGCTGGTCGAAAGCAGGCGGCTTGCGGTGGATGCCCCACCGCTCCAGGTCGACGCCGTAGCCCGGCTCGTCGAGGCACTCGCCGAGCGCGTTGTAGACGTGACCCTTGACCTTGTCGCCGACCGGCACCGAGATCGGCCCGCCGGTGTTGGTCACCTCAGCACCGCGGACGAGGCCGTCCTGCGGCTGCAGCGAGATCGTGCGCACCAGGTTGTCACCAAGGTGCTGGGCGACCTCGAGAGTCACAGTCTTACGGAGCTCTTCGAACTCGATCTCGACCTTGAGGGCGTTGAACAGGTCTGGGATCGCACCACGCGGGAACTCCACGTCGACGACCGGGCCGGTTACGGAGACGATGCGCCCCTTGGCGGCAGCTTCAGTGCTAGTCATAGCTCAGTCATCACTTCCTACTGCGGCGAGCGCGTCAGCCCCACCGACGATTTCGCTGATCTCCTGGGTGATCTGGGCCTGGCGGGCCTGGTTCGCCAGCCGGGTGTAGGTCTCCACGAGTTCGCTCGCGTTGTCCGACGCCGACTTCATGGCGTTGCGCTGTGCGGCCAGCTCGGACGCCGCCGACTCCAGCAACGCCGCGAAGATCCGCGTGTTGATGTACTTCGGCAGCAGCGCGCCGAGCAGCGTCTCGGCGCTGGGTTCGAAGTCGTAGGCCGGCAGCAGGCCCTCGGGGGGCTGCTCCTCGGTGTACTCGACCTCCAGCGGCGCCATGCGCTTGGCGACCGGCGCCTGGATGAGCATCGAGCGGAACTCGGTGTAGACGATGTGCAGCTCGTCCACGCCCAGCACGCCGTCCGCACCAGGCGACTCGCCGTGGTCATCGGCACCGGCCAGGAACGACTCGACCAGCGTCTCGCCAACGGCCGCCGCGTTCTCGTACCGCGGCTGCTGGGAGAACCCGGTCCAGCTGCCCGCGATCTCGCGGCCACGGAACCGGTAGTAGTTCACGCCCTTGCCGCCGATGACGTAGAGCAGCGGCTGCTTGCCCTGCTCACGCAGCAGCGACAGCAGCTCCTCGGTCGCCCGGAGCACGTTGGCGTTGTAACCACCGCACAGGCCCTTGTCACTGGTCACCACGAGCACCGCGACACGGCGTACCGTCTCGCGCTCGACCAGCAGCGGGTGGTCCAGGTTGGCTGCCGCACCGGCCAGCGCGGAGAGCACGTTGGTGATCTCCGACGCGTACGGCCTGGCGGCCTCGACGCGCGCCTGCGCCTTGCTGATGCGCGAGGTGGCGATGAGTTCCATCGCCTTGGTGATCTTGCCGATCGACTTGGTAGCCCGGATCTTCTGCCGGAGCTCACGAAGCTGTGCAGCCATTGCGTCAGTCCGTTACTTCTTCGGAGCCGGACGGTGCACCTTGACCGATTCCTGTCCGACCTTCTCGGCGTCCATGGCATCGGCCTCGGCCTCGTTCAGCGTGCGGCCCGCGGAGGTCGTGAAGCCCTTCTTGAACTCGTCGACGGCCGAGATGACCCGCTCGGCGAGCTCGTCGCTCCACTTACCCTTGTCCCGGATCTCGGCGAGGATGTCGTCGTGCTTGTGCCGGATGTTCTGCAGCAGCTCGCTGTTGAACCGGGCGGTGTCCTCGATCGGCACCTGGTCGAAGTGACCGTTGGTGCCCAGGAACACCGTGAGGACCTGCTGCTCGACCGGCACCGGTGAGAACTGCGGCTGCTTGAGCAGCTCGTAGAGGCGGGCGCCACGGTCCAGCTGCGCCTTCGAGGCGGCGTCCAGGTCCGAGGCGAAGGCGGCGAACGCCTTGAGCTCCTCGTACTGGGACAGGTCGATCCGGAGCGAGCCGGAGACCGTCTTCATCGCCTTGATCTGCGCGTCACCACCGACTCGCGACACCGACGTCGTCACGTCGACGGCGGGGCGCTGACCGGAGTTGAACAGGTCCGACTGGAAGAAGCACTGCCCGTCGGTGATCGAGATGACGTTCGTGGGGATGTAGGCGGAGATGTCGTTGGCCTTGGTCTCGATGACCGGAAGACCGGTCAGGGAGCCCGCACCCAGGTCGTCGGACAGCTTCGCGCAACGCTCCAGCAGGCGGGAGTGCAAGTAGAACACGTCGCCGGGGAACGCCTCGCGGCCCGGCGGACGGCGCAGCAGCAGCGAGATTGCGCGGTAGGCCTCGGCCTGCTTGGTGAGGTCATCGAACACGATCAGGACGTGCTTGCCCTGGAACATCCAGTGCTGGCCGAGGGCGGAACCGGAGTAGGGAGCCAGCCACTTGAAGCCTGCGGAGTCCGACGCGGGGGCGGCGACGATGGTCGTGTACTCCAAGGCGCCCGCGTCCTCGAGCGACTTGCGCACCGAGGCGATCGTCGAGCCCTTCTGGCCGACCGCGACATAGATGCAACGCACCTGCTTGCTCGGGTCGCCGCTCTCCCAGTTCGCCTTCTGGTTGATGATCGTGTCGACGCAGACGGCGGTCTTACCGGTCTTGCGGTCGCCGATGATCAGCTGACGCTGGCCACGGCCGATGGGGGTCATCGAGTCGATGGCCGTGATGCCGGTCTGCAGCGGCTCGGACACCGGCTGACGCTCCACCACCGAGGCGGCCTGCAGCTCCAGCGCGCGACGCTCGGTCGTCTCGATGTCGCCAAGCCCATCGATGGGCCTGCCGAGCGGGTCGATGGTCCGGCCGAGGAAGTTCTCGCCGACCGGGATCGACAGGATCTGGCCGGTGCGCTTGACTTCCTGGCCTTCTTCGATGGACTCGTAGTTGCCCAGGATCACGACACCGATCTGGCGCGGCTCCAGGTTCTGCGCCACACCCAGGATGCCGCCGGGGAACTCCAGCAGCTCGTTGGCCATGGTGGACGGCAGGCCCTCGACGTGGGCCACACCGTCACCGGTGTCGACGACGACGCCGACCTCTTCCCGGCTCACATCCGGGGAGTAACTCGAGACGTAGTTCTCGATCGCACTGCGGATCTCATCCGAGGAGATCGTCAGCTCCGCCATGTCGTTCCCGCTCTCACTTCGTTCTTGCCACTGTGCAAAGTATGTGTTATGTCGCCGTCTGGGTCAGCTGGCTAGCTGCCTGCGCAGCGCCTCGATCCGGCCGGCTGCACTACCGTCGATCACCTCGTCGCCGACCCGTACCACGAGTCCGGCGCCGATCGCGCGGTTGAGCTCCACGTGCAGTACGACAGGCCGCCCGTAGATCTGCGCGAGCTTCGCGGCGAGCCGGTCGCGCTGTTCGGCGGTGAGCTCGGTCGCGCTGGTCACGTAGGCGACCGAGCGGTCCCGTCGCGCGGCGGCGAGCTTCACCAGCTCGTCGATGCCGATGGCGATACTGCGGCCGCGCGGCCGCACGACGACCTGCTCGACGAGGATCCGGGTGACCGGATCCACCTTGTCTGCCGTCAGGTTGCGGATCAGAGTGCGCTTGCCCTCGACCGGCCCCACCCGGTCGGACAGGGCCCGCTCGAGCTCCGGTTCACGGTCCACGATACGTGCGATCCGGAACAGCTCATCCTCGACCGTGTCCAGTTTGCCGCTTTTCTCAGCACTGGTCAGCAGCGCCGTCTGCCCGACGGACTCGAGCCCGTCGAGCAGCTCCCTCGGGCTGGACCAGCGGCTGCCCACCACGGCGTCGAGCACCTGAAGTGCGGGTTCCGACACCTTGCTCTGCAGCAAGGTCCTGACGAGCCGCGTGCGGGCCTCGGGGTCCGACGAACCGTCCCCGACGGCCCGCCGCAACCCGACCTCCCTGGTGAGCAGGCCCACCACGGAGAGCAGCTCTTCCCCGACGGCGGACGGGTCAGTGCCCGCGTCGCCGAGTACCTCGTCGAGACGGGTCTCGGCGAAGCCAAGAGCCTCCCGGCTCGCAGCATGCAGCGTCATCTACGCCTACTCCTAGTTCCTGGCTCCGGCGGCACCGTTGCCACTGACCTCGAGTTCGCTCAGGAACCGGTCGACGGTGCCGCGGCGACGAGCCTCGTCCTCGAGTGCCTCACCGACGATGCGGCTGGCGAGCTCGATCGAGTTGCGGCCCAGTTCGGTCCGCAGCTCGGCGACGATCTGGGCCCGCTGCGCCTGAAGCTGCGCATCGCCCTGAGCGACGATGCGCCGCGCCTCCTCCTGAGCCTCGGCCCGGAGTTCCGCCTTGATCTGCTCGGCCTCGAGCCGGGCGTCGTCGCGGATCTTGGCAGCCTCGGTCCTGGCCTCGGCGAGCTGCGCCTTGTACTGCTCCAGCGCCTGCTCGGCCTCGGCCTGGGCCTTCTCTGCCTTCTCGATGCCGCCCTCGATCTTGGCGGTCCGCTCCTCGTAGAGCTTCTCGAAGCGCGGCACCGCGTACTTACGCAGCACCCACAGCAGAAGCAGGAACGCGATCAAGCCGAGGATGATCTCCGAGGGGTGCGGCAAGACCGGGTTCGGCGTGCCTTCGGCCGCCAGAACCAATTGGGTGTTCAGCACAGCATCTCCCTAATGCGATGAGCGAGAAGACTCAGCCACCGGAGGCGATGAAGTAAATAACGATGCCGAACAGCGCAAGCACCTCGACCAGGGCGAAGGTCGTCCAGGCGATACCCATGAGCTTGCCCTGGGCCTCAGGCTGGCGAGCCGTACCGTTGATGACCGCCGACCAGATCAGACCCACACCGATACCGGGGCCGATGGCGCCGAGACCGTAGCCGATCGCGGCAAGACCCGGGTTGATGTTGACCGCGGCCTCCGCAGCCTGGGCGAGAACAATGTTGCTCACTTGCATTTCCCTTTCAACTCGGTCCGCGCCTACGCGGATCGGGGGCTTGGGTTGTTACGTACTTCGGTGAACTGCCTGATCTCGATGACTCAGTGCTCGGCGGCCAGCGCCGCTCCGATGTAGTTCGCCGAGAGCAGGGCGAAGATGTAGGCCTGCAGCACCTGGATCAGTGCTTCCAGGAACGTCAGGATGATCGCGAACGCAAAGCTCACGATCGACACCGGCTTCAGCGCCGCGCTCGCCTCCAGCAGCAGGTACTCACCGCCGAGGGTGAACACCAGCAGCAGCAGGTGGCCCGCGAACATGGCGGCGAACACCCGGAGCGCCAGCGTGATCGGGTTGATCATGAACTTCTGCAGGAACTCGATCGGCGTCAGCAGCGGCAGGATGAAGCCGGGGGCGCCCGCGGGCACCGTCTCCTTCTTCAGGTAGCCGACGAAGCCGTGCCGCTTGAAGCCCACGTAGTGGTAGACCGGGTAGACCACGAGCAGCGAGAGCGCCAGCGGGAACCCGATGTGCGACATCACGGGGAACTGGATCAGCGGGACGATCCCGAAGATGTTGTTCACCAGGATGAAGCTGAACAAACCGAGAATGAGCGGCACGAAAGGCCGGAAATCCTTGGCGCCGATCTGCTCACGCGCGATGTTGTTGCGCCCGAAGTCGTAGATCGACTCGGCCGCGAACTGGAACTTGCTGGGGACGATCTTGAGATTGCGCGAAGCGATCAAGAAGAAGGCACCGACGATCACGGCCGCCAGCACGGCGAGCACCATCGGCTTGGTAACGAATGTTCCTTCACCGAAGATAGGACCGAGGTTGAAGTCCTTCGCGCCTGGGGCGACGAACCCATCGCCTTGGGCTAGTACCAGCGCGCCCAACTGGGCTCCTTCCGGTTCTCCCGGCCGGCGTTCACTCCGCCGGGGGAATCGTCACGATCAGGACTTAACGTACCTGATTCAGATCGAGTACTCGAAGGCGGCTACCACAAAGCGTAGGACTCGACCGGGCTACCCGGGTTCGTGACGGGCACCGCACACCGGGGAGCACGACCGCGACCGCCTCCACGGCGCGGACGATACCAGCCGTCCGGAACACTCCGTACGCCCGTACTCCTGAACGGAGCCTGAGAGCTCGCCTGAGAGAGTCTTCCCTAGTCGGGAATGATGGTGGGGATCTTGGCCCGCTTGAACGCGACCATCTCGGCCCCTGCCCACACCAGGATGACGGCCATCATCGTCAACGCCAGCGAGAGCGTGTGCAGGCCGTCGACGCTTCGCAGCAGCACCATGACCCCGAAGATCACCAGCATCTTGAAGACGTAGCCGCCGAGCGCGATGCCCATGACGGCCATCGGATCCATCGCCGAGGACTTGCGCATCATGAACAGCGTCGCGAACGACGACGCGAATGCGACAGCACCGCCGACGAGCGCACCAAGAAGACCGGAGACACCAACCCACACGGTCGCGACGACGGCGCCGGTCACCACGACGCCCACGGCGGGCCACAGCGCCGTCCGCAGCATCGCATCGGCCAGCCGCTGCACCTGTTCGGCGTGCGGGTTGCGCTTCTCGGTCTGCTCAGTCATGGGGCTCCCTGCTGGTTTCGCGACCTCAGTCTAGGCACTACCGAGATCAGGGCCGCGATCAGCAGGCCCGCGCATGTGATCCAGAACACGGCGGTGGTGTCGAAGAGGGTCACCGCGACCGCCCCGAACGCCAGCAGCCCGGCCCACAGGTAGATCAGCAGCACAGCACGCCGTTGCGAGTGCCCGATCTCCAGCAGCCGGTGGTGCAGGTGCATCTTGTCGGCGGCGAACGGGCTCTCCCCGCGCCTGGTGCGCCGGATGACGGCCAGCACCAGGTCGAGCAGCGGCAGGAACAGCACCGCCGCGACAACGAACAGCGGCGAGAGCAGCGCGACGACGTCGGTCGCGTCGAAGGAGGTGTAGTTGATCTTCCCTGACGCCGAGGTACTGGCCGCGGCCAGCATCAGCCCGATCATCATCGAGCCCGAGTCGCCCATGAAGATCTTCGCGGGCTGGAAATTGTGCGGTAGAAAGCCGAGACACGCCCCGGCCAGCGTCGCCGCGATCAGTGCGGGCGGATAGGTGCCGACGTCGCCGCCAGAGGAGGCCAGCAGCCCGAGCGAAAAGGCACAGGTCGCCGATGCCGCGATGAGGCCGAGGCCGCTGGCGAGCCCGTCGAGTCCGTCGACGAAGTTCATCGCGTTGACCATCACCACGACCAGCAGCACGGCGAGCAGCCCGCCCTGGTTGCGGTCGAGGATCAGCACCTGGCCGATCGCATCGCCGTCGCCGCCCCACGGTACCCAGAACGACACCCACTGCAGTCCGAACAGGACCAGGATGCCTGCGCACATGACCTGCCCGGCGAGTTTCGTCCAGGCATCCAGCTCGAACCGGTCGTCGAGCGCACCGATCAGCACGATCACGGCACCGCCGATGAGGACGGCTACGGGGTCGTAGGAGTAGTCGAACGCGCGGCGCAGCACCGGCAGCTGATGGGCCATCGCCATACCGCCGAGCACGCCGATGTACATCGCGAGCCCGCCCATCCGCGGGATCGGCACGACGTGCACATCGCGCGCTCTTGGCACGGCGACCGCCCCGACCTTGATGGCGAACCGGCGCACGAGCGC
Source organism: Saccharomonospora sp. NPDC046836 (assembly GCF_040645195.1). Taxonomy (NCBI): domain Bacteria; kingdom Bacillati; phylum Actinomycetota; class Actinomycetes; order Pseudonocardiales; family Pseudonocardiaceae; genus Saccharomonospora; species Saccharomonospora sp. NPDC046836. The sequence goes on from NZ_JBEYXW010000003.1 coordinate 159,675, forward strand.
CGTCAGCAGGAAGGTCAGCGCGGCGGAGACGAGTCCGACGAGGATGTACTCGCGGATGGGAAGACCGGCGGTCACGGTGGGGGTCACGGAGCGGTCATCCCCTGCGGTGGAAAGACTGCGGGGTCACAGCGCGCAACGCTATCGCTACGGCGCACCGTCACTGCGGGAGGCCGACCTCGACACCGAGCACATCCGACACGGCATCGGCCCGCACCGCACCTTCCCGCAGCAGGACCGGCCCGTCACCGGTGAGATCGACGATCGTCGACGGCACCGGCTCGCCGCTGGGGCCGCCGTCGAGGTAGATCGACACGGAGTCGCCGAGCTGTTCCTGTGCTTCCTGCGCGGTGGCCGCAGCCGGCCTGCCGGAGACGTTCGCACTGGAGACCGCCATCGGACCCACCTCCCGGAGCAGCTCGAGCGCCACCGGGTGCAGTGGCATCCGTAGCATCACCGTCCCCTTGGTGGTGCCGAGGTCCCAGTTGAGGCTGGGCGCGTGTGGCAGCACCAGCGACAGATCGCCGGGCCAGAACGCCTCGATGAGCGCGCGGGCCTGCTGGGAGACGCCGAGCACGAGTCCGTCCACTGTGGACCATGAGCCCACCAGTACACCTACCGGCATGTCGGGACCGCGGTGCTTGGCCTGCAACAGCGAACGCACGGCGCCGGGGTCGAACGCATCGGCGCCGATGCCGTACACGGTGTCGGTCGGCATGACGACCAGTCTGCTGGACCGTACCGCCGAGGCCGCGGCACGCAGGCCATCTGCCCTGGTATCGGCTTTGCTGCAGTCGTACACCGCGCTCATGCGCGTGAGCTTAGCCCTGCTGCGTTTCAGAGGTTGCGCGGATAGGGGCTGGCCCCTATCCGCGCGACCTCTCAGCCGCGGCGCGCGGTGACGAAGCGCGGGCGGCCGGTGAGATCGGGATGGTCGCGCACATCGGTCAGCACACGACGGGCCTGCAGCAGGCCGGGGACGGCACTGCCGTGGGTGTCGTCGTGCTCGATGGCAACGCCGCCGCCCGGCCGCAGCAGCCGCGCCGCCGCGGTCACGACGTGCCGGATCACGGCGAGGCCACCGCCGGAGGCGAAGACGGCCTGCGGCGGGTCGTAGTCGGCGACCTCCGGCGGCACCGCGGTGCCCTCCGGGACGTACGGCGGGTTGCACAGCACGAGATCCACCAGTCCGTCGAGTTCGGCGAACACGGTGGGGTCGGTGACATCACCGGAGTACAGCCGGATCTGGGTGTCGCCCGCCTCGGCCCTGGCGTCGGCATTGTGCCGCGCCCAGGCGAGCGCATGCGCGTCGTTGTCGACGGCGTAGACGACGGCGTCCGGCCGGGCGTTCGCCACGGCGAGCGCGAGCGCGCCCGACCCCGTGCACAGGTCGACGACCACGGGGAACTCCCGGCCCTTGAGAACGTCGAGGCCCCATTCCAGGAGCAGTTCCGTCTCGGGTCGCGGCACGAACACGCCGGAGCCAACGGCGACGGTGATGTCGCCCAGCGCGGCCCAGCCGATGAGGTGCTGCAGCGGCACGCGTTTCGCGCGCTGGGTGACGAGCTGGCCGATCGCGTCCACAACGGAGGGGTCCACCAGGGGCACGAGCGGCAGCCGCCCGCGCTCCACGCCGAGCACGTGCGCGGCGATCAGTTCCGCGTCGTTGCGCGGCGAGGCCACACCGGCCTGTTCGAGGATGCGGGTCGCCTCCAGGATCGCCAGACGCAGCGGCTGTCTCTTCACGGTGTCCAGAGTCCCACAGGGCTCCCTGGTCGTGGGGGACATATGCGGCGAGCGCGCTTCGCGTCCGGCGGAGGGGCCGGTACCCACCTGCCGGCGCGCATGTCCGGACAACGGGCTCACGCTCGTTGCGATCCGTTGACACACAGGCGAAACGGGTCGCCATTCACCGACTGGGACCACAATGGACGGTTACCGCGCTCAGGACTGGGCCGCGGCGAGGCGTTCCTCCCGGTCGGCCGAGATGAGTGCGTCGAGCACCCCGTTCAGCTCGCCGTCGAGCACCTGATCGAGGTTGTAGGCCTTGTAGTTGACCCGGTGGTCGGAGATTCGGTTCTCGGGGAAGTTGTAGGTACGCACACGCTCGGAGCGGTCGACGGTCCGTACCTGGGAGCGGCGGGCGTCGGCTGCCTTGGCGGCCGCCTCCTCCTCCGCGAGGGCCTGCAGGCGGGCCTGCAGCACCTGGATCGCCCGCGCCCGGTTCTGGATCTGCGACTTCTCGTTCTGGCACGACACGACGATGCCCGTGGGCAGGTGCGTCACCCGGACCGCGGAGTCGGTGGTGTTGACGCTCTGCCCGCCCGGCCCCGACGAGCGGAACACGTCGATGCGGAGGTCGTTCTGGTCGATCTCGACCTCGACCTCCTCCGGCTCCGGGTAGATCAACACGCCTGCCGCGGAGGTGTGGATGCGCCCCTGCGACTCGGTCGCCGGCACCCGCTGCACGCGGTGCACACCGCCCTCGAACTTCAGCCGCGCCCACACACCTTCGGCGTCGGTGCCCTTGGTCTTGATGGACACCGTGACGTCCTTGTACCCGCCGAGGTCGGATTCCGTTGCGTCGAGCACCTCGGCCTTCCAGCCGTGCCGCTCGGCGTAACGCAGGTACATCCGGAGCAGGTCACCGGCGAACAGGGCCGACTCCTCGCCGCCCTCGCCGGACTTGATCTCCATGACGACGTCGGAGCTGTCGTAGGGGTCCCGTGGCAGGAGCAGCTCGGTGAGCCTGGCCTCCAGCGCCGGAATACGTGCGGCGATCTCGTCGGCCTCCGCGGCGAACGCCGGGTCCTCCGCCCCGAGCTCCTTCGCGGCGTCCAGGTCGGACCGGGCGCCGTTGAGCTCGTTGACCGCCTTGACGACCGGGGCCAGCTCGGCGTAGCGGCGACCCAGCTTGCGCGCACGGGCCTGGTCAGCGTGCACGGACGGGTCAGCGAGCTGGTCCTCCAGCTCGGCGTACTCGTCGAGTAGTTCCTGCAGGGCGACCGATTCCACTTCCGGCCACTCCCCTCTCGTCTCTGGCACCGGTGCTGGCAAGACAACGGCGCCCGCACTGCCACGAAGGCAGGTGCGGGCGCCGTCGGCGAAGCTACTTGGCGTCGGCGTTCTTCTGCCGCTTGCCATAGCGGGCCTCGAACCGCGCGACCCGGCCACCGGTGTCCAGAATCTTCTGCTTGCCGGTGTAGAAGGGGTGGCAGTTCGAGCAGATCTCGACGTGGATCGAGCCGGACTTCTGCGTGCTGCGCGTGGTGAAGGTGTTACCGCAGCCACAGGTCACGTTGGTGACCACGTACTCGGGGTGAATACCGCTCTTCATGGGGTCCTCTCTCGATGGCCGCCGGGTCCTCCCGCGGGAGGTGAACCGGAGCCGGACTTCAGCGGGCTGATTCTGCCAGAGCAGGCAGCACCACCAACAACGCACCCCGACCGCCGGCTATTCCTCACGCCGTAGAGCCGGCAGGCTCAGTCGACCTCGTTGCCCGGTGCGGTCTTGGAGACCTGCATCAGGAACTCGATGTTGGTCTTCGTCTTGCGCAGCCGGTCCAGCAGCAGGTCGATCGCCTGCTGCGAGTCGAGCGCGTGCAGCACCCGGTGCAGCTTGTGCACGACCGCCAGCTCATCCGGCGGAAGCAGCAGCTCCTCCTTACGGGTGCCGGACGGGTTGACGTCCACCGCGGGGAAGACGCGCCGCTCGGCGATCTTGCGGTCGAGCTTGAGCTCGGCGTTACCCGTGCCCTTGAACTCCTCGAAGATCACCGTGTCACCCGTGGAGCCGGTCTCCACCATCGCCGTGGCGAAGATGGTGAGCGAACCGCCGTCCTCGATGTTGCGTGCCGCACCGAGGAACCGCTTCGGCGGGAACAGCGCCGTCGAGTCGACACCACCGGAGAGGATCCGGCCGGACGCCGGAGCCGCGAGGTTGTAGGCGCGGCCGAGCCGGGTGATCGAGTCGAGCAGGACGACCACGTCGTGCCCCATCTCCACGAGACGCTTGGCGCGCTCGATGGAGAGCTCGGCGACCGAGGTGTGGTCTGACGGCGGGCGGTCGAAGGTCGAGGCGATGACCTCACCGTTCACCGACCGCTGCATGTCGGTGACCTCTTCCGGCCGCTCGTCGACGAGCACGACCATCAGATGGCACTCGGGGTTGTTCGTGCTGATCGCGTTCGCGACGTCCTGCATGATCGTCGTCTTACCGGCCTTCGGCGGCGAGACGATCAACGCACGCTGCCCCTTGCCGACCGGCATGACCAGGTCGATCACACGCGTGGTCAGCTTGTTCGGCGTGGTTTCCAGGCGCAGGCGCTCGTTCGGGTACAGCGGGGTCAGCTTGTGGAACTCGGGCCGCTTCTTGGCGACCTCCGTGTCCAACCCGTTGACCGAATCCACCCGGACGAGTGGGTTGAACTTCTGGCGCTGCTGCTCCCCCTCACGCGGCTGCCGCACCGCACCGGTGATCGCGTCACCGCGGCGCAGGCCGTGCTTGCGCACCAGGGACAGCGACACGTACACGTCGTTCGGCCCCGGCAGGTAGCCCGAGGTGCGGACGAACGCGTAGTTCTCCAGCACGTCCAGGATGCCTGCGACCGGGAGCAGAACGTCGTCCTCGCGGACCTCGGTGTCGGAGTTGCCACCGCCGCCCTCGCTGCGGCCGCCGCGACGGCGCCTGTCACGGAAACGCCGGCCACGGCGCCCGCCGCGCTCGTCGTCGTCCTGGGCAGGGCCCGCGTTGTTGTTGCTGTTGTTCTGCTGGCCGCGCGGGTTGCCGTTCGACTGCCTGCGCTGCTCGCCGCCCTGCTGTTCACCGGACTGCTCGCCACGCTGCTGACCGGCGTCCTCGTCGCCGCCCTTCTGCTGCGAACCGCCATCAGGGCTGCCCGCGGGCCTGCTGGCGCCGCGGCGGCGGCGCGGCGACCTGCCGCCGTCCTCCGGCTGCGCTGCCTCCTCGCCGCGGTTGTCCGCGGGCGCCTCACTGTCCTGCTTGGCGCGGGAACGCTGCCGCTTCTCGGCCGGAGCGGCCGCCTGCTCGGCGGGGGCGGGATTCGCCTTCTCGGCGGGCTTGGGGACACCAACGCCCTCGAGTGGCAGGGTGTCGCCGTCGGCAGCAGCCCCACGACCTCGCTTGGTCTTGCCCTGACGCTCCCGGATCGCGGCGATCAGGTCGCCCTTGCGCATCCCCGTCGTATCGCCTACGCCCAGCTCGCTCGCCAGCGAGCGCAGCTCGGCGATGACCATCCCGGACAGGCCGCCCGGCCGACGTTTCGGCGTCGCGGCCTCACCATTGGTGGCCTGCGGCGCCTGCTCCCCGGTACCCGGCGCAGTCGCCTGGGCGTTCACGCCGCTCAAAAGATCGGTGTTGCTCACACATGTCCTTCCTGACCGATCCACGCCTCCAGGTGGACCAGCGGACCGCCGCCCGCGTCCGAATTGCGAGACGGCGTTGTAGTTCCCGGTGCACGAGATCCGGCTGAGACATGCGAGTCGCAGCAGCGGAGCTGCCTGCACGGGATTAGGGTCGACCACCGTGTCTACCGGAAACCCGCGTCGAAAGAACGGAAGATGCGACCGGGAAAAGATCCCGGGACCATCACCGGGTGCGGAATGTGCACGGTGACCTAACGCCCCCGAGGGTAGACCGACCAAGGTCGCGGTGCAACAACCACCCCCGTTGTGGTGGGCCACACACGGTGTATTGCGACCCCTCCCGCTACCTGGCGGTGACGTTCACGCCGGTCAGGTCGACGGGCAGTTCGGTTACCTCGAAAGGTGCAACGTCGACCTCGGGCGGGAGTATTCCCGTCGTGGTGAGTGCGAGCACCGTAGGGCCCGCACCGGACACCGTGGCGGCTACACCGTGTTCACGCAGCGCGCGCACCAGCCGCATCGTGTCCGGGTAGGCCGGTGCGCGGTAGTCCTGGTGCAATCGGTCCTCGGTGGCCGTGAGCAGCAGCTCTGGCCGACTGGTGACGGCGTGCACGGCCAGCGCGGCGCGGCCGGCGCTGAACGCGGCGTCGGTCAGCGGCACCCGTTCCGGCAGCAGCCCCCTCGTCTCGTGTGTCGACGAGCGCTGCGCGGGTACCGCCACCACGGGGCGGATCGCGGCGTGCGGCTCCAGCCGTTCGGCGTGGAAACGCTCCCCCACGCCCCAGGCGATCACGAACCCGCCGAACAGGCTCGCGGCGGCGTTGTCGGCGTGCCCCTCGAACTCGGCGGCGAGCTGCAACGCCGTCTCGTCGGTCGGCTGCCCGGCCAGCGCGTAGCCCGCCGCGATCCCGGCCACGGCCGCCGCGGCCGAGGAACCCAGCCCGCGGGAATGCGGGATCGCGTTGTGGCAGCGCAGGTGCAGACCGGGTACCTCGATGCCGAGGTGCCTGCACGCGCGCCGCAAGGCACGCACCACCAGGTGCCGCTCATCGGTCGGCACGTCCGCCATGTCACCGCCACCGGCGTCGATGACCTCGACCTTCAGCCCGGAGTCGGTGACCTCGACCTCCACGACGTCGTGCAGACCGAGCGCCAGGCCGAAGGCGTCGAACCCGGGACCGAGGTTCGCCGTGGAAGCCGGCACGGTGACCGTGAGCTTCATGAGAGTTCGAGTGCGGAGGCCACAGCGCGGGGGTCAACAGCGAGAGGCTCGACCTCGACGTTGCCCTCCAAAGCCGTCGCCGGGTCCTTGAGGCCGTGCCCCGTCACCGTGCACACAACGGTGGAGCCGCGCGGGATGCGGCCGTCGGCCGCGGTCAGCAGGAGGCCCGCGACGCTGGTGGCCGAAGCCGGCTCGACGAACACGCCTTCGTGGCGCGCGAGCAGCCGGTACGCCGCGAGGATCTGCTCGTCGGTGACCGCCTCGAACAGGCCGCCGCTGGCGTCGCGCGCCTTGACGGCGCCGTCCCACGACGCGGGACTGCCGATGCGGATCGCGGTCGCGATGGTCTCGGGCGCCTGCACCGGCTCGCCGTGCACGAGCGGCGCCGCGCCGGCGGCCTGGAAGCCGAACATACGTGGCGTGTTCTCCACCACACCGTCGGCGGCGTACTCGGTGTAGCCCGCCCAGTAGGCGGTGATGTTGCCCGCATTGCCGACCGGAAGGCAGTGGATGTCCGGGGCGCTGCCGAGCACGTCGCAGATCTCCCACGCCGCGGTCTTCTGTCCCACCAGCCGCACCGGGTTGACGGAGTTGACGAGCGTGACCGGGTAGTCGGCGGCGGTCTTGCGGGCCAGTTCGAGGCAGTCGTCGAAGTTGCCGTCGATCTGCAGGATGCGGGCGCCGTGCAGGATCGCCTGCGCGAGCTTGCCCATCGCGATCTTGCCCTGCGGGATGAGTACCGCGGAAGTCAGACCGGCCCGCGCGGCGTAGGCGGATGCGGAGGCAGAGGTGTTGCCTGTCGATGCGCAGATCACCGCCTGCAGGCCGCTGGCAAGCGCGTGCGTGATCGCCAGCGTCATCCCGCGGTCCTTGAACGAGCCGGTGGGATTGGCACCCTCGACCTTGAGATAGACGGTGGAGCCGGTGAGCTCGGACAGGTGCGGAGCCAGGAGCAGCGGTGTGTTGCCCTCCCCCAGCGTGACGACCTCGGCGCCGTCCGGGATCGCGATGCGCGCCGAGTAGGCGTGGATGATCCCGGGCCAGCCCGGCGTGCTACCCGCAGCGTTCACCAGAGTCACGAATCCTCGCCTTCCACCCGCATGACGCTGACCACCTCACGCACCACGTCCAGCTTGCTGATCTCGTCCACAGTGGCCTGCAGAGCCGCGTCCGGCGCCAGGTGCGTGACGATGACCAGGCTCGCCGTGGCAAGCCGGTCACGCTGCCGCACCGCGGCGATGCTGACCCCGTGGACGGCGAACACCTGCGCCACCTGGGCGAGCACGCCCGGGCGGTCGGCCACATCGAGGCTGATGTGGTAGCGCGTCGGCGTCTGTCCCATCGGGCGCACGGGCAGCGCGGCGTGCGCGGACTCGCGCGGACCGCGCCCGCCGACGACCCGGTTGCGGGCGGCGGCGACGAGGTCACCCAGTACCGCGCTCGCCGTCGGCGCGCCACCGGCGCCCTGCCCGTAGAACATCAGCTGACCGGCGGCCTCCGCCTCGACGTAGACGGCGTTGAAGGCACCGCTGACCCCGGCGAGCTGGTGACTGCGCGGGATCATCACCGGGTGCACGCGCGCCGACACAGACTCGGTGCCGTCATCCGCGGTCACCCGCTCGCAGATGGCCAGCAGCTTCACGGTCCGGCTCAGCAACCCGGCGGCCGCGATGTCCGAGGCGGTGATCCCGGCGATGCCCTCGCGGTGCACGTCGGCTGCCGTGACGCGGCTGTGGAACGCAAGCGACGCAAGGATCGCCGCCTTCGCCGCTGCGTCGTAGCCGTCGACGTCAGCGGTCGGGTCCGCCTCCGCATAGCCGAGGCGCGTCGCCTCGTCGAGCGTCTCGACGTAACCAGCGCCGGTGGAGTCCATTGCGGACAGAATGAAGTTGGTGGTGCCGTTGACGATTCCCATCACGCGTGTGATGCGGTCACCGGCAAGTGACTCCCGCAGCGGGCGCAGCAGCGGGATGGCACCCGCGACCGCGGCCTCGTAGTAGAGGTCCGCACCGGAGGTGTCGGCGGCCTCCGACAGCTCGGCCGCGTACTCGGAGAGCAGCGCCTTGTTCCCGGTGACGACCGACTTTCCCTTGCGTAGCGCGGTGAGCAGCCAGCCACGCACCGGCTCGATGCCGCCGATCAGCTCGACGACCACGTCCACATCGGACTCGACCAGCTCGCCTGCGTCGGCCGTCAGCAGGTGCTGGGGAAGCTCGGGATGCTTGGCGGGACGGCGCACCGCGATGCCGGCCAGCTCGACCGGCGCCCCGACCCGCGCAGCCAGCTCGTCGGCGTCATCGATCAGCATGCGGGTGACCTCGCTGCCGACCGTGCCACAGCCGAGGAGCGCGACCCGGACGGTACGCCCATCAAGCGTGTTGACGCTCACGACACCTCCCTGCCCTGCGGGACGCCCGCACCCGATCGGCTTACGTGAGCGGAGGCTCCGCAATTATCGCTCACGACACCTCCAGACGCAGCATGTCCTCGTTCGTCTCCCTGCGCAGCAGCAACCGGTGGCTGCCGTTGCGGACAGCGACCACCGCCGGCCGCGGCTGCCGGTTGTAGTTGCTGGCCATCGAGTAGCAGTACGCGCCGGTCGCCGCGACGGCGAGCAGGTCGCCAGGAGCAAGAGTGTCGGGCAACCAGCAGTCGCGGACCACGATGTCACCGGACTCACAGTGCTTTCCCACGACTCGGGACAGCACGGCCGGAACCGGCTGCGGCTGCCCGTCGTCACTGGCCCGCGACACGAGCCGGACGTCGTAGGCCGCGTCGTAGAGCGCGGTCCGGATGTTGTCGCTCATCCCGCCGTCGACGCTGACGTAGCGACGCATGGTGTCGTCGCCGAGCGCGACGTCCTTGATGGTGCCGACCTCATACAGCGTCACGGTGCCCGGCCCAGCGATCGCGCGGCCCGGTTCGCCCGCGATCCGCGGTTCCGGCAGGTCGGCGAACGCGCATTCCTTGCGCACGATCTCGCGGATCTGGGTCACCAGCTGGGCGGGCGGCGGCGGGTTGTCCCGGTCGGTGTAGGCGATGCCGAAACCACCGCCGAGATCCACAGTGGACAGATCGGCCAGCGCCTCGGCACCGTGGTCCTTGCGCAGCTCGGCGAGCAGGCCGATGACGCGGCGGGCGGCGACCTCGAACCCGTCGGCGTCGAAGATCTGCGAGCCGATGTGACTGTGCAGGCCGACCAGCCGCAGTGATGGCGCATTGAGCACCCTGCGCACCGCCTCGGCCGCATCGCCCGAGGCGAGTGAGAAGCCGAACTTCTGGTCCTCGTGCGCGGTCGCGATGAACTCGTGCGTGTGCGCCTCGACCCCCACCGTCACGCGGACGAGGACCGGCTGCACGACCTCGTGCCGTGCCGCGACGTCGGCCAGGCGGGCGATCTCGTAGAACGAGTCCAGCACGATCGTGCCGACACCGGCCTCGACGGCCGCCTCGAGCTCCGCGACGGACTTGTTGTTGCCGTGGAAGGTGATGCGCTCCGGCGGGAAATCGGCACGCTGGGCGATCGCCAGCTCGCCACCGCTGCAGACGTCGAGGCTCAGCCCCTGCGCGGCGACCCAGCGCGCGATCTCGGTGCACAGGAACGCCTTGGAGGCGTAGTGCACGAGTGCGGGATCGTCGAACGCCTCGGCGTACTCCGCGCAGCGCGACTTGAAGTCGGCCTCGTCGACGACGAACAGCGGCGTGCCGTAGGTGCGGGCCAGCTCCCGCACGTCGACACCGGCGATCCGCACGACGCCGTCCGGGGCGCGGTAGGTGTTACGTGGCCAGACCTTCGGGTAGAGCCGGTCCAGCTCGTCCGCTGTGGACGGTGGGAACCCGGCCTGGTCGGCGTGCGGGTATACCTCGGCGTGCCGTGGCCCGGCGGGGTGTGCACACATGGCAGATCACTACATCCGTTCCGGGGCGGAGACCCCGAGCAGGGAAAGTCCGTTCGCGAACACCTGGCGCGCGGCATCGCACAACGCCAGGCGGGCGTGGGTCAGCGGGGTCGCCTCCTCATCGCCCTGCGGCAGAATCCGGACCGCGTCGTAGAACTTGTGATACGCCGACGCGAGGGACTCCAGGTAGCGGGCGACGCGGTGCGGTTCGCGCAGCTCCGCCGCCTTCTTGAGCACCGAGGGAAACTCGCCGATCGTCCGGATCAACTCGCCTTCCCTCGGCTGGGTGAGCAGGCTGAGATCGGCGTCGGACGACGGCTCTATCTCGAGTTCGGCCGCGTTGCGCCGCAACGAGGCGAGGCGCGCGTGCGCGTACTGCACGTAGTACACCGGGTTCTCGTTGGTGTGCTTGCGCAGCAGGTCGAGGTCGATGTCGAGGCTGGAGTCCACCGAGTACCGCGTGAGCTCGTACCTGGCGGCGTCGACACCGACCGTCTCGACCAGGTCCTCCATCGTCACCACGGTGCCCGCACGCTTGCTCATCCGCACCGGCTTGCCGTCGCTGACCAGGTTCACCATCTGGCCGATGAGCACCTCGACCACATCCGGGCTGTGTCCCATCGCGGTGGCCGCGGCCTTCAGCCTGGCGACGTAGCCGTGGTGGTCGGCGCCGAGCATGTAGATGCACAGGTCGAACCCACGCTCGATCTTGTCGCGCAGGTAGGCGAGGTCGCCCGCGATGTAGGCGGGGGTGCCGTCGCTCTTGATGACCACCCGGTCCTTGTCGTCGCCCTGGTCCGTCGAACGCAGCCACCAGGCGTTGTCGGCGAAGTAGAGGCTGCCCGACTCCTTGAGCTCGGCGACGACGGCGTCCACGGCGCCGGAGCTGTGCAGCGAGTCCTCGTGGAAGTAGACGTCGAAGTCCGTGCCGAAGTCGTGCAGGCTCTTCTTGATCTCCTCGAACATGAGCCCGACACCGATGCGGCGGAACAGCTCCTGCCGCTCCTGCTCGGGTTTGGCCAGCGCGCTGGGTTCCTTGCGGATGACCTCGGCGGCGATGTCGTTGATGTAGGAGCCGGCGTAGCCGTCCTCCGGCGCGGGCTCACCCTGCGCGGCGGCGATGAGTGACCGGACGAACCGGTCGATCTGGGCGCCGGCGTCGTTGAAGTAGTACTCGCGGGTCACCTCGGCGCCCTGCGCACCGAGTAGCCTGCCGAGCGCGTCGCCGACCGCGGCCCAGCGGGTCCCGCCGAGGTGGATCGGGCCCGTCGGGTTCGCGGAGACGAACTCGAGGTTGATCTTCTTGCCGGTCAGCGCGGTGCCACTGCCGTACGCCTCGCCTTCGCTGAGCACACGGCTCAGCAGCTGGCCCTGCGCGTCCGCGGCGAGCCGCAGGTTCAGGAAACCGGGGCCGGCCACCTCCACGCCGGCCACACCGTCTGCCGTCGCCAGTACCTCGGCGAGCGCCTCGGCCAGCTCCCGCGGTTTCATGCCGACCTTCTTCGCCACCTGCAGTGCCACGTTCGTGGCGTAGTCCCCGTGCTCGCGGTTTCGGGGTCGCTCCACCGTGACCTGTTCCGGCAGGACGCTGTGGTCGAGGCCACGGGCCGACAGCACCTGGACGGCGGAGGAACGCACGAGGTCAGCAAGGGCGGAGGGAGTCACCAGCCGAGTGTACGGCCGGGCACGGCGACGCTGAGTCACCACCCGGCAGGCCCGAAACGCCTGGAGGGCAGGTGCTACGCAGCCCTTACAGGGAGGTCCTTACACTGCACACCCAGTACTGTTCGGCGACGGAAAACAGGAGCCATGGCGAACGGCACGAAGAAAAAGGGCAACTCCGGCAAGAGTGCCGTGAAGGCAGCACGTGGTTCGGTCGTCAGCAAGAAGGGGCCACCCTGGGGCACGATCATCTCGGTCGTCGCCATCTTGCTGCTCGCCATCGGCGTCTTCGGCTACTACTACGTGGCTTCGAGCGACACCCGCGCCCAGCGTGGCCGTGAGGAAGCGGCCGCGTCGTTCGCCCCGTCCGAGCAGAACCCCGACCCGTCGAAGAACATCGAGGGCGTGGTCACCGCAGAGTACGGCGGCGGTGCGCACGTGCTGCCGACCGAGCGGGTCGCCTACGACAAGACCCCGTCATTCGGCGGCCCGCACGACGGTTTCTGGGCCGCCTGCAACGGTGTGGTCTACCCCAACGCCGTCCGCACCGAGAACATGGTGCACTCGCTCGAACACGGCGCCGTGTGGATCGCCTACAACCCACAGCGGGTGACCGGGGAGGCACTGGACTCGCTTAAGGTGCGCGTCGAGAACAAGCCGTTCCTCATGATGTCGCCCTACCCGGGTCTGGACTCCCCCATCTCCTTGCAGTCGTGGGGCCACCAGCTCAAGCTCGACAATGCCGACGACGCGCGCATCGACCAGTTCATCGCGGCGCTGCGGACCAACCCGAACACCTACCCCGAGGTCGGCGCCTCATGTGACGCGCTCGGCCCCGGCCGGTTCGACGTGGACAACCCGCCGCCGTTCGACTCCACGCAGCCGGGTCCGGACGCCAAGCCGATGGACTACCAGGGCACCGAAGGCACCCAGCAGGACCAGTCGACGAGTGGCCAGCCCACCCAGTAGAGCACCGGAAGCCATGCCAACGCCCGACACCGACGAGGACATCGAGTTCCGGTCCCCGCACTGGCCCCGCGTGGTGATCTTCGGCGCCGCGACGTTCGCGGTGCTGCTGATCGGCGCGACGATCGGGATGCTGCTCGCACCGACCACCACCGAGCAGCCGCAGACCACACCTGGTGCCGGGTCGGTCGAGGTCGGTTTCGCACAGGACATGTCGGTGCACCACCTGCAGGCCGTCACGATGGCCAACTGGGCTCGTGAACACAGCACCGATCCGGCGATCGCGCAGCTGGGCTTCGACATCGGCAGCACTCAGACCGAGCAGGTCGGCCGGATGAAGGGCTGGCTCATGCTGTGGCAGCAGTCAGAGCAGCCACTCGGTGAGTACATGACGTGGATGACCCAGGCCGGGGGGCACCACGCCATGAGCTCCTCCGGCGGCAGCGCCGCGATGCCTGGCATGGCCACCACGGCTGAGCTGTCCAGGCTGCGCTCGCTGTCCGGCAAGGAGCTGGACGTCTACTTCCTGCAGCTGATGCTGCGCCATCACCAGGGCGGCACCGACATGGCGCAGTACGCCTACGACCACGCGTCGGTGGGTGCGGTCCGCACGCTCGCGAAGAGCATCCTCGACTCGCAGGGCCCGGAGATGGTCCAGATGCGCCAACTGCTCCGCGAGCGGGGCGCCGAACCGCTGCCGTATCCCTGACGACTCACCAGGACAGCTCTTCACACCTTCGCGCCGACTCGCGGGCCTCGATCTGCAGAGTCGCGTGCTCGATCGAGTATCCGGTCGCGAACAGCTTCTGCGCGGCGGCCAGTACCTCCGAGGACTCGGCATCGGGGCCGACGGTGAGGTGCGCCGAGGCGACCTCCATGCCCGAGGTGAGCGTCCAGACATGCAGGTCGTGCACGTCCTCCACGCCGTCGAGCTCGCCGAGCTCCTTGTTCAGCTGGGCGACGTCGACGCCATGTGGGGCGTGCTGGAAGAGGATCCGCAGGGTGCGCCTCGCCAGTGAGACGGCCCTGGGCAGCACCCACAGGCCGATGGCGACGCCGATGATCGGGTCGGCGTAGCGCCAGCCGGTTGTCAGCGTGATGACAGCGCTGATGAGCACACCCACCGAGCCGACCAGGTCGGCGAGTACCTCGAGGTAGGCGCCCCGCATGTTGATGCTCTCCTTGGCACCGGAACGCAGCAGGAAGAACGCGACGAGGTTGGCGGCCAGGCCTGCGAGTCCGGCGAGCAGGACGGGCACCCCTGGCACCTCGGGCGGCTCGCTGATCCGGGCAAGGGCCTCGTAGGTGACGTACACGGCGACGCCGAAGAGCAGGAGCACGTTGCCGAGCGCGGCGAGGACCTCGGCCCGGTACAGGCCGAACGTGCGGGTGTGGGTCGGCCCGCTGCGACGAGCCAGCAGCACGGCGGTCAGCGCCATCGCCACGCCCACCACGTCGGTGAGCATGTGCGAGGCGTCGGAGATCAGCGCGAGCGAGGATGTCGCGAACCCGACGGCGAACTGCAGCAGCATGAACGCGGCGCCGATCGCCAGCGCTGCCCCGAGCCTGCGCACGTAACGGCCTGATGCGCTGCCCGCACGTGCGGTGTCCACATGCCCATGCCCATGTCCCTGCCCCATGTACGTCGCCTCCTTCCCCGGCCCCTGCCGGCCTCCAGCAACATATAGTCACATGCGCATAAGTGCAATACAGGTGAGCCTAACCTCGCATACGGTACTGCCGACGCCCCCGTGTCGCATACCGTGAGCCGACCCGCCGCTCCGACCTTCACGGGGCATGCGCTAAGCTTCACGGGTCGCGAAAGCGGCGGGCCCTTGTAGCTCAGGGGATAGAGCACTGCCCTCCGGAGGCAGGTGTCGCAGGTTCGAATCCTGCCAAGGGCGCCCACAGTTGAAGCGCATAAAGCCGCGTCGACCAGCACATATGCCGGTCGGCGCGGCTCTTTCTGTTGTCCGGCGGTGTCCAGCCAGCACGGGGTTCTACGGCCATTCGCGGCCAATGCCCGGCCACGCTGACGAAAGCTGCCGACTCGAGCAACGTGGACGAGCGCGCAACCTCGAGCGCGCACAAGTATCAACGGCCACTACTACCTGACGTTCATGTGGCGACCGAACTGTCCGCCCTGGCGATGGTTTCGACGAGAAACTTCGCGGTCTCGGCCGCGTTCTCGTTCATGATCGACAAGTGATCACCGGGTATCCGGATAACTGGCGCCAGTTCTTCAACGTCCCACATGGCCCGCCAACCGTCGTCGGTGAACTCGCTGGCGAACGCGGGCAGCTCCGCGACTCGGTCGGTCGCGCGAGCCAGCAGGACCGGCGCGCGTACCGGTTCGGGCTTCCAGTGCAGTGCGAGTTCGCCATAGGCGGACATCGCCGTGAGCTGTTCGTCTGTCATCTGCTGGAAAAGATGATCGTCAGCAGCCATCAGCGGCAGGAACGCGCCAAAGGCGTGGGCGAGTTCCGTGCCCGCCCTCGGTGAGTCCAGCAGGACAACGGACCGTACGTCGATTCCATGAGTCTCGGCGTGTGTGGCCAGTCCGTGGCTGACCCAGCCACCAGACGAGTAGCCGGCCAGCACAATAGGCCGATCGGCGAAATGCCGGATAAGCGTTTCGAGATGGTACTCGAACAGCGCATCTACAGTGGACGGTACGGGGCCGGTGTCACCGAATCCCGGATGTGGAAGCACATAGACATCGCTGCGGCCGTCGAGGTGGCGAGCCAAGGGTAGGTAGTTCTGCGCGCCGCTGGGGGCGACAACCGGCGGCACGCATACCAGCCCGAGCCTGGAAGCTCCCTCGGTCAGCAACACCGGCTCAGCGGGATTAGCGCGGCTACGTACGTTCGCCGCGTCGAAGGTTTCGCGTAGTGCGGCCGCAGCGGCGAGCAACGCGAACCCCTGTGGGAGCATTTCCTGAGCACAGGCATTTCGGTACAGGTCGCGGATTCCGCCGCCGGGCCGGGAGATCGTCCCGCGTTCACTGTCCGCAGTTGGCCGGGCCATCGCCGACCCCTGCCGGAACTGTGAATTGAGGTGGGTTGCGAGTTCCGCCGCGGTCGGATGGTCATAGACCACCTTGGCCGGCAGCTTCAAGCCTGTAGATCGGCCCAGGCTTGTCGAAAGATCCACAAAGGCCAGCGAATCAAATCCCAGTTCGGCGAAATTGGCCTTCGAGTCCACTTCAGACGCCGAGGAATACCCTAGCACTGTCGCGGCCTTACCACGGATCTGCTCCAGGAGCGCCCGGTAGCGGTCGTCGTCATCAAGTTCAGCGAGTGCCGGCCCGCGCCCGCGGTCGGATTCACTTGGCGAAGCGACAAGTACCGGCCGCTCGGTCACCTCATCGAACAGCTTGGTAGCACGTTGAAGTTGAAGGGTTGAACTGAACCTGGGCCAGTCGACATCAGCGAGGATTCGCGCGGTCGCACCGCCGGAAACGATATCCCACATAGCCGCTGTCACCATACGTGGTGCCATGGCGATCATGCCGCCTCGAGACAGGCTGGTCTCGGATGAGGTGTCGGCGGCCATCCCGCCATCACCCCACATTCCGAAGGCGATCGCCGTAGCGGCGTTCCCGCGAGCCCGGCGCTCGCGTGCGAGACCATCCAGGTAGGCATTGGCCGCCGAGTACGCGGCCAACCCCTTCGCGCCGACCACAGCCGACATCGACGAAAAAAGCAGGAACACCTCAAGGGAATCGTTGTCCAGTAACGAATCCAGATTCATCGCACCGAGCACCTTGCCTGCCGCGACCCTGCCAATCTCGGCGGGTTCCAAATCGAGCAGCCGCGTCGGTGTGCCGGGCACCCCTGCGGTGTGCACAACCGCCCGGGGTGCCTCGTCCAGCCCGGCGAGCAAGGCGGCGACGTCAGCTCGCTTGGACACGTCACAGGTTGCAATCGTCACCCTGACGCCTAATGTCTCGAGCGCCGCCTCTAATTCGGCGATACCAGGTGCGCTCTTGCCACTTCGGCTAGCCAGCACGACGTGTTCGGCGCCGTGCCGGGCGAGCCAGCGGGCCGCGTAGCCGCCCAGCGCACCGCTTCCTCCGGTGACGAGCACTGTTCCTCGGGGCCGCCAAACCCGTGTTGGCTGCTGCCGGGTCACCTTCACTATCCGCCGCGCATACGTCCCGTCGGCTCGGAGTGCGATGTCGAACTCGCCACGCCGGTCACGGAGCAGATCACATAACTGCTGGAAGGTCGACTCGTTCGGGTGGCGGGGAAGGTCCACCAGGCCACCCCATAGTTCAGGCTCCTCCAGCGCACCCGTGCGCACCAAACCCCACAACATGGAACGAACCGGTGCCGGTGGTTCATCAAAGTCGTCGACCTGAACTGCCCCGCGAGTGACACACCAAATCGGCACCCGCAGCCCGACATCCGACGCGGCCTGGGCCAGCGCCAGCGTCGCCGTCAGTCCACCGTCGACAGCCTTCCGTCGTTCGTCGGGCAAGTCATCGACAGCGAGTAACGACACTATCCCCTGTGGACGCTCATTCACGTCCAGCTCCCGCAGAGCTACCGCCACAGACGCACGATCGGCGGCGCTGTCATCGATCGGAAGAAGACAGACCTCGACACCGGCCGCGGTCATACTCCTCATCACAGTGTCCGCAAGCTCGCTTCCGGCTAGCCTCCCGGTGACCGCAATCAGCCAGCGGCCGGACAATTCAGCCCGGGCCAGCCGCGCGTCAACCAAGGATATGGGGCGCCAGATCTCCTCATACCGCCACGACTCCGTCGCCATAGGCGAGCGGTCATCAGCGGACAAGCCGGACTGTGTCAACCAGAATCGTTGTCCCTGAAACGGATAAGTCGGCAAGGCGATGGTGCGGGCACCGACGTCGCGCGTCGCCGCATCGAGGTCCACCGGGGCTCCGTGCACCTGAAGTTCGGCGATGACACGCCGCACGGTGTCGCGTTCGGATTGCCCCGCACGCAGTGTGGCGACCAGGCGCGGCTCATTGTGGTCTCGGTCAGCCAGCGATTCTTTGGCAGCCGAGGTCAGCACCGGATCCGCTCCGAGTTCGAGATACTCACTGATGCCAAGGTCATTCATGTATCTAACGGCGTCGTGGAACCGCACCGCCTGACGGAGCTGGCGCACCCAGTAGTCCGGGGAACACAGTTGCTCAGCCGCCACGATGTCACCGGTCACGCTGGAGACAATCGGGATCTCCGGAGGACGGAACGTGAGGCTCTCAAGTTTCGTACGGAGTGGCTCCATCAACTCGTCCATGTGCGGTGAGTGAGCCGCACAGGCAACCTTGAGCCGAGTCGTCTTGCGTCCATGCATTCGCCAGATTTCAGCGATCCGCGCAGCCGCATCTCGGTCACCGGAAACAACCACCGAAGCCGGGCCGTTCACGACAGCAAGGGACACGTTGTCTGCCCAGCGTTCAAGCGACGGAAGGATCTCCTGTTCGCTGGCCTGGATCGAGATCATCGTCCCATCAGAGCGCGCTGAGTGCATCAGCCGCCCGCGTTCGACAACCAGAGCACACGCGTCTTGAAGCGACCAGACGCCCGCTGCCCGCGCCGCGATCAGCTCACCAAAAGAATGTCCGAAAAGGACGTCGGGGACGAGGCCCCAATCAAGGATCGCGCGATAGAGTGCGATCCCCAAGGAGAACAGCGCTGGTTGGGCGAAATCTGCCCGATGCAGTTTCTGCTCCTCGAGCGATCCTTCGTCAGCGAAGATTATGGGCCGCAATGGGAATGGCAGCAGTTCATCGAAAATCGCGGTGACTTCGTCGAAAGCCTTCCGGAAAACTGGGTTCGCGGAGTAGAGCTCTCGTCCCATCCCCGCCCGCTGACTGCCCTGTCCGGTGAAGAGCATCGCTAATCCGGGACCCGTTCGACGTTCGACATCGTGCGTGAACCGCTTGTTCAACGCCGATCGAGTCCGCGAGAAAGACTTCACCATTCCTTTGCTCACCGCGGGGTGTGCTTTCCCCGCCGCGAGTGCCCGCAGTCCGGACATGAACTCATCGCGGTCGTCAGCAAGCAGGACCGATCGATGCTCGAATTGGCTGCGACCTGCAAGCGTACGACTGACGTCAGCCAATACCGTTTCCGGTCGCGCCCGGAGATACTCGTGCAGGTTCGCGGCCTGAGCCCGGAGTGCGACCTCGCTGCGTGCAGATAATGCGAACATCAAATCGCTCACCGTGATGTCCGCGATCGGCGCTGGCGCTTCCGCTGGGGCCTGTTCGAGGACAACATGTGCATTGGTGCCCCCGATGCCGAACGCGGAGACTCCAGTTCGCCGTGGTCGATCAAGCTCCGGCCAGGGCCTCGCACCCGCCAATACCTCGACCCCGCCCGTCCAGTCCACCCGCTTATTGGGCTCCCGCACATGCAAGGAGCAAGGCAGTACGCCGTGATCCATCGCGGCGATCATTTTGATCACGCCGGCAACCCCAGCGGCCGCCGCGGTGTGCCCGATATTGGACTTCACCGATCCTATCCACAGTGGACGATTGGGATCGCGGTCCTGCCCATAAGCCTGGAGCAAGGCACGGGCCTCGATGGGATCCCCGAGTTTGGTGCCAGTGCCGTGCGTCTCGACGGCATCGACATCCTGCGGTTCGAGCCCAGCGTTATCGAGCACTCTTCTGATGACCCGCACCTGCGCTGCCTCGCTGGGTGTGGTGAGGCCGCTGGCGACACCGTCGTGGTTGACCGCCGTGCCACGCACGAGCGCCAGTACTGGATGGCCGTTGCGCCGCGCGTCATCCAGACGTTCCAGCACGAGCATCCCCGCGCCCTCAGCCCATACAAGTCCATCAGCATCGGAAGAGAACGGCTTGCAACGACCATCTGATGACAGCGCACGTTTCGGGCTGAACTCAATGAAGGCTCCGGGCGTTGCCAAGACCGTGGCTCCGCCGGCAAGCGCCACCGAGCATTCCCCGGCCCGGAGCGACTGGCAGGCGAGATGAATAGTTGTCAGCGACGACGAACAGGCCGTGTCCAGGGTGACAGCCGGACCTTCAATGCCGAGCGTATGGGCAATCCGGCCGGACGCCACAGCTATTACTGTGCCCGTGAGCACCTGACCGGCGACCTCCTGGGGTGCCTGGTGCCAGCGCGGACCGTAGTCCTGGTGGGCTATTCCGACGAAGACCGCGCCCGGCGTGCCGCGCAGAGAATGCGGATCGATGGCCGCGTTCTCCAGGGCCTCCCATGTGATCTCCAGCAGCAGCCGCTGCTGCGGGTCCATGGCCGTTGCTTCGCGCGGGCCGATTCCGAAGAAGCCAGCGTCGAACAGGTCGACGTCGTGGACGAAGCCGCCGACTTTGAGGTAGCTCGTACCGTGGTTTCCGGGATCAGGGTGGTACAGACTCTCGGTGTCCCAGCCGCGGTTCTCCGGGAACTCGGTCAGTGCCTCCCGCTCGTTAACGACGAGATCCCACAGGTCGTCGGCCGAGCGCACGCCGCCCGGAAACCGGCATCCGACTCCGACGATCGCAATCGGCTCTGTCCGGCGTGACTGACTCGCCTGGTCCACTTTGGTCGCTCCCGCCCAGATGGCACATATGGCAGATGACGCGGCGAGTATGTCAAGCGGTTACACCAAGTTTCCCGACCGCAATTCAGCGAGTACTGTCCGAAAAAGTGATCTTGACCTGTAGAGCTGAGGCTCGACACCAATCCGGGTACGGGAGAGGTACGGGAAACGCACGGCAGCTGCACCCCAGCTCATGTAACGCGCCGCAGGTCACGTTTTCGGGCGAGGTCCCGCCCTCCGGAGGCAGGTGTCGCAGGTTCGAATCCCGCCAAGGACGCACGCAAACAGAATGTCGAAAGGCGGCCTCGACCAGCGGAAACGCCAGCCCGGATACCTATCCGTCCTGCGTGCACCGAACAGGCCCGAACCTCGCAGGTGCAGCTCGCCGGCCTCGCGTGTTGAACATCGAGCTCCCCCGAACAGCTGATTGGAACCAGGCGCAAGGCTGACTACATTTAGTTTCTCGAAGATCACCAAGTGTTACCGACTCGACTCGCTCCGGCGGCAGTTCAGGCGCCGTCCCTCAGCATTCAACGAGATCCCCATCAGCACCGTCCACCAGTTCGCTCAGCCCCTGGAGAAGGGTGAGGCCATCGATGCGCATTACCTTGACCGGGGCCACGGGATTTCTGGGTCTGCGGTTGCTGACTGAGTTCCTCGACCGTGGCGACGAGATCACTGTGCTCTCGCGCATGGACTCGCAGCGGACGGTCGCGCGCCTTCGACGCGGCCTGCGAGCACTGGGGCGCCCGGAAGGCGATCTTGACGACGAGTTGCGGCGGGTGGCCGCCTGCCAGATCGACCTGGCGGCGGAATGGCTGGGAGTCGGCGCCGATGCCTTCCGCGTCTTGGCCGACCAGGCGGACCAGGTTTGGCACTACGCAGCACAAACCGCCCTCAGCGGCGCCGCCGCCAAGCACTCGATCAATGTGGAGGGCACGCGGCGGATACTGGAGTTGGCGGCACAGGGCAGGCGGCGCCCCGAAGTTCACCACATCAGCACGGTCCACGTCGCGGGCAGGCGAGAAGCCGGAGTAGCACTCGAATCGGACTTGGACCCCAGCGGCGGCTTCGTCAACCACTACGAGGAATCGAAGTGCCGAGCCGAGCTGATGGTCCGCGCGTGGTCGCAGGCCCTGTGCCGCCCCGCGGCGATCTATCGCGCGGGCGGTCTGGTCAGCGACCGGGAAGTGCACCCTGGGCTGCCCCTCCACCCCCTGGCGACGCTGACGATGCTGGTGGAGGAGGTCCTCGGCCCCCGCCCGGCCGACTCGCCACCGCCTCCGCTGCGGATCCCGGCCACTCCCGGTGGCCACCTCAACCTGCTGCAGGTAGAACACGCCGCGCGCGCCATGGCGCAACTGTCCCTGACAGCACGACCTCCAGCGGAAGCGGTCACCTACCACATCGTCCACCCACTCGACACCCCGGCTGAGCGTGTGGCGCGGATGCTGGAGGCCGCGGCCGGAGTTCGGGTCGTGTTCGCAGGCCCGCACGACCCGGCCGCCTGGCAACCGGCCGGCCAACCGGAGATCGCCGGGTTCCTCCCCTACCTGTCACAGCGACGCCGGTACGACACCCGCAACGTCCGGTCGGCGGGTGTCGCCATCGATCCTCCCGAGATCACTACCGAGTACCTGCTCCGCGGAGTCCGCTGGGCCGACGTGCCCGCCCGAGTGAAGTGAGGAAGCCATGAGGCCACCTATCGCGCTGCTGTTCCCCGGCCAGGGCGCCTATTTGCCTGGCGTGCTCGCCGCTGTGGCAAGCAAGTACCCGGAGTCCTGGACATTCTGCACACCATCGACGCGGTAGCCCGCGAGCACGGCAGAGCGCCCGTGTCGCCGCTGCTGCTGGACCACGCCGCGCCCAGCGCCGAAGAGCTGGTCGCCCATGACCCGGCTCGCTCCCATCTGGCAATCTTCACCTGCTCGATGGCGGCCCACCACATCCTGACGCAGGCGGGCCGGCATGCGGCCGATGTGCTGGTGGGGCACAGCTTCGGCGAGATCGCGGCGCTGACCGCCGCGGGCGCGCTCACTGTGGAGGGCGGGGCACGCGTGGTGGCCGAGCGCGACACCGCTTTCGAGCAGTGCCTGCCGCAACCCGGCGGAATGCTGAGTGTGGAGCTGTCCGAGCCGCGCACGCGTCACCTGCTGGCCGCGCTGGGTTGCTGGCGGGTGGAGATCGCCGCGGTCAACGCGCCCACGCAAACTGTGGTGTCCGGGCTCCACGACGATCTGGCCCACGTCGAATCGGTCGCGTCCGCCGCCGGGTGGGGTTGCCGAAGGGTGCGCGCGCCCTACCCCTTCCACCATCCGATGCTGCTTCCGGTGGCCGAGCAGTTCGCCAAAGCACTGGCTGGCATCCCGTTCGCGCCACCCCGCACACGCGTCTACTCGCCTGTCGCGCAGGTCTACTACCGCCCGGACGACGACCTGCGGGCCGCCGTGACGGCGCACCTGTCCCAGCCCGTGTGGTTCGCCGACGCCGTGCGAGCGCTGCACGCGGAAGGCGTCCACATCTGGGTCGAGTGTGGCGCCCGGTCGATCCTCACCGATCTGGCCGCGCGGACCATTCCGGGCCTCGCGGTCTGGGCGCCGCTGCGGCACCGCGCCAGCGCCGTCTCCCCTCTGGACGCGGCCGCCGAGGAGGCCACACACGGTGACACCTCGCCCATCCGGCCGACAACGCAGCCGACCGCGCCGCAACCGCAGCCGCGCGCTACCCCGGCCCTCGACACCAATGGCCACCACCTGCCCGTACCGGCGCAACCCCCGGTCTCCGAGCAGCAGGCAGCGGCAGTCTCCCTGCCCCCACGCGACGAGCTGGTCGAGACGCTGCGCCGGGAGTACGCACAGGCGCTGGACTACCCCGAGGACGTGTTCACCGACGACGCCGACCTCGAGGCGGACTTGGGGGTGGATTCACTGAAGCAGTCAGAAATGTTCGCCCGGCTGCGCCGCCGGTACAGCCTGCCGGCGCCCGGCGCGGGAACACGCCTGTCGGTCTACCGGACGCTCCCCTCGGTCGCCGACGGCCTGCTGGAGCTGGCCGCCCGCGACTCGGTGGCAGCCGGCTGAGGGGCGGCGATGAACGGACAGTTTCGCGGCAAGACTGTGCTGGTCACCGGCTGCGGGCGAGGCGTGGGCAGGACGATCGCGCGCCTGTTCGCCGCGCGTGGCGCCCATGTGATCGTCAACTACTTCCACTCCACCGATGCCGCCATGGCCACGGTGGCCGAGATCGCCGCCGCGGGCGGTTCAGCCGAGGCGGTCCGCGCCTCGGTGGCCAAGCCCGAGCAGGTGCGGCGCCTGTTCGCCGAGGTCGCGGAACGGCACGGCGGGCTGGACGTTCTGGTCAACAACGCCGCCCGCGGCGTGTTCACCACGCTCGACGAGGCTGCCGACGAGGACTGGGCGCGGGTGCTGGATACCAACCTGCACGGGGCGCGATGGTGCGGCACGGCCGCGCTGCCCCTGCTGCGCGGCCGTGCGGACAGCATCGATCGTCAATGTGTCCTCGGCCTTCGGCGCTCGGGTACTCGACCACTACGCGGTGATCGGCGTCAGTAAGGCGGCCCTGGAGGCGCTCACCCGCTACCAGGCCGTCGAATACGCGCCCCACGGTGTGCGAGTCAACACGGTGTCGGCTCCGATGATCGACAACCGGGTCGCGGCGCTGTTCCCCCACTCCGAGGCGATGCTCGCCGCGACGCTCGCATCGACCCCAGGCGGGCGGTTGACCACGGAGGAAGACCTGGCGCGCCTCGTGCTGCTGGCGGCATCGCCGGACGCCGGCTGGGTCACCGGGCAGACCCTGGTCGCCGACGGCGGCCTGTCCCTCGACGGGATCCAGGTATCCACCCGTGCCCGGCGCCCGGACACGGCCACACAGGCCGAGCCCACCCCGGACGCAGAGGATGCGATCGCGGTGGTGGGCATGGGTGTCGTGGCGCCAGGCGCCGACGGCGTCGATGAGTTCTGGGACAGGCTCTGCCGGGGCGAACCGGCATTCACCGAACCCGACGAGCGGTTTCCCCTCGCCGACTTCCACTCCGACGACCCGGACGCGCCCGACCGCACCTACGCGCTGGTCGGCGGGGTGATCCACGAGCCAGGGCGGCCCGACCCGGACAACGACTACGCCGCCGAATGGCTGCGGCGAGCACTGCGCGAGGCAGCCGCAACCACCCAGACCCGCCCCGTCGACAGGCACAGTTTGTTCGCCGGAATATGGGCCGACGGCAGCCAGCATCTGGAGGAGTCCATCGCCGTGGGCCTCGCCGCCCAAGGCATCGCCGAGCAGACCGGGGACCCCGAGGTGCCACGCACGCTGTTGCGCGAACACTACCCGCGGGCGAGCAGGCAACCAGGCGAGCACACGCCGGACCGGATCGCGCGAGCGGCGGCGCGGGGAGTGCTACCCGAGGATACGTCCGTGTTCACTGTGGACACCGTGTGTTCGTCGTCGCTGTACGCCATCGACCTCGGAGTGCGAACACTGCTCGACGGCGAGGCGGACATCGCCTACTGCGGAGGCACCTTCACGCTGTGCCCGCGCACCCTGGTGCTGTTCGCCAAACTGCGCGGGTGGTCGCCCACCGGAGCGCTGCGCAGTTTCGACGCCGCCGCCGACGGCACCATCTTCTCCGACGCCGCCGGAGTGGTCGCGCTCAAACGGCTGTCCCGCGCCAAGGCCGACGGAGACGAGGTGCTGGCCGTGCTGACCGGCTTCGGCGGGTCGGCCGACGGGCGCGGCACAGCGATCTACGCACCCAACCCCGCAGGGCAGCGCCTGGCCCTGCGCCGTGCGCACGAGATCAACCGGCTACGCCAGGACGACGTCGACCTCGTCGTCGCGCACGCCACCGGCACCGTGGCCGGCGACAGCGCCGAGCTGGCCGCACTGGCCACCGAAGCCGGGGCACGCGAGGTGTTGTGCGTGTCGAACAAGACTCTTTTCGGTCACGGTGGATGGGCCGCCGGCGTCCTGTCGGTCATCCACGCCATCCTGTGCCTGCAGCACGAACGGATCCCCGCGCAACCAGCCTTCGCTGAGCTGCCCGAGCCGGCGAACGCGCTGCCGGTGCGGGTGCCGACACACCACGTCCCTTTTCCCCGTAAGCAAGACGCACCGCGCATCGTGGGAGTGTCCTCGTTCGGGTTCGGCGGCACCGACGCGCATGTGCTCCTCCAGGACCCGGCCGGCAGCGCGCCGCCCTCGGCTCGGCCCGCCATCGACGACGAGCTCGTGCTGGTCGCCTGGAGCGCCCACCTGCCAGGGAACCCGAGCCGGGACACGGTGGCCGAGCGTCTCGCTGACGGCTTGGCCCCGGCAGCCGAGCGCAGGTTCGGCGAGCCGTATCCGGAACCGCCGTTCGCCCAGGTGCGGATGTCCCGCAAGACCGCCCGCGCCATCGACCGCTGCCAACTGATGGCTCTGCAGGCCACCGACCGATTCGCCGACGAGCACGGCGCACTGTGGGACGGAATGACCGAGCGCACCGGCGTGTTCTGCGCACACGCCGACCCGACCCGCGCCTCGATGGAGGCCACCGCCCGCAGCTATGCACACGGTATCGAGCGCGTCCTCGCCGACCGACCCGAGGCCGACACCTACGCGCAATGGCTCGCCGGCCTGCGCCGAACGGTCCCGCCAACCAGCGAGGGCACCATGCCCGGGGTGATGGCCAACGTCATCCCCGCACGCATCGCCAACCAGCTGGACCTGCGCGGGCTCACCATGACCCTGGACTCGGGGATCGACAGCGGCCTGGCCGCCCTTCACGCCGCCTCGGCCTACCTGCGGCGAGGCGACCTCGACCTCGCGCTGGTCCTCGGCATCCACGGCAACACCCTCCGGCTCGGTCCCGGGCCGGAGACAGCCGAGGGCGCCTTCCTGCTCGCCGTTACCCGGGCCGGCGTCGCGCGTGATCGTGGCTGGCCCGTCCTGGCCCAGCTGCGCACCCACCTCCGCCCGCCTGCCCAGCCGGATGTGGCCGACATCCGGCACGTCGCCGCCGGCCGGCCGAGCTACGGCGGGGCCGACTCGCTGTTGGCGGTGCTGCACGCCGCCAACAGGCCCGGGGCCGGCGTCACGGTGCGCGGTGAGGACACCAACCCCAGCGTCGACATCCTCCCCGCACCGGCCGCCGGGCAGCGGGCGCCGGAGCGCGATGAGCACCGGCAGGCCCGCCGCCACCGAGCGGTGTTCCGGCCCGCTCCCCCGCTCTCCCCGGACACAGCGACGATCCCGGCGATCCCACCGCACTACGTGGTGCTGGCCGGCTCGGCCGGGCTGGCAGCCGCACTGGCCGAGCCAGTTGGCCAAGCCGACGGGATACTGGTCAGTGTCGACCCAGCCGCCGCACCGCACGCCACCGTGATCACGGAGGTCGACGAGCACAGCCTCGACAGCGTGCTGCGCCAGTTCGGCGGCGCCGCCGAACACATCCGGCTGTTCTGCGACTTTTCCGAAGCCGCATGGCCCGCGCCACCCGGACCGGGCCTGCTCGCCCTTCAGGACCTGCTTCTTGTGGCGTGCAAACACAGCCACGCCCGGCTCGCAGCCGGGGGCTCGATGCTGCTCGCCCTGCTGGACCCTGCGCACGGCGGCCATCCGCACCCGAACGTTGCGCTGTTCACCGGCTTCGTCAAGAGCCTCGCCTGGGAACTGCCGCAGGCGACGATCCGGGCGCTCGTCACCGACAGCCCCGCGATCCCGGACATCCTCGCCGAGCTGGCCGCCGAGTCCGGCAGCCGGCTCGGGCTGCCGGTGGTCCACCGCCACCGGGGCTCCCGCCTCACCGAGCGGATCGAGCTCCTCCCCAGCCCGTCACCAACCGCCACAACACTGTTGCTGGACAAGGACTGCACGGTGGTGGCCGTCGGCGGGGCGCGCGGGATCACCGCCGCCGTCCTCACCGCACTGTTGCGCCGCTGCCATCCCCGTGTGTGGGTGCTCGGCAGCCTCGACCTGGCCGCCTTCGACCCACACGACCTCGCCACACCCGCCGAGGAGCTCCATGCCCGCCGCGCCGCGCACATCGCCCACCAGCGCAAGGCCGACCCCAGCCTGTCGGTGGCGCAGATCAACCGGGGTTTCCAGCGGCTGTGTGACGCGAACGAAGCCTGGCACAACCTGCGCCGCCTGACCGAACTCGCCGGACCGGACCGAGTCCACTACCTACATTGCGACATCACCGACCCGGCCGCCCTCAGTCTCGCGACCCGCCAGATCGGCACCGCAGCCCAGCGCGTCGATCTGCTGATCAACGGCGCCGGCCAGCACCACGCCGCCGGGATCGCCGCCAAGACCCTCGAGGAGTTCCGCCGAGTTCGAACGGTGAAAGTGCTCGGCTACTGCCACCTGCGGGCCGCTTTCGCCGAGCTCGCGCCACACCGCGGTACAACTTCGGCTCGCTGGTCGGCCTGTTCGGCCTCCCCGGCGAGACCGACTACGCACCGGCCAACGAGTTCCTCGCCCACGCCGCGCGAGCCTCCGCCACCAGCATGCCGGGCGAACACACGCTGGAATGGCCGCAGTGGGCCGAGTCCGGCATCGTCACGCGCGACTTCCTGGACAACGCGGGCCACGACGGGGACGTGTTCACCGCCATCGGCGACGCCGAGGGCGCCGCCCACTTCCTCGCCGAGCTCGCCTCCCAGCGCGACCGCGACGCGCCCGTCACCGCCTTTCTGGGCGACCGGGAGCTGGCCGCCCTGCGCCGCCGATCTCCCGGCTTCGGGGTCCCTGACCCGGCCTCGGTAGGCAGGTATCTCGGGCAGCCGGAACAACATAGCGGCGACCAAGCACAGTGGACTCTCATGCTCGACGGCCGTCACGACCCAGTGCTGCGCGACCACACCGTCGACGGCCTACCCACCCTCCCCGGAACCTTCGCCCTGGAGATCGCCGCGGAGGCCGCTACCGTCCTCGTACCGGGCACTCGCGCTCGCGCCTTCCACGACACGAAATTCGAGGCGTTCATCCACGCCCGTACCGACCACCCCAGCAGCTACACCGTGCGCGCCGCGGTGACCCAACGCGAGAGACTCGACACCACGGTCCGCGTGGTCATCACGTCCACTGTCACTCGCCATGGCCGGGTGCTGCGCGCCGACCGGCCCCACTTCGAAACCGACGTCACCGTCACCCGCAGCCCCGCCCGAGCGCCCGCTTTCACCCCATGGCCCAGACAACCCCTCGCTCCGGCCGAAGATCCCTGCTACAGGGACGACGGCATCGTCCGGCTGAGCGGCATGTTCCGCAACACCACCGAATGCCGCACCGACAACCGCTACGCAGCTGCCCGCTGGTATCCCAGCCCTCAGCTACCGACCGAACGCCTCGGCCATACCGTCATCCCCGCGCTGCTGCTCGACGCCCTCATCCGGACCACAGCCCTTCCCACCGCCGTCCAACACGGACCCGCAGTGCCCCACCGGCTCGGCCATGTGGGCATCCATCTGTCCACCAACGACCTCGACCTTGCCGCCCAGCACCCTGAGGGGATCCGCCTCGTCGCTGACACCACCCGCGGACACGCTGTCGCGCTCGGTCCCGACGACAGCATCCTCGCCGAAATGACCGGGCTGACGTTGGCCGGCCTCGGCAGCCCCGCGCTGTCAGCGCACTCTTGGTGACTGTCCTATTGGCCGAGTCCATCATGTAGCCGGTTGTGCAGCATTCGGGCGACTTCGCCGAGGCACATCTCGAGCAGCCGTGGGCTCTCTGGTGCGCCAGACCCGGCCGCGTGGACCGCGAGGTCGTGGCGGCCGTGCCGGCCGACGATCTGTCGGACGTCGTCGAGTGTTCGAGCCGTGTGCGGGTTCCCGGAGAAGAGCAAGACGGCGGCGCCGCGCGGCGGCGGTAGGTGCCGCAGCCACTCCTGTGCGCAGCTTGCCGTGGTGTGCCGGGGCGGGCCCTGCAGGCGGGGCTGCGCGGCAGCGTTGAGCGCCACCAACTGCTGTCCGTCGGGTGTGCGGAAGCGCTGCCACAACAGCGTCCGAGCGGGAACGGTCGGCAGGCTCGGCACCCCGATGACGGTCCTGGTCTCAACCAGACCGAGCCGGGGACCGAGCACAGCCAGCGCGGCAGCGACCGCGACCTCGTACTCGGTGGCGAATGGGCGGCGCCACGGGTCGGGGTCGGCAGGATCTAGTCTCAGCTGTGCCAGCATCCATGGGTGGCTGGTCAGCGCGGCATCTCGGATGCGCAGCCGCTCCACAATGTCATCGGCTGATCCATCGCGGCTTTCTCGCAGGCGCTGTCCGCACCACAGGTTGATCGTTCCCAGCTGGCAGCCGTGCTGGCGGCGCAGGGCCAGCACCCGGCGCAGCCGGTTCTCGTTGGCCGCCCAGGTGCCGCACACGATGTTGGTCTCGGCGAACTCGCTGCTGTGGTTGGGCAGTGTCGGGGTGAGCATGCCGATCTTGTCGAACACCGCCAGGGCGCGGCTGCGCCGTTTGTCGTCGTAGGTGGCGATGATCTGCCCGTGCTCAGGGCCAAGCCACAGCCGCCTGGTGAGCTCGACGCGCTCTGTGAGATCGCCCCGCCACGGAACCCCCAACACGGCGAACAGCTCAGGAAGATGATCGTCCAGGCGCGACATGGGACATGCGAGCGCGGCAACGGCATGACTATCGAGCGGTGACTCCATGCCGTTCCCCGACAACGCCATACCGAATCCTCCGTCCGTGAACCGCACCGACTACAGATTCACGGTGAGGCTTGTCGTATGGTCTCGGACAACGCGGCCAGCTGGCCTTCCTGCATCGCTGATTCCAAGGCATCCTGCACCGTCGAGATGAGTTCCAGCATGCCCTCACCCGGCAGTACCAACTCGGTCTGCGATCCCGGATTCAGGCACAGCAGGAACTCCTCGCCCGGCCAGGCAGCGAGGATCTCGATGAATGGAACTTGCGCATGATCGACGCCATCCGGCGCGACCCGGCGTAGCTCAGCCTCCGAAGTGAACATGGGAATGGCCTGCAAACTACCGCAGGAGATGACCCTCCAGGGCAGTTCATCGTCCTCGACATCGTCCACATCGGATAGCGAGCCGGTAATCGGGACAACCACATCCGAGCTGCTCAGTACCCACAGGAAGGTCCCCATGTCGCCGGCCTCGGCTGCCTCCGCCAGCGCCTCTTCGAGCTCGTTCTCGGGTTCACTGTGAGCATCTGCCTTGGGCAGAGCGTCACGCGTGAGTTGCTCGATCCCGACCGGCTCCGTTCCGGAGAGTTCAGCCATGCAGCGGTACCTGATCAAGGCAGCGAGATGTTCGCTCATGGCCGCCTGGATGTCGTCCGTTGGAATCACGGTGTGCTGTTCTTCAATGAGCTGGTCCACGTTGTGGAAGGGCAGAGCAGCGCCGATCGGCAAACCAGGATTGACGGCGAGCATCTCATGCGGCTCGGGCCGTGCTGGGCGCAGCGCTTCGAGCGTGGTCTGGCGATGGTCACGCACGACGTTCCCCAGTACGGTGTGCAGCGCCTCCGGGGACGTGAACGCGAGCACCGGTTCCGGGTCGAACGGCAAGGTCTGCTCGAATAGTTCCCACTCCGGCGTGCCGCGTTCCGGCAGCACGGGGCAATACAGGACCGCCGCCATCAGGGTTTGCACGTAATGCTGAATGTCCCCCTCATCGAGGGCCTTCGTCAGCGCATGCTCGACGTCGTTCGCCGGCTGCCAGTCGGTGCTCATACTCCACCCCGTTCTACTGCCTGCCCCCATTCAAGTAGGTCGCCGCAACCCGGCGAGCACAACGTTGTTGGCACTTTGACGCACCGTGATGCGCTACGCTGAACCACCGGCGCCCGCGCCCGCTGGGACGCCTCGTCTCGGATCATTCCTGGAGCCATGACTCGCACACTGCTCGTTTCCCCAGACCAGCCGGGCGCACTGCCGACGATCGGCGACGCGTTGAGCGTGGCGGACAACGGCACCGTTATTTCCATCGCTCCCGGCCAGTATCCAGAGCATGTCGTCATCAAGCATCTGAACGTGACCCTCGCCGCCCGCGAGCCGGGAACGGTCGTGATCGAGCCGGCTGCGGGAGACCGGGCTGCCGTGGTGTGCCTCGCGAGCGAGTCGATCTTGGACGGCCTCGTGGTGCGGACCGTGGCACATCCCGCGATTCACGTGCGCGGTGGCCGGGTGCGCGTCTCCAACTGTACGGTGTCGGCTCGCTTCAGCGACGGCATCGCCATCACCGACGGTGCCACCGCCGAGGTGGCGGGCGCGAAGATCACCGATTCTCAGCGCGGCTTGATCGTCGAAGACGCGGACGGCACGTTCGACCGTTGCGAAATTCGCAACATCGTCGATGACGGGATCATCGTGCGTCTCGGTGCTCGCGCCACCATCCGGGCCAGCACGGTCACCGACTGCGGTTTCCGCGGCATTTACATGTACCAGGCCGGCAATTCGGTCGTCGAACGCTGCGATATCGCGCAGTGCGGAGACAGCGGTGTTTCCGTGGCGGACCAGACCTCGCCCGTTATCACGCAGTGCTGGATCCACGACACCCAGGGTGCTGGCATCAACGTCGGCAGGGGCTGCGGCGGGGTGATCGAAGGCTGCCGGGTGGAGAACACAGCTCCGCCGGGGGTGCTGCTTGCGGACGGCGCCCATGCCGAGGTACGGGAGGCGGGCCCTGGATCCATCACGCAGCTCGTCGGCGCCGGCCAGACCAAGGAGAATCGGTCGGATCCCGAACGCGTCGAGCAGTTGCTCGCCGATCTCGAGGAGATGATCGGCCTCGACGTCGTCAAGCACGAGGTCCGCGCGCTGATCGACGAGATCCAGGTCAATGAGTGGCGACGCAATGAAGGCCTCTCGGTGAGCGCGGTGAGTAACCATCTGGTGTTCACCGGCGCGCCAGGGACCGGTAAGACCACAGTGGCCCGCACTTACGGCCAGCTACTCAAGGCGCTCGGAATTCTGCCCAACGGCCGGTTCAAGGAGGTATCCCGCCGGGATCTGGTTGGCCAGTACGTCGGGCACACAGCAGAGAAGGCAGCCTCGGTGTTCGACGAAGCTCGTGGCGGCGTTCTGTTCATCGACGAGGCCTACACGCTTGCCCGTACCAGCGGCAGTGGAGCGGATTTCGGGCAGGAAGCCATCGATACCCTCGTCAAGCTCATGGAAGATCACCGGGACGACATCGCGGTCATCGTCGCAGGCTACACCGACGAGATGGCAAAGTTCCTCGACGTCAACCCCGGTCTGGCCTCCAGGTTCGCCAGGACCATGGAGTTCGAGAACTACACTCCCGAACAACTCGTCAAGATCAGTGATCGCATTGCGAACAACGACGACTACGAACTCGCCGACGATGTCGAGCTTGGATTGCTGGAGTGGTTCGCGCAGATGAAGAAGGACGAGAGCTTCGGCAACGCACGCGAGGCACGCAAGTTGCTGGAAAGGATGCGCAAATCGCAGTCCACTCGGCTTCGATCACTCGGCCGGCGTCCCACCCGCGATGATCTGCGCAACCTGACGCTTGACGACCTGCTCGACGCAATCCGAACCGGATGACGTGGCATGTGAGCCTGGTTTGAAGCCAGAGGCGGGTGGGTCCGCCCGCCTGGTCCACACTCGGGCAAGTGCCGACCAGACGGGCGAGACGGTTTTCACTTCCGGTGCGGCCATTCCCACGGGAGCACTACTTGTGCTGAGCCGCCACCACGACGGACCGGCTCGGCAGCGGCCAGCCAGCGGCCGTCCCGCAACCGCTCGATACCGGTCACCGCGCCGATCTCCGTTGCCTGCGCGGCGAACCCTTGGCCGTACTCACGCAGCTGCGCCGTTTCCGGCTGGTCAAGGAACTCCTGCTCCACCTGGGCAGCGTTGGAGTTCCGCTGAGACGCCCGTGGTGCCGCGATGGCGTCTACAAGGGAGAGTCCACGATCCAAGCGCCCCAGCAGTACTTGCGAAACAGTGGTGATGATCGACGCGCCACCTGGGGAACCGACGGCAAGCAGTGGTACGCCGTCTTTCAGGATGATGGTCGGCGACATCGACGAACGTGGCCTCTTGCCTGGCGCCGGAAGGTTGGGGTCAGGCACGCCAGGAGTGACCGGGGTGAACGAGAAGTCGGTCAGCTCGTTGTTGAGTAGGAACCCCCGGCCGGGGACCACCATGCCGCTACCGCCCTCCTGCTCGATGGTGAGGGTATAGGCGACCATGTTGCCCCAGCGATCCGCCGTGGTGACATGCGTGGTGTTCTCGCCCTGAACCGGTGTCGGCGCCGGCAAGGCCTCCGCGGTACACGGCTCGGGATCGTGCGGATTGCCAGCCGGGACGGGGCTGGTCAATGCCTGTGCCGGGTTGAGCAGGCAGGCCCTGCTGTCGGCGAACTCCTGGCTGAGCAATTGTTCGCTCGGCACATCAACGAACGCCGGATCACCGATCCACCGGTTACGATCGGCGAAGGACAGCCGGGTCGCCTCCAGAAAGTGGTGCAGGTGGTCCGCTGTGGACATTGACCCGAGGTCGTAGTTCTCCAGGATGTTCAGCGTCTCGGCCACCGTGATGCCGCCGGACGACGGGGCCGGCATGCCGTACACGTCCAGGCCACGGTATTCGGTGTGCGTTGGAGCCCGCTCGACCGTCTCGTACGCCGCGATATCCGCAGTGGTCATACCACCAGGCCGGACGTTGCGTCCGGAAGCCGGGTCAACGGGCGGATGCTGCACGGTGTCGGCGATATCGGACGCGATCGCACCCTCGTAGAAGGCATCCACGCCCTTCTTCGCGACCAACCGGTAGGTGCCGGCCAGATCGGGATTGGTCAGCCTGGAGCCAACGGCCGGAGGCTCGCCGCCCGGCAGGTAGAGCTCTCGCGTCGCGGGAAACGCCGCGAAACGCTCAGCGTTACTGGTCACCTGCCTGTTGAAGGCCGCGTCAACGGTGAATCCGTCACGAGCAATCCGTTCCGCGGGCTTCAGCACGGCAGCCAGATCCTTGTTGCCCCATCGGCTGATCGCGTCCTGCCACAGTGCCGGCGAGCCCGGCACACCAACGCCCAAACCGCTGGTGACGGCTTCCCCGAAGGGGATCGGCGCACCGTCTTCCACGAACATGGTCTCGTGCGCACTGGCCGGTGCCGTCTCGCGGCCGTCGAGGGTCTGCACCCTGCCGGAGCGCGCGTCGTAGTACACCAGAAACCCTCCCCCGCCGATGCCGGCGGAGAACGGATCGGTCACACCCAACGCGGCCGCCGTGGCCACCGCGGCGTCCACCGCGTTGCCACCCCGGCGCAGCACGTCGATCCCAGCCTGTGTGGCGTCGACATCCACACTGGACACGGCGCCGAAGTAGCCGACCGCCTCCGGCGACTTGGCCGGCTGCCTAGGACCGGCGTGCGCGGCCGGGGCTATCAGTGCGGTCGCACACGCGGTGGCGGTCAGCACACTAGCGAGGGCTCGTGGGGTCCTTGCCGTCATCTTCCCTCTCTCCAGGTCGTCTGCACCTTGGGCAGCGTAAGTACCTTGAAAGCCAGCAAATTGCACCTCAGGACATCGTTAGGGTATTTTAATCACCCTTTAAGCTCGAGCTCTCATCTTCGTTTTCAGCGGACGACCCGGACGACAGCTGAACCAGAGCTTCTAGATCGTCCCAGTCCCAGCGCTTCGGCAACCGGGCGTAATCCAACCCAAAGTCGGCGAACAAAAGTTCCGGTGTACGGCCACCGGCAGTGGCTGGGGGCTCGCTCAGCGACGCGATCAGCACGTCGGCGGTCAGCGGTGAGTACCAGCCGACGATCTTCGTGAACTTCAGGAAACGGATCGACAGTTCGTTGAAAGCACGGTCGGCGTGTTCAGCCCAGTACTGGCCCAGTTGCAGCCAGCTCGGAGAGGCCAGGGCCCCTTCGTAGGCGTACCGGTACAGCAGCTGCTCCCAGGTGAGAAAGTTCCTTCGGCGGTACCACTGCTCACTCAGCACGCCACCAGTCAGTGACGCGGCCTCACTGGCCGCCTGCACGCCCATGGTGCCCCAGGTAAGTGTGCCCTCAGCGGCACCGGTAGTCCCGCGATAGACGAGGTTGGAAACATTTCCGGTACCGACCCTCTGCCGAACCAGATCGGACAACCCAGGAATACCGGTAGGGCCATGGTGGAACCTCGGCACCAAGGCCCCGCCAACCTCACGAGCGACAGCCCTCCCATTATTGCCAACCGCGATGACATGAGAGTCGCCGGCGTTGGGCATGACGATGGTCTCCTTCATCCCCGGAAGCCAGATGTCAGGGTAGCGAAGGATCTCCTCCCGCGGGTGTCGGCCTGTAGCCCACTCGTTCACACGGGCGAATCCCGGCGTCGCCGCTTTACGGGTGCGGAGCAGATGCTCACCCCGACCTGTGTTGTCGACGTCGTGCAACAGTGGGTAGGCTTTCTTGAAATTACCACTGCGCACCATATCTGTGAAATCGCCGGGCCCTCGATTTGACTCCGGAAGCGGAGCACCCATTTCGGCCAGCAACTGTTGGAGCTCGGTTCGGTACCGACGATCAGCGGAGTACTGCTTAATCAGTTCGCGAAGAATCTTTTCGGTTTCATAATATTCCGAAGTACCCTCGGTCATCAAGTCTTCCAGTGCCCGCGCGGTCATGGCTGGATCTCGCAGTGCCTTACCAAAAGCGTTCGCCGCACGCTCCCTGAATGAGATCCAAGTCGAGGTGGACATAATCTTCTCGCCAACGGATCGCACCATCGACACCATATCCTGGGCGACAGGCGTATAGTCCGATTCGGGCGGTTTCTGCGCCGCTTCGCCTTGCACTGCTTCAGCTTCTGCAGCGTCAGCCGGCTCGCGGGCGAGTTGCATACCGACCGCCACGTTAAGCCCACCGTTGCTGATTGCCTGGTAAGCGCCCCACCGTGCGAGTACGCGTTTCCCGAGGATGTGCTGGGTAATCTCTCGGGTTATCAAATCATCCGCGTGACGGTTGATCCACAAGCGCAGCTTCGCGATTGTCAGCCGATCGTCACCTTCGACCGAGTTAGCGGGAAGCGTGTAGCTGAATTTGCGGAGATCCTTCGTTATACCAGTTCGAACGAGGACTGGCACCGAATCGTCCGGCAGATCAGCGTGCTTTACTTCTATTTCGATAGAAGCAAGTTTGGGTTTCCTGGCCCGCCGATGAGGACGAACCACGACCGTATACATCCGCTTACCATTGGGGTCGCTCTCGGACTTCTTCACATCGACCCGCGCCCAAGCGACCTCGCGTCGTCGTGCGATCCGCTCGCACAGCATGTCGGCGGAAAGCTTCTCCAACTCATCGATATTGTCAGGCACCAACTCAAGACGACTATGGGTACGTAGTGCGATCTCACGGTGGCGTCGTTGGATTTGGTCGCGGAGGAAGGAGCCCTTCGCCCTGGGCACCTGCACAAGATCAGTCGTCTTCTTGGCGATCTCCAGCTTGTCGCCGGTTCCGCGCAACTGGCGGTTCCCGAGCCGATCTTCAACGCGGGCGAGCGCCTCCGCACTGGCTATCGCGTACAGCTTGCCCGCCAACAAGTGATCATAAGCGATACCAGCTGCCCGCTCTCCACCGCTGCCCAGTAGCATCGGCGCGATCATGGCGGGGGAGCCAGCGGGCAGCAACCCGAAGACGATCCCCGCGCCGGCCTCGAACAGATACATCGAGTTTGCTTTAACTTTCGACCAAATGCTGGGTTGAACCAATAGGGTTGTGCCTTTTTCAATCACGTCCATCATTTTCTCGGCGATCACATCGCGAACCGCTGACTCGCCCTGCTCATAGTCGTTGGGCGAGACGGGGATCCAGTACCGCAACTCACCGGGCTTGAGATTTCCTCCCCGGAAGCTCAGGAACGTATGCGGCGTCCACCCGAACAGGGTCGGCACCAGCAGAGATTCTCCGTCATCGCGCTGGATCAGGAACGAGCCGAATTCGTCAACCTGCTTACCCTTGGCGTCCTGCTCAGCTACGCCGGGTTCCTGCCAACTGATCTTAGTAATGTTACGCAGGGTTGAAAAGAGAGCGGGCTGCAGGTATTTTGCCGGGAACGTGTAGTCGGCGGGGAGTTCGTCAAGGATTGCTGCTCCGAGTTCGTCGATCCTCGTCTCGTCCAGCTTACGCAGATGCTCCACGAACTTGTTGAGCTGTTCAGCAAGGTCGCGACCGTTTTCAATGCACCATTGTCTGAACTCGTCCCGTTGCTCGGCAGTCAACTCCACCAGCGACTCAAACGGCTTCGTCTGCGGCACGACGACATCGAACGCCGCCGCCGAGGTCGACATTGCTGTGCCGATGTCATGCGCCGCTTGGGTGAGCCGACCGATGTCAGCTCCACCTCGGCTGCCAATAATTTGTCTTTGGAACTGGCGATTCTCATCAATTGCCTCGAGGTAGGACTGGTTGCCGGCATAGTTGAATCGGGTGCCGACGGTGGCCATCCAAATTCCAGAAGCGGTTCGCCCGAGGAGATAAACCCCCGGAACACCAAAGAGCGGACCGGTTATCGCGGAGCCGGCCAGGACTCCGAGAAGACCGCCTGCGATCTTGATCCCGGTCCCTGCGGCCTGCACACCGAAACTCGCCTGCTGCGGCACGTACTGCTCGAAACCTCGGGCGATTCGCTCCTCCAGGGCCGCCGCGCGGTCCTCTGGCGAGGCGTCTTCGGCCAGATCTACGAGGAGCAGGGTGTTCTCTCCCCAGCCATCGACCAGCTCTTCGTCCTTGAGCTTTCCGCGCGGTCGCGCCGCATCGCCTCCACGTTCCGACGTCGTGGAGAGCCCGAGTGCGTAGCCCGCGCGCGACACGCGCAACCACCGCCACTTGCTTGTGCCCGAGCGGGACTTGGCGAAGAGGACTGGGTTATCCAGCGATATCTCAGGTTCGGCGGCGGTCGTCTCGTCCGGATAGGAGTACGTCTCGACGTCCTCACCGAGACTCTCGATCGGAAGCCGCGTTGTCTGCCGGATCTCGACCTTACTGACCCTGCTGGGCTTCTCCTTGGTGCCGTAGCTGTCTTCGACTGGCCGCCCAGTCCATGGCTTACCGCTGAGCGACCGAATCTGCATCAGAGCCTCGGCCAAGGCGGGATTGAAATGTTCGGACGGCTTCCGGAGCTCGGCGAGGAACCGCAGGAGCCCGATCGTGCGAACTCGGTCCTCGTGAGTGGCGACCCAGTGGCGGAGCTGAGGATGGTTGAACACCAGCTCTTCGAGCCGCACAAAGAGCGTGTCGCTACCCTCATAGGCTTTGTTGAAGCGCCGGAACAAGTACCGCAACAGCCGCTTGACTCGTTCGTGCTCAGCCGCCTTCTCCCGATCGGCGCGCGGGACGGTCGTGTCCAAGAGCAGGTGCGTGAAGTCCACGAGCAGACGCTCGAAGTCCCCGGCACGATCACCTTCGTGCCCCGCCGCCTTGAGGTCCCCCGACAGCGTCTGGAGGTCGACCACCAATCGGAGGAGATGGTCGGCCAGCGCCACATCGCGTCTCGCGTACTTTTGCATCGGCGGCCGGAGCACGCCGGGGTTCGGCACGGCACGGAGGCGGCGAGGCCGGTCGGCTCGCGGGTCGATCATCTCCTCCGGAGCTCCGACGAGCGGGAATCGATCATGGACCGCCTGCAGAGCGTCGGCAACGGCTTCAAGCCGGGCCAGCATCGGCGGCAGCTCTTCGTTCAGCTGGTCGATCTCGGCGATCGTGGACGCCTGGCGTTGGCGAGCCGTCGCGTGCCTCGCTGCGACGCTCTCGAGGGTGATCTGTTCACCGTCGAGCTCAAACTGCTCATCACCCGCTTTCGCGACACGTTTTGCCAGCTCCCACAAGGATTCCATTTCGGCCCATGCTTCGTCACCCGTGAAGAACAGCTCAAACCGCCTGTCAGCCCAGTCCAGCACGGCGTCAAGCGCCTCGGACAACCGCTGAGAGTCCGCGGCCAAGGCCGCATGAGGCTCGGCCAGTCCGAACTTGACCGGCCTCGTCAGCAACTCACGGACCGTCGCGGCAAGCTCGCCGGCAGTGGCGCTGATCGACTCGAACAGTCCATGTGGCTCGCTAAGCACCAATGGCCAGGTGTCATCGCCGTCAGCGGAATTCCACGCCGCAATGAGCCCGTCGATGTTCGTGATCAGCTGACGTAGCCCCAGCAGCACCACGCGATCAGCCTCGAACTCGGTAGGAGAAGCCACGGTTTCGGCTGTGAGCTCCACGGTCATGTCGCGGTCAGCGAATCCAACGGTGACCTTCGCGTCCGGCTGTTGGCCTAGCCACCAGGCCGCGAAGTCGATGCCAAGCGCATTCACCATGGCTGCGACTCGTTCGGCTAGACCGTCCGGCTCCCGACCAGAGAACACCTCGCCGGTAGGCAGTCCATGGAAGACTCGATCCATCAGAACACGGGCCTCGAGGCGGAGCCGCATCTGCTGCGAATCGGGCAACCGGGTGAGGTCGTCGAGCATTTGGTCCACGACCTCTGGGTGAAGAGGCCTAGGCAGAAGGCTCTCGGGAAGCTCGACCGGCCAGACATGCACGATATCGCGCAGGTAAGCCGATTCGTCATAATCGAAGGTCCGCCAGTGATCAATGTTGAGACCGTCGTGAAGGTGGGCGAGCACGGCCGCCACCTGACTCAACCGGGCCAGTTCCTCTGGTGTGGGATCGAGCGCAATTCCGACTCGGCTGAGAAACTCGACAAACCGTTCCACCTCGCCCCGGCTGGCTATATCAAATTGGGTGATCCCCAACGCCGTGACCACGGCGTGCAGCGATTCCGGTGGCGTCCACAGAGCTGGCTTCTCACGAATCTTGGTTCCGGTGATGACCACGTCGGCGCCGTCGACAGTCACCGTCGGCTCGTCACCGTCCACAGCGACTACCCCATGTGCGGCCAGGGTCGCGGCGGTCTCGGCGCCGTCGATGTCATCGCTGGTCTGGATCCGCAGACGTCCGTTGGCCGGCATCGCATCGGCGAGTTCTGCGATGTCGAGGCTCCCGTGTGTGTTCCACTCGACGTCCGCGGTGAACGGGTTCGCGAGCCGGCCCGGGCCGAACCTCGTTGTCCCATACGATGCGCTGACCCGGTAGTCCCCGTTCGGCAGCTGTTGGTACTCGACCCCGGTCAGGCCGAGGTCGGCCAGCGATTTCACGATGTCGGCGAACTCGCCGTCGAACTCCGTTCCGCTGACTATCGACAGTGCGTTGCCTTCCGCCCAAATCGTACGAGAAGTGTTTGCGATGACTTGGACGATCGTCGCGAGTTGTCGCGCTTCGTCGGCGCCACCCCCGGCTTCTGCCGCATGTGTGCGGATCACGAACCGTGGCGATTCGGCTGTCGTATCGACACTGACGTCCTGGCCGAACGCCTGGAGCATTCGATCGCCAATCGACTCGGCCACTTCGAGCTGATCCTGCGGGTCCAACTCGACGACGATCTCGCCGTCCAGCCTTCGTATCCTCACCCAAGCATCGGTTTCCTGGAGGGCCGCTGCGGCTTCGGCCGCGTCTCGCTGGAGATCTGCCAAAGCTTCCGGAGCCGCGTGCTCCAGCAAGCGATGCGCCATCATCGCGAAGGAAAGCGAGAACGTCCCACGCTCATCAGCAACGCCCGAAACACGCACCACGATCGTGCGGTCCGGAAGAACCAGAACCTCGGGCGGCTCGACGACCGTGCGGTCGGGATGTGGCAGGGTCAGCACGCGCACCTGGTCACCATTGGCCAGGCGCATGTCCCACACACCGTCCGCGATTCGGGT
This sequence comes from Saccharomonospora sp. NPDC046836, assembly GCF_040645195.1. Classification (NCBI taxonomy): domain Bacteria; kingdom Bacillati; phylum Actinomycetota; class Actinomycetes; order Pseudonocardiales; family Pseudonocardiaceae; genus Saccharomonospora; species Saccharomonospora sp. NPDC046836. The sequence continues at coordinate 201,090 of NZ_JBEYXW010000003.1, forward strand.
CGTCACACCAGGCCGCCGGGTGAAGCCCTGGTCCATCGCGGCGTTCAGCGCGACCATGGCGCCGTCGATGTCCACTGGCTGGACCAGGTGCTCCGTCGGCAGGTCGAACGGAACGTCCAACCGTGCGTATCCGATGGCGTCAGGGTCCAGGCCGTGCGGAACCGCCGAATCGGTCGCGGGGAATGGCGCCGACGGCGCAGCCGGGTCGCCAGTCACCCTGGGCGGGTCCGCTGGGCCCGGCGGCGCAGCCGCGTCGCCGGTCACCCTGGGCGGGTCCGCTGGGCCCGGCGGGTAGGAAGGCGGCGGGGGATACGACGGGGGCGGGGGTGCGTCCATCCGCGCACGGAACTCGCCGCCGAGCAGGTTCGGATCCGCGGCCAGATGAGTCCAACGCTCGTCCGCTGCGAGCAAGCCGAACCGTAGCGCCCAATCCGTCGCGATTGCCCTCAGGGTCTCCAGTTCGGTGACCGACGGCTCGGTCGGTACACCGGCGCGACGCAACATCTCGGTGAAGACCAGTTCGTCTGGAGCGCCAAACCACCTGCGCGCAGCCGCGACAGTCAGTTCTGGGGCCGGCGGGACTTCTCCTCCCCTCGCCGCTCGCTGGACTTTCAGGGCGACGCGGACCCGGGCGTCGTCTTGCGGCGGTTCGGCCGGCGGGTTGCTCCACGAATGACCGGTCCAACGCTCGTACGGCTCATGAAGTGACTCCACTCCGTGCTCGATCGCGATGGTGAACGCGGTGTCGAGTTCGGAGCCGAACCGCTGATACAGCTCACGCAGCAGCGCATGCGGGTCCGCATCCCCTTGGTAACCGAGGAATCGATTAACACTGTCGGGATTGGACAGCATGTCCCACAGGGCGCGACGGAACCCGGCCTCATCGATTTCGACGGTCCCGTCGTCGGGTGAGTCCGAGCCAGGCGTCTCAGGAGCCGCGGCCTTCTCACCGGTCTCCGTCGGCGCGGTGGGCGAGACGGCCTCGACGACAATCTCGGTGTCATGGGACCGGGACCGCTCGGCCCAACTGTGCAGGCGACCGTCAACGAGGTCGAGATCGTCCTGCGATATCAGGCTGTCGGCAGTGGCCTGACGTCGCACCCGGATGCTGTTGTCGGAGCGGCGGAACTCAATGCGCAACACCGGTTGGTCATGGCCGGCCAACAGCACCTCAACCGCGGCGAAGTGCCCATCGCCGTTTTGGCCCACCGAAGCGATTGCGCGACTCACCGGCGCGCCATTGAGAACGAGACCGCGCAGCGTCCTGAACACGGCTCCAGCCATGCGTGATTCATCGCTCGGCAGCCATTGCTGCTGTAGCTTCGGCATCAACAGGCCGAGCGGTTTCACGTGATCGGGCGGGAAGGTGCCGTAGTCCCGGTCGCGAACCTCGCCGCCATCGGAGTCGTCGTCCGAGTACCGGGCTATTTCCCCGCTGCGTCGCACCCGCCGGCGCGTTTCCTGGGGGTTCATGGATTCCAAGGCAGCTATTTCGCGCAGCATTGTCCGAGCGCGGCGGGACAACGTGCGCCCGAGGAAATTCCTCCAGTCGCCGTCGTCCGACATGGCGACCGGCGCGAAGATATTCCCCCAGTCTTCCGGCATGATGGCCAGCAGCCGGAGCTGGTCGGCCACCTGTAGGGCATTTCTTCGCAACCCGGGTGCTCGTTCGGACCACAACACAGGGTTGGTCCGTGCCATACCCTCCAGCACTTCCCTTTGCGCCGCGATGATCTCGATTTCCATCAGCATGCCGCTGACAATGGCGTCGACCCCGGCGTGCCGGCTACCGGAGAGGCCAAATCGCACCTTCCCGACCGCGCGGCCGATACCGCGCACCACGAGGTCGAAGTCGTCGGGAACCTGGACTAGGACGTGATTGTCGGGCGTCAACCGGCCGATGGACACGCTGCGCGCGCCACGCCGAATCTGGAGATCGACGACGAAACGGTCCTTCGTTCCGAGGGAAGGCTTCCTCACAGGGAAAGCGACAGACAACTCCCCGGCATCGAGCGTGCCGCCCAGCAGCTCCACTACCTTGGTGAGCTCCTCGATTTCCGCCGCACCCAGCTCGAAGGGCTCCGGTTGGAGCGGGGTGGCCCGCGCTCCCAGTGCTGCCAGTTCCCGGCCCGGAGTCGTTCGGTGCCACCCGGGGTCTGCGAGGTCGGAATGAATGAGATCGCCATCGATCCGGTGCAGGAACTCATCCACGGCCAGGATTGTGCCTTCGTCCAACCACACCTTTAGTTCGCCCTCGCGGACCAATGGAATGGCGGCGACCCTGCGGCTGCCCGTGGGGAAGGCCAGTCGTGTGATCACCCACAATCCGTGGTTCGCCAGACGGCGCAGCAGTTCCCCGGCAGCCCGCTGGCCGCGGGGCGACCAGCTCGCCGGTGTCAGCGTGACCGGCAACCCGTAAATCCGCACCACGATGCTCGCGACTTCCACATCGGAAAGGGCATCCAAGTACGAGTACCCCGTCCGGCCTGCTTGCTCCGCGTCCTTGCGCCAGTGCCGCCTCCGGATCTCGTCGAATACCCCGGCCAGGATCTTCTCCCAATAGTGAAGATCGTCGGTCCGGTCGCGGCCAGGGACGTCGATGGCCTTGGATCGCGGCAGGTCGCTCGTGGTCAGGATCCGCCGGCGCGCCGTTGGCAGCCACCGGCCCCCGTCCCGGACGGCGCCATAGAGCTCGGTCCAGCGATAGTGCCGGCCGTCGTCGGTGTGGCCATGGCCGATCCAGGGCAGCTGCTGCGGCCGGGTCGACAGCAGCACTCCTAGGAAGCGCTCTACCTCCGCACGAGCCGACTCCAGCTGCTCCGGCCGCTCGATGTCATCCCCGGTGAGCAGCACACCATAAGCGGTCATGGTCCGCCACAACCCCGGCGCCCGCTCGGCGAGCTCCTGGAGATCAGCCCTGTCCGCCGGCCCCAACTGGTCTGGCCAGACCGCCCGTGGCTCCTGCGGATCGGTGAGCCGCCGCATCACCTCACCCCAGGGCAACGGTTCCCATTGGACGAGTTGCCGGGTGATCTGGGAGACGACCCGTGAGACATCCTGGTCGGGCTCCACCGTGATGAGTACACCGCTGATCGTTCCGTCGGCGGTTTCCTTGGTGGCCACGCCATGCGCGTCGACCACCAGGTCATGTCCACGTCGCTCGACCAGATACGCACGAGAACCCACGTGCAGCAGCAGGCCGCCCGGCCGGCCGGTGACCTTCACTACGTGGAACGCACCGTCCAGCGCCAACACCGCACGATCCTCAATGGACACCCCCGGAGCCGGCTGGTGATAGGGCTCTGGGAACTTGACCGTGTTACGCGGCGCCAAGTGTGCGAGGAACCGCGCCCGCGGCCCCAGTAGCTCCCGCAGCCGCGCGGAACCACCGTCGAGCAGCTCTCCCCAGACCGACCCCGGCAGGGTTTGGGCGAGCGTGGTCGCGAGGGCCATGGCGCGATAGGACAGGGAATCCCGTACTTCGCTGCGTCGCGCGGCTTCGTGCTGTCGGGCCAGAACCTCCAGCACCACCTGGCCCGCGCGATGCGCATCGTCCAGCCCGAGCCATTTGTTATTGCGATCTGCCCTGACGAAGGTGGTCAGCAGGAACGCGGCTTGCCGAACCTGCTCGTCGGCAGGCAGCGCGCTGTCGACCCGAACGTATAATTCGCCGTCCTCAATGGACACACCCACCTGCTCGGCAGGCACGTGCGCAGTCCGCACCCAGTGCCCCCAGGGACCACCGAGCCAGTAGCCATTCCCGCGGCGCCCCCGCGGCAGGTAGTGATCATCCAGCCAGGGAACAACTTCCACCAGCTGGGTGAGAATCACATCGGAGCCCGTCTCGTCGCGGGCCACCTCGGCGACCGGGTCGACCTCGCCACGTACGGCCGACGGCAGAGCCGGCTGGTCAGTTGCGCCAGGTCGGTGCCGGTCGAGAATCCTCAACAGCGCACCGGGCACCAGAAGCATCCGCGTGCCATCGGCATCGACGGGGAGGAAGTCATCGTCCGTACGCCTCCGTCCGGCACCCGTGCCGCCCACCAGCTGCGCCGACGCCGCAGCTGCCCGATAGCGAGCGAGCCGCTCCTCGGTAGTCCTGTGCGCGGATTTGGCCGGCTGGTTCGGTAACCGCACCACCGCAAGGCTGGAATCGAGATGCACTAGTGCCTCGACGTCAACCGCCCGTGACGTCGAATACGCCCAGTGGGCAGGCAACGCCGGGTTCTTCAGCACGAGGGCGCCTTCGGCAGGCGAGTCGCTCGCCGGTACCGGCAGAAGGTCGTCCTTTAGGACAAAGTGGACGATGGGACCGTCAATGGAGTCCAGGAACTTCTTGAGGGAGAACACGTGCGTGTAGCCCTCCCCGGTGGTCCTCCGATAGCGGCCCATCACCTCCCGCGGGACAAACCGCATGTTCAACCGCGGTGTACCGTCGCCGCCAATTTCCGCAATAGCTATGTAGTAGGCCTCCGAAAGCTCGCGGAATCGGAAGAACACGAGCTCGCCCCCCTCGGCGAGCTGTTTCAGCATCGCCTCCATCTGAGAGCCACCGGTCACGGTCGCCGAGTTGCCCCACAGGTGCGTCAGAATCTCAGCGAGCTCGATCGGCGGTATCTCACCGACGAGGCGCTCGTATCCCCGGCGTTCGGCATCGTCGGCGACGGCACTTCGCTCACGGCTCCAAATCTGGTCCAGCGCGGCGATCGCCGCTTCGAACCACCGGAACGTGTCGGCGTTCCCATCTGGGTCGTAGCCGATGTCCGGCAGCTGATTCGGCAGCGCCAGCCGGAGCATTTCGCCATTGGGCCGCGCGGTTCGCCCGTCCGGGGAAATCTCCGTCCCGAACAACGTGACCAGCGAGAACCCCGACGGATGAGCATCCACGGCAATTTCGCGGTGATCCGGCGGCGTGAAGTACTTGAGCGCCTTGGCCACGCTGGCCATGGTTTGGCTAACCATGGCGTCCACTTCCGGGTCGCCCTCGTACCAGCGATCCTCCGAGAGCTGGTGCGGTTCGGTGGTGCCGGGCGGCTCCGGGAGCGCCTGGTCCTGATCGCCCGGGTACTCCAACCCCGCTGGCAAGGCCGGGCGCGACACCACGATGTATGGGCTCTGCGGCGACCGGGGGTCGTTCGGGCTGACATGGACGACGAGCACCTCAGGCAGCGCACGGTGCACGAGCACCATGTCACCGTGAGGATCGTAGTAGAACCGGTACTCCGGATCGTCCAGCAACTCCAGCAGGTCGGGACGGTCGTGGTAGCGACGACGGAACTCGGCCGCGGCCAGCTCCCGATCACGTTCCAGCCGCTCATACGGGTAGAGGTCAAGTCCGATGCCGATGGGTTCACCCTTGATAGGCACCGAGGACACACCAGCGGGTTGGAGCGGCCGCAGGTCGACCTTGCCGTCGAACGGGATTCCGTGGCGACGTACCGGTGCCGCGACCCGCAGGGTCTGCTGTTCCAACCAGGACAGTTCATGTTCAGTCAGGAACAGTCGGGTGCGCGAGGGCGGGAACCGGCCCACATCCGGCACGAGATCATCGTCGACGTCCAGCTCGACGAGGACCGAGTCCATACCGAGCGACCCGAGCCAGTTCGCCAGCCACGCATGTAGCGCTTCGATGAGATCGCCCGCACCGGACAGCCCTGGCGCCGTGTACCGGACGTCGACGAGGCCGTGCCTCACCCGAGCAACCCGCAGCTCCAACCGGCCCCAGCCGACCAACTCCAAGTCGAAGTGCATTGCCGGCTGCGCCGAATCCGGTGTGCCCGGTTCAGGCGTGCAGCGGACCCCGCGAATCCGGACCGACTCCCCGTTGTACGTGAATCCCTTGACAGCCGCGGCGAAGGCGGTCGCGGCAGCGGATGAGCCGGTTGTCGGCCATTGTCCATGCTCCGGAAACAGGCCAAGCGGCAGCGGCAGGTCCCTCGAGGGCAGCACCGCATCGAAAACGAGCCGGTCCGCTTCTTCAACTGGCGGCGGGACGACCAGGGCACGGCGTAGCAGCGCGTTCCGGATCTCCCTGCTGTTGGCCCCCGACCCGGTCTCGATCCGCAGCAGGGTCTCTGCCGGCAACACGAGTCCCGGCAGCACATCCCGAGCCATGCCGAAGTGCCAGGTTTCCAAACGCACCGTCGTCGGCGCCGTGGTGCCCGGGTCAGCTTTTCGGACGGATACCAGGATCTCATCCGGCTCCGCACGCAGCACGATCTCGCGTGCGCCAGCAGCCACCAGGGCATTGAAGGCAGCCATCACGTCTGTCACGTTCGGTACCAGTGCGAACCGCAGCGAACCACCGGGCGGCAACTCGGCCAGGCTCGGCCCGAGCTGCCCGAAGTGGGTGGTCAGCGGATATTCGACGCCATCCCGATGCGCGGCGGTCTCGCGCGGCGAGCGGGCGACGAGCACGTCCCGGCCCTGGCGCTGCTCGACGTGCACCTCGTCGAACCACTTGGCGAACGCAGCCTGCACGTGGTCTCGCCGGTCGTAGACCAACACCTCGCCACCAGGGGCGAGGGCGGCACCCGTCCGGCGGGCGACCACGGTCCAGCTGCCGGTGTACTGGTCCGGTTCGAGGGAGTCACGCTGCTCGCTTCGCCCGACCAAATGAATCCGGTCGTACCTTCCTTGCTGATCGGCGCGGGGGATCCAAACACCCCGCTCCCAAGTGGAGACGAAATTGTCCGATGTAGACGCCAGCGGTGACGCCTCGTCCTTCACCTCCGGCTTGCGACGGGGGCGACCCCAGCTCCACAGCCCCTTCGGGGATATGTGCGATTCAGGACTAGGTCGCCGGCTGGCTCGCTGTGGTCGTTCCCCGTCAAGGTCGCCGGGGTTGAACCCCACGTCCGGGCCAAGGCCAAGATGCATCTCGGACGCTGGTGCCGCTGGCGGGGTCGGCTTGGTGGCAAGCGGATTCGGTGCGGGCAGCCGGGTGGTGGGGATCGACGTAACGTCGTCCGCGCCGGCCTTCGCCTCGTTCCCGGGCTTGCCCTGAGCGTCGTCGTTGGTTGCCACCGGTTCGGTGAGATGTACCAGGTCGCCGGTCATCACGGCGGCCAGCGCGCGCACATCGGTGATCCTTCGCGGGGCCCGGTCTTCCGGCCGCCCGGCCGGCACCGGGAACACGGTGACCGCCAGCTCGCCGTCCACAAGCGACGAAATCAGGCCGATCCATTCGCCCGGTACCTGCAACCACACTGGGACACCGGCCCACTCACGCAGGAACCGCTCTAGCCTGGCCGTACGCTGTTCCACATCGGCCAGCGACCCCATGGGGAAGGTCGTCACCACCGGCCGTGCCCCCCACGCGTGAACCAGGAGCTCGGCCATCCCCCGCGCGTCCAGTTGCTGTCCCGGCCGGATGCCAAAGGTTCTCAGCGCCTCGGTCATGGCATGCTCGGCACGCCCCGTGCCGTGGTCAGCCGCCGGAACGTCGATCCGCACGAGGAGCGGAATCCGTTGCCCGGGCGCCAGTTTCCCGTCCTCGAGCTCGAACGCGATGACGAGGAACTCCTGCGTCCCAATTCGCTGATCGTTGCCGGAAACCATCAGCTCGGCACCGGCGGCGGCCATCGTCCGGTACGCCTGGAAGTGGCCGCCGGAAACCTTGTCGTCCGGGCGCATCGTCTCGGCGTCCTGCGTCGGGATCGGCAACGCCGGTGGTACGGCCGGGGCATCATCCGCCGGTACCCCCACGTCCGCGGTCAGCGGATGATCCGGCAGCCGTTCGGCCAGTGTTCGGCGCAGGTCGCGGTTCAGGTGCCGGTGGGTGAACTCACGCATGACGGGACGCTGGCGTAGTGCGTCGACGATCTCGTCGGCGACCGCGAGCAGCGACAGGTCTCCCTGGCCCGCGGCCAGATACAGCATGCCGACAAATCCGGCCAGATGCTCGGCAGGCGCGTCCCTCAGGTTGACGCGCAGCACGCTGTCGAGCTCACCCCGGTGAGTCCGCTCACCCGGCTGGAGTTTGAAGAACACCCACCGGCCGATGTTGTAGGCCATGTCGAGCGCGACTTCGTCCTGGTCGCGGTTGTCGGCGGGACGCATGAGCACGTCCACGCTGTGCCGCTCGGCCCGTGCCGAGGGCCGGCGGTCCAACCCGTGTAGCGGCGACCGATCCGTCCACCGCGTACCGGACAGTGAATCGGCGTCCGTGGGAACGAAGTAGAGGGTCTTACCGGTCGCGGGCACGAAGATGGTGGTATACGCGTTCTCTCCGTTCACATAGCCGTCGTGGACGACCGGCTCGTTGCTCCAGCGGAGCGAGACCCCCGGCAGGCGGCCATCCAGCTGCCACAACGCACGGGCCTCGCGCGACATTCCGGCGACATCTCGGTACGTAACCTGAGTAGGGGTCGCGGGACGAGCGGGCGGGAGTTCCTTACCAACAAGCAAGTCCCGAGCCTGCGGGGTAAGCGCTACGGCGAACAGTTCGTCGCGGTACCGAGGGGGAACGGCGTCGTAAGCGTCAGCGGCGAGTTGGAGGAAGTCCTCGAGTTGCTTCGCCCGCGTACCCGGGTCGGTGAGATCGGCCAGTCGTCCGGCTCGCGCGTTCAGCACAGCGAACTGCCCCAGCACGTGGCCACCGACGGCCGCGGGTGTCTCACCGACCGTCGGATGTCCGCTGTGGACCTGCGATGCGACGACGTGGTAGACGAGCTCATAGCCCATGTCGTCCGGCGGCTGCTGGAAATCGAGCTCGATCATCGGCGAACGCCGCTCGATCCGGCTTCGGCTCGGGCGCTCAGGTTTGTAAGCCGAAGTGACTTTGAACGACTGTCCCAGATATTTGAATTCAAAATAGCGGCTATCGCTACCGCGAAGATCCTGGACCGGCCCCTCAATTCCGGGCAAGAACCGCGATGCTCGGCTTATCGCGGTCCGAACTCTGTCCGCCGCCGACTGCCGTTTGGGCGGCTGGTCATGATAGACCGCGTAAGGCCGGATCTCCTCGGTGTGCCCGAGGTTCCGCCACTCGGCCAGCAACGCGTCCGCTTCAGGCACGAGCTCGCCGGTCAGCAGCAGCCATTCTGGCCACAGCAGACGGTCCATGACCTGCCCCGCCAGCAAATGGAAGTCGCGCAGAACGCGGTGTCGCAGCACATCGGCGACATCGGGGAATGCGGCCAGCTGGGCGGCCAGCACGCGCAGCACGTACAGCTGTCTCATGGCGCGTCGGCCGACTCGGTCCAGTAACACCCGAATCGATTCGGGCAGATCCGCCGGAATGCCTTCGCCTGCGAACGCGTCGGCGAGAACGGGCGCGGTACTGACGATCCCGCTGTCCGCGACGACGAGCTGAGTGTGCGACCCGCTGGTGCGCCGTGAATAGTCTCCGGAGCCCGGCAGTGAGGATTCGAGCACGACAATCGACTGCGAGCCAGTGGTCAGCGCGAGCCTGCCTTGCACTCCCTCCGACAAGCTGTGCCTGACCTCGGTCGCGAGGCCGGGAATGACGCCAGCGAGCTGCAGCATCGCGCGTCCCGCCGTGGAGAAGGGAACACTGGACGGCGCATGGTAGAGCGTTAGGTAGATCGGATCGGGATTGTCTCCGTCGTTGGGCAGCAGGAGATCGGAGCGCCAGCCGATCGCCGCAACAGCGTCCCGCGCGGTCTCCTCGGTCCAGACACCATCGGGTGACCCGTTGTGCAGGGCACGCAGGGCTTCAGCGAGCTGGGTCCGGACCTCCGGACGAACGTACTCAAGCGCCTCCCGCCATTGTCCCGGCGTCAGACCGGAGGCGATCAGGTGTGCCAGGGACAGCAGTTCCTGGCGTAGCCGGGCGACGTTGTCCGAGCCCGTTACGGCCAACTCGAACGCGATCACTTCCAGCACGTGCAACTGGCCGGCCACGCGCCCGTTGTTTCGTTGCAGCGCCTCGGTCGTCAGCCCGGACAGGGCCGGTCGTGGCGGCGCCCCGGGCAGCCTGTCCTGTACTTGCAACGAACCAAGGCCTCGCGCGATCTGCCTGGGGAGATCACGCTCGGAGGTACCCGGCTCGACGTGGATTTTCACCTCACCGTTCGCGGTCACTTCGGTGAAGCCGCCCCCGGCACGGTCGATCCAAACTCTCGCCTCGCCATAGTAGAGGCCGGGATCGGGGTGGACCTTGTACTGCAAACCCGGCACAAGTCCCGCGATCGCGGCAAGATCGGATTCGTTCTCGGCTCGTCCGGGTTGCGCCACCCCGGGCGTCGTTGCCGGGGACCCTGGCTGGTTCCAGTTAGACGGCGCGCCCTCTCCCTCAGGACGAATATTCCAGATCGCCCCGGTCGGTACTCTCCGGCGGTTCGTCGTCCACCTGCGCCCGTCCGGATCACCACTGTCCCACCGGCCCAAGGCGTCGAGCGGCATCGGCAAACCCGCGGCTGGGTCGGGGACGCCGCCACGCCGGGATGCCGTCTTAGCCTGGTTCCGCTGCTCAACAGGCGCCGGAGCGTTCGGGTCGACCAGCACCGGAGGTACTGATCCACCGGAACGCTCCGACGGCAACTCAGGCATGTAGTGGTGGTTCCCGGTACGCAGCAACGCGATCTCGGCCACCACTGGGTGCCCCGGTTCGTGCACGACCTCGGTGCCCTGCTGCTCGACGACCAGGATTCGCCAGCCGTGCCGTGCGGCCAGCAACTCGGGCAGCCTTGAGTGGAGCGGGCTGCCGGCGGCACCGTCGCCTTCCAAGGCCTCCAGGGCAGCCCGCCGCTGGCCGTCGTTACGCAACTCCGGAACCAGTGTCCACAACGGACGGCCGAGTTCCCGCTCCTGCCTGTTCGCGGGAATGACGTCCAGCTCGGCATGTAGGGCACGGATGAGATCGGCGTGCAGCGCGACCGGCGAATCGATGCCGTCGAACCCGCGCAGGAACGATCGGGCGTGGTCGGGCAGTGCCTGGAACACCGCGTCGAACACGGCGTCGGGGCTGGGCGCGATCCACCGAGTGCCGGATTCCGTGTCGGCGAGGTACCTCTGCTGCGCGCCGGTCAGCACAGAGGATGTCGCCGTCTCCTGCGCTATGTCGATCTCATGGAGGTCACCGGTGAACCTCGACCCCGAGGAGTGCGCGGCGACATAAGCGCCGGCGCCTTCGCCCCAATTCAACCGAGCCGCCGCGATCGCCGCGCGATCGCCCGCGTCGACAATGTCCGCTCCTCTGAACACTTGCCCCCTGGGCAGGTTGTGGATGAAGCGCCGTTCCACCTCCTGCTGTGTCCGCCCGAACGCCTCGGCGGCCGGTCCGCTCAGCGGGGTGGCGGCCGGCGCAGGATCGTGGACGAGCGACAGCGGGCTCACCTGGACCGGCCTGGTGGCGACCGCCCCGGCCAGTTGCGACGGGGCCATTGCCAGCACGCGGCGTCGTTGCTCGGCTCGGAACAGCCCGTGCCGGAGGGCGAGGTCACCGGCGAAGTTGGCCACCAGCGCAATGTCGGTTTCGCCTTGTATGGGAATGCCGGCCTCAGCCAGCCGCTGCTCGAAGCCGTTCAGCTCCCGTTGTTTCGCGGGGTCGACGCCGAACAGCTGGGCGAGCTCGGCCGGTGTCGTAGGTGCGGAGGCCGGTGAGCGAGCCGACAGGTCAGCACGCGCCCGGTCGGCGAACTCGCCAGGGTTCTCCCGGAACATGGCGGCCAGGTCCACCTCATGGGCGAGTGCGGTCCACAGATCGGCGTCTGTGATTCCCGCGTCGGCCAGTGCCTCCCGGAAGCCGCCCCACGATTCGGCCCACCTCTCTCGGGCATCGTTGGCCTCGCTGACCAGGTCGTCCCCGGCGACCAGGGTCGCGTCGACGTCCACGCCCCACAGCGCGGCCTGCTCGATCTCATCGCTGCGAGACTCCGCGACAACCATGGCGAACGGTTTGCCGGTGCGGGTCGCGTACTCGTACAACTCGGCCCCGGACGCGGCCAGGCGGCTCCGCACGTAGTACCGCCACAGCTCGGGATTCTCCTCCGCCAGCGAGGCCAACGCCTCGATGAAGGCATCCCCCTCTCCGCGTTGCGCATCGGGCCGGAACCGGGTCACGGACCGGTACACCCCGCCGTCCAGAGCGATATCTGCGTGGGTCTGGCTGCCGTCGAGATTGGTAACGGTCAACTTGATCTCCGCACCGGCGGCGTTGGCAAGACCACGCGCCTGCTCGACGGGACCCAACGCGCGGTAGGCCGGGCGCGGCTTCAGCTCAGCGATCGTGCTCTTTCGCTCGGGGCTGCCCTCATTAAGTCGTTCCGCCTCCTGGGCCAGCGAGCGCAGCTCGTCGACCCGCGCGCTCACGGAACGCCACGCTGCCTCGGCAGTGGCGAACGCTTCTCTCGCCTGTGTGACCGCATCGAAGTCCCGACTACGTGCCCCCAGCGCCGCGGGCAATGCGTCCGGATCGCGTTTGTCCTCGGCCTGCCGTGCCTGCTCGTGGGCATCCTCGACCGCCTCGAGCCAGTCCTGCTCCGCGCGCATCCGGCGGGCACGCCGGTTCAGCAACTTTGTACCGGCATTCCGGAGCTCCTCGGCTAGCTCCCATGCCTGCTGGGCCTGAGCATGGCTCTGTCGCAGCGGCCCCACCACGTTTTGGATCTCTGTGGCGAACCCGCCCAGGTCGCTCACCTCGGCCCTCGTAGGGTCGGCCCGCAGGTCGATCAGCACGTGGCCGGCGAGATCGCGGCCTTGCTCGCCCTTCCTGATCAGTTCCTTGCGCAATGCCTTCGGCAGGCGTTCCTGCATGAGCCCCACGAGTCCGATATGGACTCGGTCTGGGTGAAGCCGGCCCGTGTTGGCCGCCTGATCGCACAGTTCCTCCAGTGTGCTCTCGGGCCGGAGCGCGTTGCGCCTGCGGGTTTCCAGCAACCGCATAGCGGTCGCCTCGTCGAGCTCGTTGAGGCCGAGCGCCTCGTCCCGGCTCCAGGGCGTGGCCTGATCGAACTGCGCCAGGAAAGCGGGGAGCTCGTGCGCTTCCATCCGGACGACCAGCACCCCGGATGCGGCGTCGTAGCGGATGATCTTGCCGAGCAGTTTGTCGTCTTTACCGAGCTTGGTCGCCGTGATGTCGGCGTGGTAGCGCAGTTCGACGTCGATGAGCGCGCCATCGCTGCCGGCGACCTTGCCGGTGTGTTCCTTGCGGACACCGCCACCGGAGTCGACTCCTCGCGCCGCCTGGTCGCCGAAGGATATGACCGGACCCACGTCGGTTATGGGCCCCACGGATCCGGACTCTCGGCTGAATCCAAGTGTCGGTTGGAATGGCCGCCTACGGCGGTGGCTGACCTTGATCACGCCCTGCTGCCGACCGACACCTCCGTGCTGGAAGCCTTCGGGTAGCTCGCCGTACACGACGATCTCGTTGAAGTTCCACTTCATCGACAGCGTGATGAAAGGCTCGTCGGGCGCGTTCGGCGCCACCATGTGGTCCACGACCGGGCACCCGTCCGTACTGCCGAGTTCGGCCAGCCGCGACGCGAGGATGCCCGGGGAGAAGTTGGTCGCGATCAGGTCTTCGATCTTCTCGTGCTTGATGGCGCGGCCGAGCAGGCGCGAGTGCCCCAGGATGGCCGCTGCCGCGTTCTGCACCGGGTTGGCTTCGAGGAAGAGCGCGGTGGCGCTGGGGGCGAGCTGAGTCGCCATCCGTCGTTCCAGCCAGTCCGGCCGGGTGAACGGCGTGGCCCGAACCATGCCCATCGGCAGCCGTGCACCGATGGTGCCTTCCAGTACGACGGGCTCGACCCGCGGACGTCGCAGCCACGGCAGCAGGTTGGCGCCCCGCAGTGCAACGTTGTTGATCGGCTGGCCGCTCACGGGGTAGCGGGTCACTTCGAACACGACCGTGAACGGCACTTCCACCAGCACGGCCTGGCCGTCGAAGTTGGCCAGCACACGCATGGTCGTGGTCTGGTCGGACCTCAGCAGGGTGCTGCCCCAGCCACGGCCGGTGGCGAAGGTACTGCTCGCGCCATCGAGGCTGAACGGGCCAGCTACGCCGAGGTTCGTCCTGAGTGTACGGCCCTGGTTGGTCGACCAGTCGGTCTGGAGATAGGAGTAGTGCTGGTTCAGATCTCCGGCGTGGGTGGTGCCCACGATTTCCGGCCGCCCGAGCACCATCCGGCCTGTGAGCCGCTCGTGTTCGAGGAGCCAACCGAAGGCTTTGCCGACCGGAACCTGGCCGCTCCAGAGCGGGAACGCCACCCCGTCCACGACGTCGAGATTTTCGATATTGGATTGGACGAGGTTGTTCAGGACGCCCCAGAGCCGGTTGTCGTCGATGACCGCGCCCAGTCCCAAAGCCAGCTCGGGAGCGTTGCTGTATGCGTTCGGGTTAACGCTCTGGAACAGGCGGCGGATCTCATCCTGTAGTACGACCGGCCTCAGCGCCCCAGTCTCGTCGCGCCGACCGAGCTCGAGTGACGTGTACTCGGTATGCGCGCCGGGTCCCATCCCGTTCGCCAGGTACGGCGGCAGATGTAGTTCACGCAGGGCGTCCGGCGCCTTCGGCTGCTTCCGAAGCAGTTGGGTCAGCGCGTCCACCATCTCCTCGGCGCCGGCGTCGTCCTTCACCGTGGCGACGGCTGCCGGCCCGAACTGCCCTAGCACCTCCCGGAGGAGGTTGGTCACTACCTGCTCCGTGGGCTCGTCCTCCACCGCCAGGTGAACGAGCAACGCAGGATCTGGATCCGTCTGCAGATGCTCCCGCATTAGCCGAATCACGGCGCGGGTCAGCTCGGGGCGGTTGAATGTCGCATCACCTTCGCGCCAGCGTTTCACCGACTCGGCCATCACCGTGAACGGGAAGTTCCAGGTGCCGTTGCCGTCCGAATCGACAACGGAGTAGCGACGAAATGCCTCCTCTTCGGACAGAATCCAGACAATCTTGGTGCCGATCGAAACGAGCCGCGCCCCTTCGACGTTGATCTGCCCTTCGGTGATCAGCAGGTGCTGGTTGCCCTTGACCTTGAGGGAAATCTGCTCCTTGTCACCGATCACAGTCCGGGTCTGACTGGATCCCTCACTGTGTTCCCAACTGCCGCCGGCGCCAAAATCGCCATGCTCGATAACCGAGCCCTCTTCGTTGACAGAGCCGGACAACGAAAGGCTGCTCGTTTCACCGCTGCTGGCCGACGAGGACAGCAACGCGAACAGAATGTCGCCGAAGATCACATGATCCGGACCTTCACGCAGGGTGCCGAGATACTGCGTATCGCCCAGGTCCGCCACGTCTATCGTCAGACCGTACGACTCGGGTAGACCAATACTGCTTTCGACGAGTTGATCGATCTTGATTCCGGTACTCACCACCGTCTTGATCGCGCATTCGAGATACGACTGCGTACCGATCGCGGCGAGCACCGGGTAGCTGGACGCCCCTGGCCAGGTCACATGGTGCGGATACACCTGCTGGATGGCGCCGAAGGGGTTCTCGGTATCGACCGAGATGGGCACCGCCTCAGAAGAGGCTAGGAAGTCCCTTGGCGTCCCGCCGTTGGTGATCGGTACCGGGGTCATCTCGAGGGTGAGCCCGGATGGCAAGTGCAGCACGGCCCCTGCATCGAACTCCCGCTCGCCGTCCGCCACTGGTTCGCCCTCTGGCCCATCAAGGGTCAGGTACAACTTGCCTCTGGCTTGGAAAGCACGGGTCTGGGCCGATTCGACCACGAATCCGGTGTTCTCCCGGGCGCCGGTCGTAATCGAGGCCGAACTACCACTGGAACCACCGCCCCCTGCTACGGCACCGATCGTGGAGTTCTCTTCGCCAGCTTGCAGCTCCCCTCCGACACTGGCGCTCCAGGGCGTGTTCTGGTTGACCGTGGCGGTCGAGGAGTTGGTTCTGGTGACGATGCCGAGTCCGCATGCTCCCCGGTCCGGGTCGGTGCGGAGGTCCTCCAGATCATCCAGCGCGAGACGAAGCGTGACCCTGTAGTACTCCAGTTCATCGAGACCGCTGAGTGGCTTAAAGCGCGGGAACAGCAACCGGATGCCATCCTTGAGTACATCCTTCTTCCACGCCTCAACGGATGCAGCGGTCACCTGCTGGTTGATTGCCTCGTAACAAAACAGCTGTAGCTGCCGAACACTGACCGTTGGCAGGCCCGATCTCCTTGCCCGATCCATAAGGTCTGCGACTTCCTGTTTGGACACCGATTCCGGGATCACACCAAGCGGCCGAAGCAGGTTCCGCAGGGCTTCCCGCAAGGGTGCGGCACCGTCGTTGCCTCTGTCCGCCTCGTCGGTGATCGGTGGCAGTCCTTCCGGCCGTTCGACAGAGAAGTCGCGGATGAAGCCATGTGCGACATCAGCGGCGATCTTCCTGCCGTCTGGGGTGGTTCGTGTGAGCAAGTCCGGGTACGGCCGGTCCGGTTCACCGTCCTGCTTGCGCGGACCAACCAACAGGTTGCCGTTCTCGTCGACCACCTCCCTCGGCACCGGGCCGCCCTGGTTGAACATGTTCTGCAGACCGGTGCGGAGGATGATCCCCACCTCCAGATCTTCGGGTTCGCCCAGCGACTCTCCATCGGTATCTGTCACAGTCATGGTGAGAAGTGCCGTTGTCTCAGCCGCCTGGCTTCGGCGCTGCTTGTCGACGGTGACGTCAATCGTGGTGAAGTCCGCGTAGTTCGACCGCGTGCGGCTCTTACCCCTACCCGCGCCAAAGTCGAAGCCGACGTTCTGCATCCATTCGTTGATCTGGCCGAGAACATCTGGCTGGGTGTTGCCCCTGAGATCACGTGCCCGTCCGTATGCGGTGTTGAACCCGGTTGGGTTGTGTACGACACCGACCTGTTCCACGGTGATGCCCTCGCCCAAGTCACCCACCGCGGTGGCCGATTCGAACCGTATATCCTTCACCTTGATCGTGACCCGGTAAAGCCTGTTCCCACCATCATCGGTCACGCTGAACCCATAGCTGCTGTTGGTCGCAGTGGGCAGCATGCTTTCCAGCGTGCGCAGGTTGTCGTGTACCTGTTCCAGTAGGTAATCGTTCGCGGCTCCCTCGTCCTCCCGGATCTTGCGCCGGAAGGTCTCCTTGATCTCCTCTCGCCCAGTGAGTTTGATCGAGTAGACGTGCCCCAGTCGTGGTTTCGGCTCACCCTTAGGAAGCTCTTTGCGAACGGTTCCGGCGAGTCGCTGGGTGTAGGTCTGCGGCACCGCGATCACAGCCGTACCGGAATCCTGATTGGATTCGGTGGCTCCGCTGGTCGTCGCCTGCGCTGGCGCGAACGTCGTATCGTTCCGCAACTGCTGGGTTCTTGGATCGAACTCGGCTACGCGGAGGGTGACCTGAACGTTGAAGTTCACGGCCTTGCCGGAGGAGTTGTGCACGGGTGTCTCGGTCTCGGCACGACTACCACCGGACTGTTCCCGGGTGCGGGCCAACCGACGCCGACCCTCCGCTCCGCCGGGCAGCATCTCAAGGAACCAACGTAGCTTGGCCTGGCCGCCTACGGTGAGCTGGCTGATGTAGGTGGCCAGGAACTTGATCCACCGAAGGTCCTGGCTGAGGGTTCCGCTGATCCCCTCCACCAGAGTCAGATAGAACAACACCGGGCGCGGATCGGAGAACTGCAGCCAGGCACGGAGATTGATCTCAGCACCGTCCTTTGTGAACGTCCGGATCCAGGCACCGTCCTCGGATACCGCTTCGCTCCAGTTTGCCCGCAGCTCCTGCTCGAGAGTCACCGCCGACACGTCGAAAGCGGCACCCGCCTCAGTCATGTACGGCAGGGGTGTCATCGGGTAGCTCATGCTCGTGGCGGCGTCGGAGAGCGTGCCGGGAGGCGTGACCGACTCGAGAGCATCGTCGTAGACCAGTGGCACCACCCCCGGATTCGCTTCGACGATCTCGGTACTGGGAGCGGGCACGTCGTCGGTCGGAGCAGGAACCGGCCCAGGCGGCGGCTCGGCCGGTGTCACCGGCTCGTTCGGGGTTGACGGCCCACCACCGTTGGCCGGCATGAGCGGCATGTAGTGACCAAGCCGGTTCTGCAGCACGAACAGCCTGGGTGTGCCCGGCTCACCGAAAGTGCGCCGGGCGCCGGTGTGGTCGATTACGGTGATCCGCACCCCATGCGTCTCGGCGAGGTTGGCGATCACCTCCTCTTCGTTGTCCTCGCCGCGGAGCCAGTACCGGATTAGGTTGAATTCCGGCCACTCCTCGATACGGCCGGCACCCACGGTGTGCAGTGCATGAGCCAAGGCATCGGAGCCTTGCGTATTCCACTGCGCCAACAGGCCATAGCGGTTCAGGATTCGCCGCACAGTCGGAGGCACCACGTTCTTGTCACCGGTAAGGCCATGGAAGTCCTGCCCCGCCAGGTTTCCAACCCAGCGCGCGCCAGGCAGGAGGCTGACGAACAGCGCACCGACCTCCACCCCGCCGTGGAACGTCGCCCGGGTCGCAGCATCCACCCACTCCGTCGAGACCTGCGCGAGGTCGAACACGGCCTCGTCCGCCCGCAACCCGAAGTAGAAGAGTTTGAGCAGCTCCCGCACGGTGACGTGCAGTTGCTGCCGGTCGTCGCTGTCCAACACGCCCTCGGGGCGCTGTGCCAGGCGCCCGAACGGGTCGACGCGTGCCGGAAGGTTCCAGACGGCGTCGGCAAGCCTGCCTGTTGCCCGCCGCGGATCCCGATCAACCAGCCAAACGTCGTGGGGATCCACAACGCCCTCAGGCACAGGTCGCTGGTCGCCCCGCGGATCAAGGAACACCGGCAAGAAGCGGTACAACGCGCTGAGCCGACCACTGTCCATGAGAATTCCGCCGAGCTGCCAGGTCTCGGACAGACCGAGCCGGGCGACCAAGGTAGCGGCGATGACCACCAGTTGCCGGCGGCCCTCAAACCTTCGCAGGCGATCCCTTGGCGGCAGGGTGCGGTCGTCATCGAGCTCGGTTGGTATACCCGCCCAGCCCAGCAGCTCGGCGAAGGTCGACTCGTCGTGGCCGTACAACCTGGCAACGCCGGCCAGATCGTCCGGTATCGCCACACCGTGCAGTGACGCCTCGCCGGCGAGCTCGGCGAGGTAAGCGATGTCGCCGGGGTCCAGTGACGCAGTGGTGTCGGCACCCGAATCGGGCACCTCCTGCAACGCATTGTTCGCCGCGGCGACGAACCCGTCGGCACCGGCCTGCCGGTAGACCTCCCGCAGATTGATCTGGGGTCTACCCTCCGCGTCCGCGGCGACGTTGTGGGCAAGCAGCCGGAAGGGGTCCGCATGTGACCACAGCTCGTGCAGGGCCTGCTCGAAGCCGTCGTCCACAACCACCAACTCGTCAGGCCAGGTTTTGGGATCGGCTGGCAGCCCCGCCCGCACACGCTGCAGCACCTCTTCGTCGTAGTTGTCGACGATCAGCGACGCCAGTGGCTGGCCGGTCTGGTACTCCCCGCTTCTCAGCAGGGCATAGAGGTCGAGGTGGCGATACTCGGCCAGCCTGGCGTGGCGGCCGCTGAGCTTCTCCATCGGCGACGGGGTCGGGTCCGGCCGCACCTGGCCGTCCCTGATGACCAGCGTCCCGGTGACCTCGCCGTTGGGTGTGGTCTCCTCAAGCCGGACCTCCACCGCGGCGCCCGCCTCCGGTGTCAGCGCGGCGGCCAGCTCACGAGCGTCTTCCAGCGGGTTCCTGATCAGGTTGCCCGGCACCAGCTCGACACCACTCGGGGGTAGGTGCGCCAGCCTGTCGTCCGCCGATGCCACCCGAACGTTGTTGATCGCCTCGTTCCAGCGGTTCCAGTCCGCCTCCTGGTCACGGGCCGACAGCAGCTCTCGTGCCGCGGCATCGAGTTCGTCGAGAGCCGCAGACAGCTCGTCCAAGGCCGGACCGACGTCCGGTTCCCGCTCGGCCACGGCACGATAGCTGGCCGCCCAGGCACGCTGCGCACCGATCGCGCTTTCGCGATCGCCATCGCCGAGCTGGTGGCGAACGATCGCCGCGACCTGGTCACTGACCAGCAGGACCAAGCCACCCGGTTGGACCAGCTGGCTCCGGTTCTCGCGGAACCACTCCGCCAATGCCAGCACCGGTCGCTCCGGATCATGCCTCCCACGCAGGATCGCGGTCAGATCCGACACAGCTCGACCGGTGGCCTCCTTGGCCCCATTCCACTCTCGCAAAGCCGCATCCATTGCCGGAGTGGAGTGGGCGAGGCGAACCTCATTCGCCGCCTTGGTGAGCCGTTCCACCACCCCGGCCACCCGCTGCGCGGCCGCCTGCACATCCGGGTCAGAGGAACCGAGGTGGCGTTTGGCGAACTCCCCCGCAGCGTCGATCCCGAGCTGCTGCCGCACACGCAAATCCTCGGCCTCCTGCGTGGTGGCAGCCGGGGAAGCCTGCCCGTGCGGCCCCAACACGGCTGACCTGTTCTGGCCGAACCAGTCGGCCAGCGCGAACCCGGGATCATGCGGCACACTCGAGACTTCGGTCAACGCGGCTTGCAGGTCGACGGGGTTCTTCCGGGCAGCGGCTTCCCGCTTGGCCAGCAGGCGCTTGGCCCGCCTGGCAGTCTGTTCGTTGGAGACCTGCTCCTCATAGGACTGCCACGGCTGCTGGCCGGCCTGATCAGCGAGCCAGGCCGGGTAGTCGTCCTCGGGAATGGTGATGTAGAACCGGCTCGGCGACGCGTACGCGGATTTCCTGCCCTGCTGCCGCGGGTCGGCAACGAGCCCCTGGAACCGGCTCTTCTCGGCAATCACCTCAACCCACGTGGTCACCTCGACGAGCAGCAACCGGCCCTGGTAGACCTTCTCCACCATGCGCTGCCCACGCCTACCGGTCCGGGTGGCCTGGGTGGCCTCCCGGCCGGCGTGCCCGTGAACGTTGGCCTGCTGGTAGTGCCCGGCTACCTCGTAGCCGCGGGCAGCACTCCAGTGTGCGATGACGGCGCCCTCGCGGCGGTCGCTGTGCGCCATGCCCACTGCGGCGTCCGGGTTGTCCGGATCGTAGGACGAACCGACCACCCGGTGCGTCGTGCTGGCAACCCGGATTTTCAAGGCCAACCCGGACAGCCCGTCGCCCACACCACCAATCGTGACCTCGTCGCCGTGCGCCGTGGCGATCTCCGGCCACAACCCCTTGAGCTTCGTGGAAGTGAGCATCGCACGCAGCAGCGGCTCCAGGTTCCTGGGATCGTCCCCGACGAATTCCGCCACCAGCGGTACGAGAACCTTCAGGATTTGGTCGGCCTGCAGCACCACGGCCGCGCTCTCCGCAACAGCCGGATGGCCGAGGGTGCGCTGCAATGTCGCCGGCAGCCGTGGCCCGATCAGCTCCTTCGGCAGCTTGGCCGCCCGTTCCGGGATGTGCAGCTGCACCGCGCCCAACTGGAATGTGGTGTGCTCCCTGCGCGGCCCGGGGCTCAGCGTGTTCGCGATGTGGCCCAGGAAGCCGATTGGGGTACGAGTCGCCACCACATGGAATTCGAAACGAACGAGCTGCCGGAAAACAGCGGCTACCTTCTCCCAGTCGAGTTCACCCCGATCGTTCAGCTGGCTTTCCAGGAGGGTCAACGACCTGGTGAAGCGGCCTTCAACTGTTCCGGACAGGCCGGCGCCGAAAGCTGAGGGGCCTAGACCCGCCGCGCCGAGGAACGTACGTCCCTCGGTTCGCATCAGGAACTCCCAGGACCGGTTGCTGTACTCCGTGAGCTCACCAACCGTGTCCGCCAGCTCGGCCTCGCTCAGCGGCACGACTTTCCCGTAGAGGTACACGGTTTCGCCGTTGCCGAGCGAGTACCCGGGGATCACCGCGGTGCCCCCGGACTGGGTCATCGCGGTGAGGGTGGCCAGGCCTGTCCGCCCGGTCAGTAGCTTGCCAAGCTGGATGTACAACTCGGGATGGTCCTCGGGCCTGCCTGGGAGGGCCTTCAGCAGGGTGTCCCATGCCTGATCCACCAGCGCTTGCTCGGCCTCGCGCCGGCTCTGCCTGGTGGGTGACTCCGTCGGCCCCCCAATTTCGAACCCTGCGACCCTGCCGGACCCCATCCCGTACACCTGCCTACCCGGGGCCGGCGCATACTCCGGGAGCCTGGTGGTCTGGCGCATCGGCGCCAGCGGGTCGACCTCACGCCGTATCCGGGCCAGCTCCCCGAACTCGGCCAACGCGAGAGCGTCCGCGCCGACGTCGGCGACATCGGGCAGGTTCGCCTCGGGGTAGAGGCTCAGCGCCTTCTCCAGCAGCGCGCGGTTCAGTCGGGAACCGTCCGGGCTTTCCATGAGCAGCTGACCAGACCGGCGCAGCACCATATCGGCGGCGACCCCGCGGCTCAGGGTGAACCCACCGTCCAACCAGGACTTCAGCATCCAGTCGACCATGGCCGGGGTGAGCAGCCGAACAGTCTCGGCATCGCCCTTTGCGTAGGACCTCATCGCGTCAGCGGCCGGAACCAGAAGCTCTTCGTCGAAGTAGAGCACCTGTGATTCGCCGTTGCCGGCCTGCACGGTGGCCTTGTACTTCACGACCAGCTTCACCGCATCGCCGGTGACCAGCGCCGCCTTGACTTCGCCGCTGGAGCTGATTTCTTGCTGGGCCTCGCTTACTTGCCAGACGCCGTTGACCTCACCGTTGACACCAGGCGACGCATCGTGTGCGCCGCCCTCGTCCTGGCCCGACGGCACCTCGGCTTCTGCGCCAAACGCTACCTTGGTCCGTGCCAGTCCGGAGCTGGCCTCGTTATCGCCGAGAACCATGGTGATTGCGCCGCCCACAGTCGCCGACTCGATCTTTTTTGCCCGGGCTTCCACTGCCTTAGCGTGCGTCAGAACCGGGGCACGCCCGGAGACCGTCTTGCCGTCGAACAGGTTCACCCAGCCGGACCGCGTCTGCATTTGCAGCATGGCGTTGAACAGGGCCGAATTGCTACTCGCCTGAGCCAACGCTGCCACATTGTTCAGCGCGTGCTCGCCCAGCGCTTTCCTTATGGCGTCATACATGCCGCCGTGAACAATCGCGCCATTCTCATCGATGTGGTAGACATCGAGCGAAGACCGGGCGCTGTTCTCCGTGAGCTCATCGGGCAGCCCGTCTCGCAGCGGCACCACGGGCCCTGGCTCCCACGACGGCGCGTCGAGGTCGTTCGGATCGGTGATGTCGGCAGGAGTTTCCAGTTCCGCGTACTGGCCTGGGACGGTAAACGGCTTTCCCTCGGACCGACCATTGCGGAGCACCTGGACCTCAAGAGTGAGCCCTGTCAACCCCACCACGCTGTACGGGCCACGGACGTCCACCCGGCCACCCGTGTACTGCTGAACCTTTCTGCCATAGGCGACCGTGCGGGTGCCACCCCGCTGGGTTGAGGGATTGAACCCGAGTCGGCTCAACAACTGTGCGGCCACGTCGAAGGACCAGGATCGGCTCCGTTGCACGGCCCCCCCAATGGCCGCCACAGCCAGTTCCAGGTCTGCGTGGTGCCGGTGCTTACCGTCGGCCAGGAAAGTGGCATTTTCCGCAGCAAAGCCGTGCATCTTGAAAACGAACTCGATGACGTCGTCGAGCCTGGTCGCGGTGGGCTTGGTCACCTCAATCCGGATCCCGTCCTGGGTGGCGTCCTTGACGTCAATCCGAACGGATTCCTCGGTCAGCCTGCCGAGCACCTGGTCACGTACTTCGGGGGCAAAGCCATGGGCATCTAGGACGCCGCGGACGAACTCACGGATCGGGTGCAGCCCGGTGAGCAGGCGCAGGTGGTCGGCCTTGGTGGGACCGCCGGGATTGAGCTCGTTCTGGGTGGGGCGACGGGATGAGTCGAAGGGAGCCGGCCGCTCGCTGTGCGGTAGCACCGGACGCATACGGTCGACCATGATCGTTTGGCCGTTCTCGGACTCGGCCACGCCGTTCTCGTCCACCTTGGGCACCCTGGCCGGGACCATCTCGACGCCCTCCAGCAGACCACCCTCGACCTTCAGCCCGTTCTGCACCGCAAGCTGGGTCGGCAGCTGGAGGTAAGCATGGCCGGGCACCTCGATCGAAGGCGGATCATCACCGTCCTCCGTGGATGATGTCTTGTCGGACTTGATGAGCGTTGCCTTTACCGTCACGTCCACGAGGTAGGTGGTCGCTGGGTCGACGTGGATCGTCTCGATGAACGCCCCGTTCGCGTCGACGGTCTTGGCGCCGGCGATGCCACCGCGCACATAGGAGCCGCCGGGTTCGAAGATGGCCATCCCCTGCAACACCGCAGCCGCCATCGAGGCCCAGGGTCGGTCCACCGAGTACAGTAGATGCGCCAGATCGTTGACACGCTCCGAACTGAGTCTGCCGCCGAGTGCGAGCTCACGCTCGTGCCCGACCTCCTGCTCAGCGGGGTTGTAGCGGGTGTTCATGTACCCGTGGCCGAGCCCCGGGGCCGAGGGGTGCAGTGGTTCCGCTGACTGGTAGCGGAGCACGAGCCCCAGTCGAAGGGTGTACCTTTGCCCATCGCCGTCGACAACGACAACGTCGTATTTCATGGCGGGGTCGCCGGCTCGCCTGGCGTTGGCCGCCAGCCCCTCGACCGCGTCGAGCACCTGCCGGTACACGACACTGTCGTTCCGCAAGTGCTCCGGCAAAAGCTCCTGCGCGATTCGTGCTACCACCTGGTCGACATTGTCCACATCAGACACCAGGCCGTGGCGCCGCAGCTCGGCTTCATCAAGGTCGGAACCGGGCATGATGGCGGTCGAGCCCTTCAGCAGGGTCCACCGGAGCGCCTCTGGCACGGCCACACACAGTGGACCGTCCTTGCCCGGGTCCGAGACGAGGACCCATGGCGCAGAGTCGGACTCGCCTGCTGACCGCACCCGGTAGAACAACTCATACTCGGCCTCGAACAGGGCCTGGTCGCCGCGGTAGTCCTTGAATTGCCCAGGCCGGGTGTTCTGCGGATACTCCCTGTTGACGTGCGTTGTCTTGTTACCGCCGATCTCGACCGTCCCCTGCCAGGAGGCACCCATTCCGGCGGTCCGGCCGGAACCGACGAGTGACATCGGCGTGGTGAGCTCGATAGAAGCGCCCTTGTCCACGTCGAGGGTCGCGCCCATTTCCTGCACCCGGCGGATCCGGTACCCGACATCGACGATGGTCCCATCGCCGAGCACGACGGTCTTGAAGTTCTCGATGTCCTTGTCCTCGACAAGGTTGATCAGCTTGCCGAGATCGACCATGAGGACGGTGGACCACCAGGCCGCGTCATGCTGCCCAGCCTGACCCACCAGTTCGTTGATGGCACTGGCCAACTCGTGCATCAGCGACAGCATGGGCTGGATCGACACGGCATTCAGCCAAGCCAGCCGAGTAGGCACGCGTGAGCGGACCGGTTCCGGCCGCTCCGGTTGGGGTGGCGCGTCGTCCTTCTCCAGTAGGTCCTTGATCCGCTCCGGCGACTCCCGGAGCAGCTCACCACGTGCCGCCGGCTCCTTGATGCCCTTGCCGAGCTCCAGGATGTCGGCAAGCCGCTTCACCCTGGCGCGGTCCGCTTCCGAAGGATTGTCCTCGTCGAGCAGGCCCACCTCCCGCAACGCTGCGGTGAAGGCAGCCGAGTCCCCCGGGATGTCGAAGTCGTAACCGAACAAACCAGCGAGTTCAGCCATGTTCGGTATTGCCGCCAGCCCGGTAACCTCCGGACCTTCGGACCTCGGAACAGGCGTGCCCGCTGGTTCCGGACCGCTCTCCGGCGCCGCCGGAGCTGTCGGCTCAGGCGGCGCGGTCGTGACGCCACCCGGGCCGCGCAAGCCAGCCTCGATCATGTCGAGTGCTTCGATCACCTGGCCATGCGCCGCTTCATCGCTCACTGAGTTCGCGGTGACCGTGAATGGGTTCCGTGACCGCAACACCCGGCCGTTCGGGTGCGGCCCCCGCACCGGCATCTCCACCACACCGCGCGCACCGGGTACGAAGTGGACCTCGGCCATGGCGCCCGAGTCGAACAGCACCAGCACCCGAATACGCCCCAGCCCGTCGCTGGGGAGCATGTGCAGTTGGGGTGTACCGGGCCGTGCCCTCCGCCCCTCCGGACTGAGCCCTGCAAGCTCGGTCAGCACCGCGTTGATCGTGGCGGCGCCGTCCGACCACGGCGACGACGTCTCCGCCAGGGGCTCGTAGGACAGGGACCGCCGTTCCGCAGGCATCACCTCGCTGATCAACCGGGCCAGCGCCTCTTGCGTCAGCGAGCGACGGCGGCTCCTTGATCGCTGGTAGAAGTCCGATTCGGACAGCAAGCCCGCATCCGCGGAGATGTATTCCTGATACAGCGTGACCAGATCGGGTCGACCGGCAACCAGCTCAAGATTGTCCGATGTGGACTCAGAGCTCTCTTCCCTGTACAGGTGTTCGCCGATGACGCTGAGCGTTTCCAAAATCGCCTGCCGCGACACGTTCGTCGCCACCAGGATGGGCGAAATCGGCTGGAGCAACCCATGTGGACGCCGTGTCATCACCGGGAAGATCACACTGGTGCGCGGTGGCCGGGAGCTGGGTACGACCGGCCGCCAGTGGACCTCGGCCACCGCACCCGAAGCGAACCCCGCCGACACCCTGAGCACGCCGTCGGCGCCGTCGGACAACACCACTAGCCGAACCAGCCCGTACTGCGAATCCAGTCGGCCCGCGTCAGCGTCCCGGGCATAGCGGTCGAGCCAGAAGAACAGCTCCCGATCGGCCCGCGGCCACAGCCCACGCGACTCCCCGAGCAGGAAGCCGCCAAGCTCATGCGTGAGCATGATCCGCTCGGCCGGCTGGTAGATCGCCCGGGGAACCACGAGTTCAGTCGAGGTGCGAACCGGAATGGCCAGCTCGGTGGAATGCGATTCACCATTGCCCGGCCTGGCTACCCACTCGTCCGGTGTGGACACCAAGGCAGCGCCGTCGACGAGCCGCAGTGCGAGCACCCTGGCTGGATGTTCTTCGAGCATGTCCCGGATCGCTGCGGGCGACTCCAGCCCAAGCTGCTCCCGCATGGTGGAAGCCAGCCGCACCAGGGCCTGCCGCACGTCGGAAGGAACGCTCTGGAGCGCGGCCGAGTCCAGCTCGATACCAACCCAACCCAGCGCTTCGACGAAGGCGGTGACTTCGCCAGAGAAACCGAACCGGCTGGCGAGGTCTGCGAAGTCATCGCCCTGACTGGTGTCCGGAACGAGCTCGTCGCCCACTATCCGAAGTGCTTCCCGCAGCTGCTCAGCTAACGCGTCCGGATGAGCGAAGGCGCGGATCTGAACCGGATAGACCGTCCGAACCAGATGGTCCGAACCTCTTCCCCGATACGAGAACGTCAGCTCCGTGTGTGCACGAGGATCTGCTGGAGCGGCCGGAGTCCAGTGCATTTCGGCCATCGCGTCCGAGTTGTACCGCACCAGGATCCGTACGATTCCCCTGGACCGGTCCGGCAGCAGCTGCAAGCGGGCGACGCCGATGCGCGGATCCAGATATCCTTCTTCCGCGGCGCGCGCGATCTCCCACAGGCCTGCGACGAGCTGGTCCACCCGCTCCGACCACGGCTGCGCCGCATCCGGTTCGACGAAGAACCCGTGCGTGAGTGAGAGCCGACTGGCCGGAATGATCGACTGGATGTCGGCCTGGTCTTGGTACTCCGCGAATTCGGCACGCAGATCCGGGCCGTCGGCTCGTGTGTCGCCGACCGGTTCGGCGTTGTGCACGGCCCGCGGATCCGGCATCTGCTCGTCTGGAATGGGCGCCGACGAGGACGGTGGTTGTGAGACCACCGGTGGGGTGCTCGGCGGCGCCTTGTCCTCCGCGAGCAGAGCCCTGAACCGCCTTCGGTCCTTGGCCAGTACGAACTGCCGTGCCTGAGGTGTCACCAGGCCGAGCCGCTCCTGCATCTTGAACGCCAGGCGCGCCAAGGCTTCCCGGTCCGCTTCCGAGAGCAGTTCCGGCGAGTTCGGATCGGCCGGAATACCGACCCCTTGGATATCCGTGACAAAGGAATCCACCACGGTCGGGACACTGAGGTCATAACCGAACCAGTTGGCAATCTCCGCCACACCAGGAATCTGTCCGGAGAACACTACGGGCAGCGGCGGTCCTTGGGTGCCCGCAACGACGTGGGTGTCGGTCGATGGTTTCGTGGCAGCGGCATCGTCGCTGGAGACATCGGTGGCCTGCGCCGGACCACCGCCCGGGCCAAGGCGCTGGCCGATCCGCCGAAGTGTTTCGGGCAGCGCGTCGCCTGGGGCAATGGTGTCGATCGTGATCGGACCGTCGGGCACAGGCAAGCGCTCCGCCTGCCTGATCCCCATCGGCGGGATGCTTACAGCGGTGTGCGCGCGCGGATCTGTGGGTGCGAGCGGTCGCACCTGGAGCTGCACGACCGCACCCGACGTGTACTCCACCAGGACCGAGATGACCCGATCGGAGGAGGCCTGGAGCACCTGTAGTCGGCGGACACCGGTCCGGGGATCCAGGCGGCCTTCCTCGGCCGCTCGCGAGATGTCCCGCAGCCCGGCCATGATCTCCGCCGGGCCTTCTGTCCAAGGTCGCGTCTGGTCCGGGAGCTCGAAAAGCCCGTGCGCCAGCAAGAGTCGCTCGGGGTCGGTGCCCGTGCTGGACATCGGCTCCAGCTGGTACCCCGCGAAGGCCGACCGCAGGTCGGGCCCATAGCCGGTCTCTTCCGGAGCCGATTCTTCGGCGGTAGCCGGAAGCGGCTCTGGTGGGTTCGCGCCTTCGTTCAGCAGAGCAACGAACCCGTCGGGGTCGGTCTGCAGCACGGCCATCCGCTGCGAACCCATCCACAGGCCGTCGCGCACACCCATGGCGACGGCGGTCCGGACCAACGCGTCGAGGAGCGCCTCCGGCATCTGCCTCGCAGCGTTCGCGTTGGCCACGATGCCAGCCTGGACCAGCATCTCGGCGAAGACATCGGGTTCGCTGTTGAACCAGACAGTGGCGAGCTCGTCGAAGGTGGGCACCCCGATCTGGCCGGACGAATCACCCTCGGCCAGCGCTACGAACTCAGCGATCTCGGCCTGGTTCTCGGTGCCGTACCTCCGTTCGGCAACGAGCTGGGCGAGCGCGGCGGGCACCCTGGCCCGGCCGGCCGCGTCAGCGCCGAAGAAGGCGGCATGGAGGGCAGCGTCCAATGTGGCGCGCTGCATCGCGGCCTCGGCGCGCCACGCCGCCACCTGCTCGGCGGCCGCCAGGTTCTCCGCATGCGCCGATGACGAGCCCATCACATCGGCGTGCAGCTCGACCACGTAGTCCATGCCACGGGCGAGCACGGCCAACACCGCAGCCGGGAAGAGCCGTGGCCCAAACATCCGGTGCAGTTCTCGAAGGTCTACATCGGACCCGGTCTCGTTGCGCCAGAGCGGCCCCAGCAAGGCCAGCACTTCCTGCTCGGCCTGCCGGAATTCCACCTCGTCGGTCGCCGGCCGATCGTGCGGGCCATTCTGCTCCGAGGGCGCGGCGGCGCCCGGGCTCACCTTCCATGTTTCCGGGTTGAGAGGGTCGTCGCCGTCGCCAGGGATCGGCTTGCCGAAACGGTTGACCGTGAACGGGGCGTCACCGACGCGCCCCAGCCGCTGGGCCAGGTCCTCCTCACGCGGGTCCAGCCCCTCCTGCCAATCACGGCTGGGACGGTTGTCCCGGGCGGGCCGAGGCGCGGGGGCTCCGGGCGCGCGCACTATCTCCAGTGCCTTCCGCTCGGCCAGGTTGTCAGCCAGCGTGTCCGCGATAGCCGCGTTGATCAGTGCGATCAGGTCAGGGTCCGAGAAGCCCGGATGGCGACGGCGCAGCTCGTCGAACGCCTCTTGGTTCATCCAGCTCAGCACCACGGCGAGCAGGGCGTGTGGCGCGTGGAACGCGGCGGCGGCCCGCTCCTTCGCTGATCTTGCTCGCTCGACCAGCATCGACACGATTCGGTTCATGGAATCGGTCAGCTCCACGCCGGGTTCGCCACGCTCGGGGAGCTTGTCGTAGACGGCCGGCACCAGCATCGCCGCGAGATCCCGGAGCCGGATGCGGCCACCGCCGAGCAGGTCGGCGTGACCCGCCGCGACGAGGTCGTCAACGTGGTGAGCGAACTCGCCGAAGGACCGCACCACCGCGGCGTCCAAGCCCGGCGGCAGTGGGATCAGTCCATCTGCGAACGTGCCGTCGGAGAGGAACCCCGCATCAGCTAGCCAGTACTCGAAGCGGCCGCCTCCCCACCGACGTTCTGGGTCCGCATGGAGATCCGCCCAATCGACGTACCGGATGGCCTCGGCCAGCGCGATAGCGAACTCCGGAAGGCTGAGCCCGAATCGTTGCCGGCCATCGACGGTCACCGGCCTCAGCGTGACCAGACTGTCCAGTCGGGTGTCGTTGAGCGGGTTCAGTGGTTCGCCGACGTGGTGGTGGGTTTCGTCGATGTCCGTTCGATCATCGAAGCTATCGAAGCTGCCGATGGCCCTGCTGAAAGCGGCAAAGGTCCTTGACAGCGAACCAGCCTTCTGCCGCCATTCCAGGTTCCGTCTCGTCAGCGCGCGAAGGTCACCAGTACCCGGGCGGCGAACGACTAGGAGGCCGCGAATCTCCTCAACGGCATCCCGGAGATCATCGATCGCCTCCTTCAGGGACCATTCTTTGGTTTCGAGCATCGACTCGGACATCCGATAGCGGGCCTGCTCTCGAAGGGCGGGCAGCTGGTCGTTCAGCCGCCGGGTCTCCTCGTCGATCCATGCCAGCACGTCCTCGGCGACGGCCGAATCGAACAGGTCGGCTTCCGCGGCCGAAAGCGGCAGACGGTCCCCCGTATCGGATGAGTCTTCAGCCCGACTGGACTCGTCAGCAGGCTCAGCCGTGGGCACCGGCGCCGTGCTGGCGGTCGGCGGTTGTTCGTCGGCGGCCGGCACGGTCGGTTCGGCTGGGGTGGCCGTGGCATCCGGAGCGCCCTGGCTCGCCGGCTCGGCCGGGGCGGTGATCGACCTGGCGCGTTCGACGGCGGTAGCACCGTGTCCGGCCCACACCGCGTCGGCGATGTCCTCGTCGGTCTGGTTGACCCGCCAGGCGTCCTGGGCATCGGTGAGCAGGCCGTCGACCAGGGCCCGGTCGACCGCGCGCAACCCGATCTCCCGCGCGGCGAACGGCAACAGATACGCGACCGCAGCACGTTCTTCCGGCGAGTTGGCCCGCTCGATCAGGTTCGACAGGACCTTTTCCAGCGTCGCCGTCACCCACATTCCCTGCCTCTCATAGAGCCAGGGAATGTAAAGGGCGACCACGTTCAGCACGCTGGTTCTGCCGCCGGAATCGGCGAGCAGGTCCAGATAGCCGGCCTCGACGAGTTGGTCGGCGAACGCGGCATTGTCCCCGAGCGGCGCCCAGAAGTCCTCGTGCAGCTGAGGTGGGAGCGGGACCGTGCGGTCGGCGATCCCGAGTTTGGCCAGCGTGTCGTCGGCCAGTTCCGGCGACCGGATGAGACTCAACCGGTCGGCGATAAGGAACAACGCGGCGGCCACCAGCGCGTGCTCGCCCGGGGCCAGCGCGAATCGATTGCCGTCCAACCGGGCTAGCGTGACCTGGACCTCGACCAGCCGGTCGTGCTGAAACGGGTTCAGTGCCCCGATGTCGATCGCCGGATGCAGTTCGTTGAAGTACCCGTCGCCGCGTGCGAGCTCCCGTGCTGTGCCGCCATCGGTGTTGTAGGCGATCAGCAGTTCTTCGGTGACCCTTAGCCAGGAGATCAGCCAATCCACCTGGTCGCGAATGCTCGCAGCGGGGGTGGGCGCAAGTTCGAGCAACCGCCGGGCACGTTCGAGCAGCAGCTGCTTCGACCGGAAACCGTCCGTGATTCGCTGTTCGCCGTCGTCCGCCCTATCGAACAGCGCCTTGTTCGCGGTGGCAACGCGATCCAGGATCGCCGCGGCCTGGGCCGCATCGAGCACCCCAGTAGCCGCCACCGGCATCCACACCGCCGGGAGCAGTTCCGCTCGGGCCGACAGTACCGAGCGTAGTCGCAGCCGGCTGCCGGCCTTCCGCTTGCCGCGCACTGCCGCTTCGAGGGGCGCGTTGCCAACCCCGGCCAGCCACTTGTAGGCCTGCGCGGCGGGATTGTAGCCGTTGCCCTCGGCCGACAAGATGGCCTGCCGTTGGGCAAGCAGTGCCTCCAGCGCCACCTCTTCGTCGACCGCCAGATCGAGCTCGGCGAAAGTGGTGATGTCCTGTCGCCGACGCAGTTCGTCGACAAGCTCGGTGACCCAGCCGTTGACGTCCGCGTTGTCTATCACCAGCCGGCCGATGAGCGCGATGGCGAGGTCGGTCGGCAAGAAAGGACGTCGCGACAGCCAGACCTGGATCATCGCATCGCCGTTGCGGACGTCGATCGCGGCGTCGATCGGGTCGATGGACGAGCTGGTCTCAACGAGGAACCGGTTGCGTTGCGCGGCATCGGCCGCACGTTGGAATCCAATCCACCGTGGACCGATCTCCTCGGCAATACTCGCCAGCGCCACGATGCTGAGCGCGCCGAGCGGTCCCTCGTCGTAGCCGTTCACGAAGTCGACCGGGAAAAGCGCCTTGTCGGTGAACAGATCCCAGCTCGCCGGCCGAACACCTTCTTGCCACAGGGAGTCGGCCGGTTCCTTAGTAAGCGCGCGGCGGAATTGCGCAGCCTGCTGGTCGAACTCCCTCAGCTGGGTACGCAGCGACAGCAGCAGCTGGTTGCCCCGGTCGTAGTCGGGACGAGCCGGGCGGTCTGGCCCGGTCGCAGCACGGTGTTCGGCGATCGTGTCGGCGATCCGGTCAGCTCGCGCGTCGAGGTCGGTAATCGTGTCGAACGCCCGCGAACCCGCCCAGGGGCGGATGATGTCCCGCGCTCTCGCGATATCGCCGCTGATCGTGGAGAACCGCTTTTCGTGGGTGGCCGGCCTGGCCGGGCCGGAACTCTCCACAGCCGAGCCGCTCGCGTCGGTATCCGAACGGCCACCGAGCAGCCGCTCGAACCTGCTGCCCAGCGGGGGTTCCGGGCCGTAGCGCCGCCGGCCGAACATCTGCAGGGTGCCTGACGTGTCGTCGTCGCGGCCGTTCCGCCCGGTGTCGCCCTCCGTCGCCTCGGCGGCAACCCGGCTGAGCTCCTCGGCGACCGCTCGCGCCCGCTCGGCATGGGCGGCCACCAGGTCGGCCGCGATCGCCTCGTCCGTCAGGTCAGCGTTCGGTGTGTGACGTGGGTCCGCCAAGCCCGACGCCCTGGCGACCGCCTCGAGCCAGCGCTTCCCGGCTTCCCGCCGGACCCACGGCGGGAAGTAGGAGGCGGCGGCGCGGGTCGCAGGCGAGTGGGCGCGCTTGATGATCGCCATGATCCGATCAACGCCGATAATCGCGTCGACGTCATCGCGGCCATTCCTGGCGAACGCCCGCGGAAGAAACTCCGCCATCAGTTCCAGCACGCTGTGCTCGGCCTCGCGCAACATGTCCAGGTGGCCGACCCGGGCGAGCTCGTCGGCGAACTCCTGACGGGGCAGCACCGGATCGTCGAGCAGGTCGGCGAACGGATGGTGGCCGCCGTCCAACTGGAACACCAGCTCCCTGACGCCGTTGGCGGCGTCGAGGTGCAGGGCGACGCCCGCGATGACAAGCGCTCGTTCCCGTGGCCCAAGCCCGAACCACTGCCCGCCGTGCTCGTCGGTCACCGGGTTGAGCCGCAACCGCATGCCTGCCAACCGGGGGTGGTAGAAGGGATCGAAGGCCGCCCGGAAGTCGATCGCAGGGTCGATCATGCGTAGCCCGGCGGCGTCGCTGGCGGCAGCCAGGTCCCGCGCAACTCTCATGTGCTGGTGGTAAGCCCGGCTCAGCTCGCCGGCCACAGTGAACCATTCGATGAACCCGGCCGCCTGGGTACGCGCGTCATCCTCAGCCGACGTGGTCGCGATCGCCAGATTGGCACGGCGTATGGCGTCTTCGGCGAGATCCGGCACGAGTTCGGCAGCCGCTTGCCGCGTGGCTTCCTCTCGCAACAGAAACAACGACCGATCGAATCTGTCTATAAAGGACACTGCTTGGCGCGCATCGAAGGACAACCCGTGGGTGCCCACGCCATCGCCAGCACCGCCCCAGACCGCAGACCGCACCAACTCGGCACGCCTGTCCTGCTGTGCAAGGGGCAACAGGTTGTAGCCCCGGAACTCCCGCTGCCCGACCGCAAGGACGCGATCATCCGCCGTGGAATTTGCCAGCCACCAGTTGGCCGGTGAGGTGACAGCGTGTCCCCGTCCAGCGAGCCAGGCGATCACCGCGCGCTCGACATCCAGTGCCCGCCGGTTCAGCTCCCTGTGCAGGGCACGTTCGTAGCCGGAGAACCGAGCGAGGTCGGAGGCATTCGACATCAGGTCCAGCACCATGGCGGTATCGGCCCAGCCGGCCAAATCCGGTCGCGCGACCGTCAGTTCACCGGCGACCCGGACCGCCAGCTCGTCCAGGATGATCGGGCCGGCCGCCACGATGACGATCTCCCGCCCGCGGAGCAATGCATCCCGGGGACCAGCCGCGTGCCGGACCAGATCGTCGCCGGTGAGTTCACCGCTCGCGATCCGGAATCCGGCTCCTGCCAACAGCGTCAGCATGACCTCGGCGGTGTACGGGAGCCCGCCCCACGCCGAGAGCCGATCCACGAGTCGCACCAGCGAGACGGGCGACAGCCGGCCGTGCGTGTCACTGGCTAGGAACTCGGCCGCCGCATCATCCGCTAACAGGCGCCAGTTCGACGGATCAGCCGGCACCGCCGGATGGGCGGCGAGTCCGGCCACGCCATTGTCGAATTCGGCCAGCCTGCTGCGCAGGTCATCCAGCAGGGCGAGGACGGCGGCGGGCTCGCTCGACATCAACACGGTCGCCTCGTACCTGGTGCTGATCTCGTCAATCGTGAGCAGTTCGGCGCGCAGCCGCCACAAAGCCGTGGCGAGCTCGTTGTCGGCGACCACGTCCGGTCGAGCGAGCAGGGCTTCGATCCCGGTCATGGCCAGGCGGAAACGGTCACTGAAGGTGGATGGGGGTGGCGGAATCCGACCACCGCCACCACCGGCCCCCGCCGCCTGGGGCTGCTCGATCCGCGAAAGCCGCACCGGAGCGGGCAGTTCCCCGGTGTCACCCCCGGCCGACAGGAAGACAACGACGTCCGCCTCACCGTCCCTGGTCGCCGCGCCGGCCGGCGCCAGCCGAACGGCGGTGACGGGGTGGCCGGCGGCCTCCAGCTGTTTCGCGACGGAGACCGTCGCGCTCATTTCCGGGTTGACCTTCGCCGCGATGCCGGGCACCCACACGCCAATCCGGAGCGCCTGGCCATCCTCCGCGTCGCGGCGGGCGTGAACCCGCTTCGCGACCCGTACTGACAGTTGGGGAAGGCGATGTTCGACAACGAAGTCGACCGACATGTCAGCGTTCGCCAGTTCCTCGCCGAGTTGGCGGTGGACGGCGTTCAGCATCGGATTCGTCCATGCGATGACCACGTGGTCGAGGTTCAGCTCCGACGCGTGCGCAGCCAGGTGCGCGGCGGCGCGAACGGCGTCGGCCACGTCGCTGGGCATGCCGAAAACTGCGATTCGGCCGTCGCCGAGCAACTCGCCGTAGTTGACGAACACCGGCGCCGCATCGAGGTCGAGTCGCGTGGGGACGACGGTCGCCGCCGCTGTCTCGGGTCGTCCGATCACTGTGTCCGCCCGGGACGCCAGCGCCGCGAAATCACCCGGGCTGGCCAGTGCCAGATCTGGCCGATCAAGCTCGGCGCGCAGGGCCTCGACCTGCCAGG
The DNA here is from genome assembly GCF_040645195.1 of Saccharomonospora sp. NPDC046836. NCBI lineage: Bacteria > Bacillati > Actinomycetota > Actinomycetes > Pseudonocardiales > Pseudonocardiaceae > Saccharomonospora > Saccharomonospora sp. NPDC046836. Next base: position 236,768 of record NZ_JBEYXW010000003.1, read on the forward strand.
CAATGACCCCGGGCAGCCGGCGCCTGGTCTCCCGCAGCGCGCTGGCAACCTGGACCATAGCCAGGTCCGGCCGCGCAGGCAGGGTGGGCAGGACCACCCGCAACCGACCGGGCGCCAGGAATCCGGAGTCGTCCAGTTGGATCCCGGGCACGATCAACGTCGGGTTGTTGACGCGCTGGCCGCCGATGTCGAACTCACCGATGAACAATGCGGTTTCCACCGGCGGCAGGCCAGGCAACCGCAGCAACCAGAGGTCCGTTCTCTGCCGGGTCCGGATGTGGATCGCCTGCTCACCGAGTTCGGTGAGGACGGCGCGGAAGGCGTCCACCGCCGCCGCCCGCAGCGCGGCCACGTCATTGGTAACCGGAACTTCCGAGCTCGCGGAGAGGGTGGGCAGCGCGAATCGCCTCGGCTTGCGCGGGTCGATCTCGGCGGACGGCCCCGGCTCGGGGCCTACCACAATGCGAGGCTCGTCACCCAGGTCCGCTGGGACGGTGCCGTGCCAATCCTGCGCGGCCTGCAACACGTCCGGCAGCACGTTGACCCAGCGCGGATCAATTACGACCCGCACCGCTGACACCGGCTGCCCGGGCGCGTCGGCCCGGTCCACCGTGGCAGGAAAGTCCAGTAGTGCAACCACATCGGAGCCCGGGGGCGCCATCAGGGTGAACTCGAACGACACCACCGCGCCATCGGGGAACATCACCTGCACGGGCAGGATGCCCAGCGAGTTCACCGGCCAAATCTTCACGTCGATGGCAGTGGCAGCGCCGAGCCTACGCAGCTCGTGGATGACCAGTTCGGCACCCTGTTCCGGTGAAACGGGCTCCGCGGTCAGCGGGGACCTGTCACCGGTCGGAATTGCCTGAACCCGTCCCGGGTACGGCACGTCGGGCCGGCGGGAACTCCCCTTGCGGGCGACGGGATCTCCGGCCCGGTTCCCGACGCCCGGGTTGGGCAGGTCCCACCCGGGCAGCCGGTCGGGATTGTGATGCCAGACGAACCCAATCCGCTCCGGCTTCCGCGCTCCCTTCCGGGGACGCCCAATACCCAGATCGCCGACGGGATCGAACTCGCCATGCTCGTTGAGCCCCATCGGCATCGGCGCGGCGGGATTCCGTTCCGCTCCGGGAGAATTCTCGCCACCGGATTCCAGCGGGTCCTGCACGGACGGGGCACCATCCGCCGTCGCATCCGATGATGTCGGCGCTTCGGGGGTTCCCGGGGTATCCGGATCGGTTGTGGTACCGCCACCGCCACCCACACCGAGCAGCTCCGTCACACCGTCGTCGCCGGTGCCGCGGGCCGGGCCGAGGAAATCCCCTACCAACAGCAGACGGTGGGGGTCCTCGTGGAGGAACAGGTCATTCGGTGCCTGTTGGAAGAATCCGATCTCGGCCCGCTGCTGGTCGATGTGGTCCACCCGGCCGTCCTCGAGCAGCGGGCTTACCGAGTCCGGTACCTGTTCGACGTACCGGCCATCGTCGGCCCTGGCCAGCAACTCCAGCGCAGTTCCCACGGTGAACAGCGCCGCCTTCTTGCGGCGGTCGAACAGGTTGGCGGCCAGCTGCTCGAACTCCAGCGGATCCCGGGCGTCGCGGGCGAGCTGCCCCAGGGCCGATCCGAGCCGGAGGTGGTTAAGGCCGAGCTCGTGGCCGCGGGTATCGATCATGCGCAGGCCGAGTGCCTCGGCCGTCAGAACGAACGCCTCCATGATGGACACATCGGAACGGAGCATCAGCGTGCCCGTGCCGTCCAACGCTCCCCCGCTGTCCTGATTGGCCCGGTAGAAACCACCGGTGCGTGGCTGGATGAGGAACGCCTGCGCTGGTCGGCCTGCAGGTTCCGAGTCCAGCCACTCAGCGCGGGCCAGCAGGTCGTGCGCAGCCGCAGCCAGCTCCTGCACATCGACCTGACGGTCCGAGGTGGTCTGCTGAGCTGCTCTGGTGAACAGGGTGCCGACGACGGCGAGCGACCATCGCGGCAGTACGCCGTCCTCCCGGAGACCCACCGGGGCAGCGACCATCGCCGGGTTGAGCGGAGCCGCTGACCGGATTCGTTCCGCAGCTTGCGCGGCGTCGGCGTCGCCGAGGTTGGCGCGCCGCTGCGCGGCGAGGCTCACCGTCGTTTGCAGCACGAGCAGCGCCTCGCCGTAGTCATCGCTACTGGGCTGCTCGTGCGTGGCCTGGTCGACGGCCCGCACATCGACCAGCGCGAAGGCAAGGGCCTGCCGAAGTGCGCCGTCGAGGTGGTCCCGCATCGCCGGATTGCCGAGCACGACGTCCGACTGGGCTTCCTGCCGGAGGGTCTCGACCAGCACCAGCGGCGGTGCTCCAGCTGGATAGTGCACCCGGACCTGCAGCAGCTGCCGAGCCAGCACCGGATCGATCGGCGGCCCGAAGACCTGCTGGGGAACCACCAGGCCGGGCTCCGGGGTTGCCAGCGCGGCCTTCTCAACAGCCTGGTCGCCGTGCGTGGCGAGTAGCTGGTCCACCAGTCGCTCCGGCCCCTGGAAATCGAGCACCTCGCCGCGCAGCAGCGTCCGTTCGGCCACCGGGTCCGTCTCGGCCGGGCTGATCAACGCGTCCACGCCCACCACCAGCAGGACTTCGGCGGCCAGGTGCAGTACCGCCCGACGGCCAACCGCCGAATCGGTACGCACGATGAGCAGTTCCAGCACCTGGCGCACCCACTGGTGCGACTCGTCGGTCTCGCGGCTTACCACCGGCGCCAACAGTTCCGACTGGACCAGTGCCGCGATATCGCGCACGGTCAGCGTTCCGGCCCGCGCCTCCAGCGTGTCCGCGACAATGCCCACAGCGTCATCGGCGTCCTCACCGACGAGTTGCTCGAAAAGGTCACCGAGACCGCCGAGCACGATGGGGTGTCCCGGTTCCCCGAACAACTCAGCGAACCCGGGATACCGGTCGAGCGCGAACGCCGGGTTCACCGGTATACGCAGCAGGTGCTGAGCACGTGAGCCGATCAGGGCCATGACGAGCGCGTGGGTTCGCTCGTCCAGGTGCACCACGAGTTCCCCGTCGGTATGGCTGATCTCGGTGACCGTGGCCGGTAGTTGGCTGAGGTTCGCCAGGCCCAGTGCTAGAGCGAGCTGCCCCTGTGGGGGTGCGACCTCGTCCAGGTCTGGGCTTCCCTGCAGGGCTTCGGCCGCCTGCGCCGTGTAGTCGGCGTAGGCCTGGTCCAGCTCACTCGCCGCCCGTTGCAGCTCCCGCAGCGTGGTGAGGAACGCGGCGGGTTCGGCGCCGGCCAGCTCCGACAGTGCCGACCGCACCACCGACACGGCGGTCGCCACCGCCGGATCGTCGACCAATTTGGCGAGCTTGGCGAACTGCCGCGGCCCCTCGATGGCCGTGATGAAATCGGACAGTACGGCATCGACGCCGACCCGGCTGATGCGCGCCCCGTCGCTGAACAGTTCGGCACGCGCGGCGGCCAGTAGCCGACGTGCCTGCGCGGCCTCGGCCTCCTGCCAGCCGATCGGCCTGACCGCGATCTGGTGCCGCATCGCGGCCTCCAGTTCCCGGCCTGTCGCAAACATCAGTACCCGGTGTGCCCGCAGCACACCGGCCGGCGTGGCCTCATCGGTTTGGTCATTCGACAGTCCATTGAGGAAATCTGCCATCGCCCTGGCAGCCCGGGCCGTCACCAACCGACCGCGCGCGGTCAGGTACTCGGCCGGGGTCGACGTGCTCTCCAGTTCACGCCACACCGTGTCGTCCTCGACCGCGGTCTTCGCGACGACCGTCCGCAGGAGGGGGGCGGCGAGGGTGATCACCGGGACCGCTTCGGGATCTCCCTCGGTAACCGGGATGACGATCAACTCGTCGGCGAGGTCCTCGTCGACCAGCGCATCCGCGACGTCGATGACCTGACGCAGCAGCTCGGCGTCCGTAGCCGTTTCCGTGACCTCCCGCAGCTCGAAGACGCCAAGCTGTGCCTCGTCGAGCAGGCGCTCCTGGTCGATCCTCAGCTCACCCAGGTCCACTGTGGCCACCACGGCGATCGTGGCCAATGCCGACAACGGACCTCCGGCGACGGTTCCGAGGTCCAGCTCCCACCGCTCCGGGGTGAACTCCGCGGCGAGCAGGTCCGCGAGCGCGACCTCGTCGGAACCGGGAGCGGCGTCCTGGCGGAGCTCGGCGACCACACCGTCCAACTGGCGCCCGAACTCGACGAAATCCTGGTACAGCCGTTGCAGGTCCGCCCGCTCGATGTCATGCGCGGGCACGGGGCGGAGGGAGATCGGGTCCCAGAACCGGCGCGCAAGCTCCTGCGCGGCCATGTTCAGCTCAGCCAACCCCCGCAGCTCGCCGATGGAGCCGACGGCGCGGCCGATGTGCTCCCGGATGCTGTCGAAGCGGTCTTCCAGCCGCGGCACTCGCTCCGCCGGAAGGCTCGTGGTGCCGGCTTCGACGAACGTGCCGAAGCCGTCGTCATCGGCGCCTCCCTCAGCGGCCGCCGCGAACTCGGTGGTGCCGACCCCAATCAATGCACGGATATCGGAATCGGCGACGGACAGGAAGGCCAGAAGTTCGGCTCGGCCCAGCGTTAGTGCGCCAGTCAGGTAGTTACGGGTCGCGCCGACCAGATCAACCAGCTCTCCCTGCTCGGCGATCGCCTCCAACTGGACGATGATGCCCTCGGCAAGGTCGGCTGCCAGCTCCGCGAAGGTCGCGCCGTCCGCCCGTAGCGGAAGTCCCTGCTGGGCCAGCACATGCGGCAGGAGGAGCGCCGCGACGTCGAGCACCTGCAGATTGGCCACCAGCTCCTGCCAGGCCTGGTCGGCCACGACGCGGGCATCCTCACCGGTCAGGCCGAGCCGGTTGACGAACTCGTCCAGCCCGGGAAGTCGAGCCAGCGCTGAGTTCTCGAAGATGGCGTCCAGTTGCGGAATGAGCGCGGGCGGTTCGGCGGCACGGTCGAGCAGCAGCCCGGCGATGACGGCGAGTGCGTGGGCCCGCGCCCGGTCACCGAGCTCGACCGTGGGCCGGTCGCCGACGTAACGGGCTGAGCCGTCCCACGCGGGCACGGTCACCGCGTCATAACCCCAGGGATCCCAAGCGAAGACATCCGACAGCCAGACAAGGTCGGCGATCCGCGAGTAGTCGTCGGCCTGCTCGATGACCTCGTTGAGGTAGCGAAGATGCGCCCGTGCGAATTCGGCGAGCCTGTCATGCAGTGCGTGGAGGGCGACGGCCAGCTCGCGCATCGGCAGCTCGTCCCGGCCAGCCAGTTCGACAGCCTCGACCAGCGCGTCCAGCTCCGCGTTCAGGTCGGCCCCCACCCAGTCGTCGGTGGACGTGTCCTCCAGCTCGGCCTGGGCCTGGTCGATCGCAGCGCGTGCTGCGTCTCGATATGCCTGGACCAACGAGCCATCCGGCCGGAACCCGGCGGTGTCGGCGTTCAGCCCGCGCGCGCGCGCGAGCCAGTCGAACCGGCGCCGGACATCCAGCTCCAGCCAGGCCATGGGGTCCAGCGCCGACTGCCGGGCGTCGTGTTCCCCGGCCCCCATGCCGCTCTCCAGTTCGAGCAGCTCCCGGTTCACCGGCGAGGTGAACACGTCCTCACGATCCAAGCCGACCTGCCGGGCGAACACGTCCATGACCCGCAGCCGTTCCTCGAACACACGTTCGCGGATGAGGTGCGCGCGCCGGAGCAGGAAGTCGACAAAGGACTCGGCATCGCGGGCCGCCTCGGCGTCGACCTGGTCAAGTGGAAGCACGGCGACCATGACCTCACCCAGGGCCCGCACCAGCACATCCGGCACCAGCAACGAACCGACCAACGGCATCGCCTGATTGGTCTCCCGGACGAGAGCCCCAGTGACCGATCCCGCCAGCTGCCGGATGTCGACATCGGCCGCCGAAGGGAGGAACGTCGAGCGGAGGGTCGCGAAGAACGCCAGCGGCTGGGTCGTGTCCGCGCCGTTGGGTGCGATGGCGGCGAAGCCGGCGGTCAGCGCGATCACGCTCAGGACGGACAGCGCTTCGCCGTCGACCAGAGTCACCTCGACGGAACGCACCTGGTGCGGGCTGAGGAAACTCCAGGTGGCCACGTCGATTCCAGCCGCCTCGAAGTCGGCGAGCAGCGTCTGGCCGCCGGCATCGCCGGCGAGCCCGGCGCTGAACCGGGCCGCATGCTCATTGAACTCGCTGGCCTCCTGGTACAACTCGGTCAGCTGGGCAAGCTCGAGCCCGCGCGCGGGGATCGGGCCTTCCAGGCCTTCCGGCAAGTTCTGCAGCAACTCTCGCGCCGCGTCGTTGAGCCGGTCCAGGGCCGAGATATGTGCCAACAGGTCCGCCGGGGACTCAACGAGCGCATACGCGACGCTGATGCGCAGCATCTGGTGTATCTGCTGGGCAACGGTATGCAACCTGGTCTCGACCGGCTCCGGGACGAAATCCCCGCCCGGTGCCACCGTAGCGCCGTCGCCGCCGGCCCCGCCGCCGTCGGCGTCGGTTGGCTGGTCGACGTCATCCGGCGCCCCGGGGACTGGTTCGGACCGTGAACCGTCCTCGCGCGCCCGCTCCGGAACCGCGTTCGGGCCGCCATCGATAGCCTCCAACGCCCGGCGGAAGTCGGACATCACGTCGCGAACCTCGGCCTCGGCGGCCGGTTCTCCTTCCTCGGGAAGGGAAATCTCCTCGAAGATCTCCAACATTTCCTGGGCCAGTGCATCGTTGGCTGCAGCCTGTGCCGGACTCCACTGCACCCCTTGGGGAACCGCTACGGTGAGGGCACTGCTGCTGTCGGCGCCTCCGGGATCGGCACCGTTGGAAACGTCTGGTTCGCCATCGAGCGCTGGCCGTGGTGCGAGGAGCTCCCCGAATTCCCCTGACAACGGATCCCCGTCGACGAAATGCCGCACAGCCTGCTTGGAGAGTCCGATATCGGCACCGGATTCCAGCACCTCCCACGCCTGTATCAGCACGCCTTCGCCCGCGTCCCTCGGCACGAGCCGCACACCGGGGAACAGCGAGTCGAGCTCGGCATCGGTCAGTTCGGGGAACATGTAGCCCCACAGTTCACTCGCCCGATGCTGAGCTTCCATCTGGACCTGCGCCGCGTACTTGGCGCGCTCACGCACCAGCTGACCACCCAGCCAGGCGAACTGGTCCGGGTCCCCGTTGGCGGTCACCGCATGGTCCCGCAACGACTCATACAGCCGCAACTGCGGATCCACAGTCGTCGGACCGTCAAGGGACATCAGCGCGAGAGTCGCCGGACCGTAGATTGTCGCCGCATCGAACAGCGTGACATTGCCGAGCACCAGCGTCCTGGACACGCCGCTCAGGTACGCCTGGTTCCTCCTGTCCAGCAGCAGGAAGTCAAACGCGTCCGGCTCGTACGCATGTGCCTCTACCAAGGGGTCCAGGGCGTCGGCGCTCATCGGGATGGTGTTCGGGAACAGGCGACTACGGCCGTAAAGGGCGCTGACCTGGCTGACCCAAGCGGCCGGGGTATAGCCCGTGACCTCCGGCGGTCGCTGCTTGTCGAGGAACTCGAAGAAGACCGTCAGTGTCGCGAGATCGGACAGCGCGAAGGTCTCCAGCGAATCCGCGGTCAGGTTCCTGGCGAGGTTCACCGGATGCAGGGGGTGGGCCTGCCGCAGTTGTGACCACGCCTGCTGGCCGGCCACATCGCGTTGGCTCGGATCAACCTCGTTGGTGTAAAGGGCGATGGACCGAGCCAGACTGCGCACCGTACCCACTGCACGATCATGCGCCTCCTGCAGCCGCGCACTGTCCGCATTGTTCGCGGCCAGTGTCCACGCGGTGGCCTCCTCCACGGAGAGTCGCTTCGCCAGGGTCTCGATTTCGTCGAGTGAGACGGCCCGAACTACGGCCTCGTCCGATCTGTCGTCGGTGGTCGCCGCGCGCTCGGCACTGACCGCTTCCAGGATTCGGGCAGCAAGCGAGCCGGGTCGTACCAACTGGCCGATCAAATCGGCGCCGACTGCGAGTTCCCGATCAGGGGCGTCGGAGCTGTCCTGCGTTATCTCCGGTGTCTGCTCAGCTGCTTGCTCGACCTCGGGCTCTCTGGTGGCCCGGTGCTCGGCGAGCAGCCGCTCGGCGACAGCACCTGGCGAGCCGTAGGCGAGCGCCCGGTGTTCGGGTGACAACACGCTCGCCGGCACGGCCCCGTTGGCTCCGACAGCTTGGCTTGCCAGCGCCCGCAACAGTTCCCTTTTCGCGGCGGCGAACTCGACCTGGTGGCGCAGTGTCTCGTCGATCTCAGCGGGTGAGTCCACGAGCTCGTCGAGCGCCGCAAAGATCGCGTCCACATCAGACACTTTCCGAAAATCGAAGTTCGCGGCGTCAACGGACACGAGCGCATACCATGCCGACAGATCCAGGGCGTCGATGCGCTCTCCCGGCGTTATCGCCGCCGGGATCGGCGCTTCGGTTTCGGAGAATTCATCCGTGAACCGATCAAAAGAAACGAAGAGTTGTACTTCATCCACGATCTCGGAAACTGTGATCGAGTGCAGCCACGTCTCAACCACAGCCCTCGACAGCTTTCTTATGTCGTATTCGACGGAGGCCGGATTGGTTACCGCGCGGCCAAGGAAGTCGATTCCTGTCGGATCGATGCGGAAGAAGTCGTAGCTCTGGTGAAACTCACCAAGGTGTTCAGAGGTTCCGGATAGCTCGACAAGAGCAAGGCCGTACTGGCGATATTCCTGGTCCAGTTCGGCCACGGCGTCGTGGAGCTGTCTGATGTGTTCCGACGACTGGTCATGCTCGTCTGGTCGGTGAAATTGGTCAATCAGTCGGATGATCTTGCTGATTCGGCCGCGCACACCTTGGATGCGGTAGTACAGAACTTCTTCCGCTGAAGGCGGCCGACCGGGCCGCCAGGAAGGCCAGGATGGTGGCGGGCCGTCCTGGGAGATCAGTCGGCGTGCAGCCTCATCGACGGTCTGGGTGACCTCCAGTAGGCCGGAGCGCATGTCCTGGGTGAAGAGAAACCCGGCAGCGTGGAAGACCAGCTGGAACATGTCCTGCCCCAGCGAGGCCCGGTGTTCGACGCCGGCGGCCAGCGGCAACGGCCCGTTACCTAGCTGCCACTTCGCCAGCTGCGCATCAAGGTATCGCTGATCCCCCTCGAATAGATCTTGGTCGGCGAACTGGACTATCTCGCCGAATCGGTCCACAAACCGTTTCCTGAGCGCGCCGACTTCGCGCATCGCCGGAGCGAGCATAGCCCTGTCGCGCCGTGACTGAAGCTCAGTGAAAGTGGCCACCCCGCCGAGTTCGTTCACCATCGCATCGGCGTTGACCGTCCACAATGTGAAGCCACCGAACAAGATCGTGGCCCCATGAACGACACTTCGCTGATCGCCGACAGCAGGCAGGTCGAACCGCGTCACATTCCTCGCAGGGAAGGCCGCGCCATGCATGGCCGACACCAGCCGACCCAGGTTGTCGACGAGGGTCAGGGTCGGGTCGACAACAGCACCGACCGGAACCATGGCGGCGTAGGCCAACAGTAGTTCTTGGTCCACCCCGTCCGGCCGAAGATTCGTGATGACATCGACCATGGCCAGCATTGTCAGCGGACGCAAGCGGCCGGTCTCGTCGAACTCCATATCGGACCGCGCTGGCACGTGAGTGGAGAGTCCACCATCCCAGGCAACGCCTGGCATCCGCTCCTGCAACTGTTCAGCTAGTTGCCAGAACTCATCCACTCCAGCACGGAGACGCCGAAGACGCTCGGTCTGCGCCCCAAGTCGTTCGGCAACCAGGTCCGGATTCGACCACTCGGCCGAGTCGACGGTAGCTCGTCGACGTTCAGCTTCGATCTCGGCGATCTCGACCAGAATCTCCTGGCCCCGAGTGTGCAGAGCTTCCAACTGCGCCAGCGGCTCGTTTGGAACCTGCTCCGTTATGAGTCTGGCCACCTCGTCCACGACGGCCTGGAACCGCTGCTCTACAGTGGCGTGCCGATCAGTGCTGCTGCCGCCGAGCTGCGCAACATTGCCGTCAACCGTATTGGTTGCCGAGGGGATGGCAGCGTCACTATCGGCACCCGCCGTGGCGCGCTCCGTGTTCGCCCGGTGCTCGGCAAGTAGCCCGGCTGCGATGGCGTCCGGCGACGAACTGGCAATAGCGCGATGCCGCGGGGACAGGCTCCGCTTCGACGCCCCCCAGGCTTCGGGAAGCTCGGAATAGTTCGCTGGCAGCAACCGCACCAGTTCCCGCAGCGCCGCAGCGATCGCGGCCTCATGGTATGGAACGTCGGCGACGGTCGGCAGCAAGTGCCGCAACTCGGTGACAATGGCTGTCCACTGCGAATCCGCCGCGAAATCAAGGCCCAGAGCGCGCAGGGCGACTGGCAGATAAGTCGCCGTCAGCTCCAGCATGCTGATGTCGGATCGGTCGAACATTCGCTGGTGTCCCTCAGCCAGCAGCCGATCAGCCACCTCAGCTGGATTCCGTGTGTACCCAGTGAGGTGAACGGCGACACCGTGCGGACGTGGTATCTCCGGGTTGTCGAAAACCACAGCGAGTCGTTGCGCGACGTCACGAACAAACTTGTCGAATAACTCAGGATTGCGGCCGTCCATATTCGGTACGGCTCTGGTCGCCCATTGTTCGTGATTGCGCAGCAGCTTGATGATCGCTGCCAGCGCCAGGGCGCGTGCCTCGTCACTGGTCTGGAGAACCTGCCGACCATCGTCCTCGGTGCGCACCGTGACGGGCACCCGGGTACCAACCTGATAGACGAGGCTGGTCGGATCGAGATGTTCGAACGTCATCGCAGGGAACAGGGAGTCGAACGCCGGCGACGAGGAATCAACAGAGCTAGCGACGAAGCCCTCGATTGCAGAGTATCTGTCCGCCAGGTGGGCTACGTTCCACCCGAACCCGCTGAGAGCCGCCGCCAGTTCGGTGACGGTGCTACCCCCCTGGTGGATTCGTTGGGCCGTCTCTCGAAGATCGTCTAGCAGACGGTCGAGCGACCACATAAGGAACTCAGCGACGCCGTCCTGATCATGCTCGGAGTTGTCGAAGATACTTCTGATCCGCTCGACCGCTTCCCCGAGCCGCGTAAACCCAGCATTCATGACATCGGGATCGAACAGACGGCCTCGGTCGTCGAACTTCCTGCCCCACTCCGGGGCGCCTTGCCTGGCGACGGTCTCGACGTCGGTAAGCCACAGCCCTTGCCCAGAGAACAACTGAGATACGGCCTCGCGCTGAACCTCAGCCTCCGAAGCGGTTAGCAACCATCGATGGGACGGCAGCGTGATGGCGAAGCCGCGGCGACGAAGGTCCTTGGCGATCGCCCGTTCGGTCAGCATTGCCCGCGTCGCCGCCGTCTTGTCGGTGTGCCGTTCGACCTCGGCGAAGGACGCTTCAGTGGCCTCGGCCTCTCGCCTGACGATCTCGGCCTGCAGGCTCAGAGCCAGCTCGCCGGCGAACCGGATGAACACATCGCCGGCACTGAACACCTGCGTGGTAGCAGTCAGAACGAGGGGCAGGCCCCGGTGCAACGATCCTTCCAGCCTTGGAGGAGCCGGAGTGTCGTCAAGTTGATACCCGGCCAGCCAGAACCGGGTGTTGTAGATCAGCTCAGCCAAATCCGTCGCGGGCAGGTCGAACCTGGCCTCGGCGAGCGCCAGCAGCCCGAGCATGCTCATCGGCATCAGGTACGCGCGATCGGGGCCGTCGCCGCGATCGTGCCCCGTTGCGTAATCGGCCAGTAACTCTCGGACCAGCGGATCCATCCACGCAGTGCGATCGAAACCGAACTCGGAATCGGCCAGCACCTCTATGGCGAGTGGGTTCACCCAGTTGGCATTGGTCACGCCCATGCCCAGCTGCAACCATGCCTGCAACTCAGCCGCGTCGCCATCGGTTGCGGCATCGAGCCGTGCCCAGAACTCTCCAACCTGCCGCCAGAAGTCGTCCAGCTTCTCCCTGAGCTCGAGCAGTTGACGGCCACCGCCGGACGGACGGGCCCATACGTCAGGACCATCCATGGGCGAAGTGTGCCGCCTCTGCGAAATAAGTCGCCAGAGATCAGCAACTTCTTCCGCTGTTTCGTTCAGACCGCTCAGCTCGACGAAGTACTGGTTGTCAGCTCCGCTTTCCGGCCACTGCGCCACAAGATCCTGAATGGATCGGAGAATGTTGGCGAACTGCACATCGGCCGAGACCCGCGTAGGCGGCGTCGAGCTACCGTCATCCGCGCTGTCGCCACCTCCTCCTCGACCGCCGTCGCCTCCGGTGCCTGCCCCACCGTCTGCAGGGCGGGCCACGTGATCGGCTTCCGGCGGCTCCGACGACTTACGCGGCACATCCGCGTCGAATCCCCACTCCCGGCCATCGCCACCGGGCTCGGTGTGATAGCTGAATGGGTCTGGTGTTCCTGGTTTTCGGTTCTGCCGGGCCGAAGGTGGAACCCCGAACGGATCGCGGCCGAACTCGTCGTTGCTGGGCGGTTCGGGCAGCCGCCGGGTTGGTGGCGGGCTTGGCTTGCGCGCCGCCACGACCACATCCGCGGCCTGCAATAGCTGCATAGCGTAATAGCCATGGGGCGCCGCTTCCAGAAGCCCCGACATGTTACGTACGGCGTCCCGGACGTCGTGCAGCGCGTTGGTGACCTTTAGTACCGCGCCGGATGGCTGGGTCTGTTGCAACAGATCGCTCAGCCGTTCCGCGGCAGCACGCAGCTCTGTCAATGCAGCCGACTCCGCCGACTGGGCCGCTTCCACCGCGGCGACCGCCTGAGGTACCCGAGCACGAGCGTCCCGCAGCTTCGCTTCCCTCGCCGCTTCCGCGCGATCCTCAGCCGCGTTCCCGGCCGAAGTCGTGGGGCTATCGCCGCCCCAGCCCCTACCGAGGTAGTGGGCCCCACCAGCAGAAGGCCACCGCCTATCGGTTTCGCGCCAGCGCAATCGGGTCTGCGCATCGTCAAGGTTCTGTTCCGTCTGCGCGTGTGCCGCCCTCGCGCTCTCCCAGGCGGCAGCCGCGTCCACCAGAGCGGCACGGGCTTCCACCAGCTTGGCCGGCATGCCGTTCCACGCCGACTGATCCGCAGCCGGCTCCGCACTAGCTGATCCCGACGCAGAGCCTTCGGTGACGGTGGGCACCATATTCGCGGTGTCGTCGGCGGAAACAACCACTGCGGCCTCCACAACCGCAGCAGCTTCCCCCGCTTCAGAATCAACCTGCCCAGCTGACGGTGCGCCGACTGTCACCTCAACCTCGGGAAACTCCGCAGCTACCGCATCCCGGAAGGCAGCGACCTCATCCACGCCCCAACGGCCGCCCTCCAGCGACACCACCCGAATCGGCCCACCCACCCACCGCACATCATTCGCAATGGCCCCCGCAACCTGAACCCCAGCCTCCCCCGGCACCACCCCCACCACGGCAGCACCGACAACGACCACAAAATCCTCATCGCCCTGACCAAAAGTGCGATCCACGAACAGCTGACGCACACCCGCCAACTCGTCCCGACCAACCCCGACAGCGACCCCACCCGGCATCGACCACAGGGCAACATCCCCAGCCGCGTCAGCCGTACCAGGTAATCCCGACGCAGAGCCTTCGGTGACGGTCGACACCACATCCACGGCGTCGTCGGCGGAAACAACCACTGCGGCCTCCACAACCGCAGCAGCTTCCAGGGCGCGGCGCCCGGCCTCGGAATGGACATGCCCAGCCGGCATCCTGGTTACGAGTTCAGCGAACTCACCAGCGTTACGCATCAGCTCGGCGGAGTCGCGCAGGATATAGGCGAGGTCATTCACCTGCCGGACAGCTGGCGGCACCTGCTGGTACTCGGCTTCCGCCGCACGCAGTTGCGGCTCGGCGTCAGCCAGTTCGCGTTCGGCGTCCGGCCTCTCGGCCACGTCATCCGGATGTTTGCTCTCGAGTTTCCGCCGGAACCGGTCAACACGCGCCCGCGCCGCGTGGACCCGCTCCCGAACCGGCCCGAACTCCTCTCCAGCCGCGGCTACGGCCGCATCCTCCAGCAACCGCCCTAATTCGTGACACAGGCCAGCGAATTCCCTGTCCGCCAGTCGTGCGTCGCCGCTGGCCTCGGTCTGCGCCAAAAATGCGGCAGCGTACCGTTCGCCAACCTCCTTCTTGCGTTGGTCGAGCGCAGCAACCTCCTCCGCACCCGCATTGCCACTCAACAAATCCTTACGTTGCCGGCTCACGGCCTCGGACTCACGCCCCAGACCGTCGAGCTCAGCCTTTGTTTCCCGAAAACGCTGTAGCACGGTCGCCGCTTCCTGTCCGGACGTGACCGCCCGCTGGGCGACCGCCGCGACCGCTTCATCCACCACCAGCAGGGGCAAGCCGGCGCCAGCACTGCTGATCGCATCGAGATCCGTGTCGCTCCGCGCGCTCGCCGAACCATCATCGTCGAGCGGTCGCGGTGCATGCTCGGCAATGATCCGCTCGGCGAGCGTCTTCGCTGACGCGCCGACCAGTCGCTGGTGTTCCGCTGACAAAGTGCTGCCACCCACGGCGGTCAGCGCGGCGGGGACGGCGACGTCGGGATCCGACAGGCCAGTGAGCAGTGCTCGCAATGCCGCGATGAACCGGGCCGCGGCGACCAACTCGTCAGCGAGTTCGGCCGAGCCGGTTTGTGCGTGCAGCTCGGTGAGGATTTCCTCGAGGTTCGAGACAGCGCTCAGCTCGGTACCAAGGGCCCGCAATGCCACCGGCAGATAACGCGCCGCGAGGCTGAGCCCGTCAATCTCCCCGTCTTCGGTCGGCGGGATCGGCGCTTCCGAATCGTTGAACACATCCTGGAATTTCTCGGCGTGCTCAACCGTGACGCGCAGTTGGGCCAACCTGGGATCGAGGTCCAACCAGGTCTCGATCACTGCCTGCATCAGGGCACGCGCGGAATCACTGACCTCGACGTCGCCACCCGCGCGTGCCAGCTGGAACTGGGCGTTGGCTAGAAACTCGGGACTCAACGGTGCCAGAAACGAGAAGTCGGCCTCGTGGAAGAATCTGGACAGCAGCTCGTCATTGAACTTGTTGTCAGCTACGAGAAGGACACCATACTGGTGGTAACTCTTGTCTAGTTCCGACACTTCGCTATGCAGATTCTTGATCTGCTTGGCGTACTGGCTCAGTCCGTCCAGAACGACATCGTCGACGCCATTATAAACATTTTCGACCTCTGTCCCGACCTTGATCAGACGTCGCTGCACATCTCGAACCGCTCCAGCTAGATCCGGGCGCAGTCGCGCAGCCTCCTTGGTCGCAATGTCTATGAGTAGCAGCCCTCCAGGGACCTCGCTCATATTCAGTAACCGCTCGATGTTGGTGCCGACTGAATTCGGCACCCCCTCGACCTCGACTGGCAATCCCCAAAAGTCCATGCCGAGCATCGTCCGATGCTCCGTCACCGCGGTCAGGGGGAGCGGACCTCGTTCGAATTGCCACCGCGCCACTGACCGGAGCGCGTATGGGGAGTCGACGTTCATCAGCAATTGATCGGTCTGCGACGAGAAGACGCCACCGAACTGATGCACGAGGGCCACCATCAACGCGACCTTGTCGTCCAGAGCCTGCTTGAAGACGACGCCGTCGCTGGTGAGAACCAGCTCGGTGTAGTTAATCGCGTCGGGTCGTGCAGCACGGACTATGTTGTCGGCATCCGCTGTATAGATCGAGAAGGCACCGCGGAGGATCGCGGCCCCCTCCGCCACCCTGATCCGCTTCTGGCTCACCGATTCCGGGTCAACGATAGGGCTGTTGTGCACCACCCGGACGATTTCGCCCAGATTCCAGACCGGCTCCGCGTCCGAGCTGAAAACGGCACCCAGTGGGACGGTGTACACGTACGCAGCAAACGCCGCAATGTCTACGTCAGCACTCACCTGGTGGACCAGGTCGATAAGGAACGCAGCAGTCAAGGGTTGCGGCCGGCCGTAC
This sequence comes from Saccharomonospora sp. NPDC046836, assembly GCF_040645195.1. NCBI lineage: Bacteria > Bacillati > Actinomycetota > Actinomycetes > Pseudonocardiales > Pseudonocardiaceae > Saccharomonospora > Saccharomonospora sp. NPDC046836. Next base: position 252,709 of record NZ_JBEYXW010000003.1, read on the forward strand.
TGGTCGAACGCCATATCGGAGCGGACAAAAGTTCTGGCGTTCAGCGCGCTAGTCCATGCGGACGGATCGATATTTACGCGGGCGAAGGCATATGCTAGTTCGGGCTTTTCGTCGCTGGCGGCCTTGAAATTGTCCTGGAATTGTGCGACCTGGGCGGCGACCTCATTCAGCAGCTCGCCCAACCGAAGTAACCGACGGCCCTGCTCGCCCGTCGTATCCGACGGCGATCCGTGTGCTTCGGTCAGCTCAGCTACTTCGCGCTCGATTCCCTCTAGAACAACGCGGAGCCGGTCCAGTCCCGTCATCAGCGGACTCGACGGATCGAGCCCCTGGTCGGCCAACGCCGCGATAGCCTGGCCAATCTCTGCGGCGACGCCCTCGAATCGGTCTTCGATCGTTGGTCGCCGCCGACGAGGCGCCGGGGCACCGCCACCGTCGGCATTAGGCGGCGTCGTCGATGCCGCCGCTGCTTCCTTCCGGGCGCGATGATCGATGATCAGTTGCTCGGCCAGCGTCGCAACAGAGCCGGGCACGAGGTCGTCCCCTAACAGCGCAGCCAAGTACCAAGCCGCCAGCTCGAGCCCGGTGATCTCGGTGGCCCCCTCGACCGCACCGGCTGGCATGGGGACAGCCGGATCGGCGAACAGCTCGTCCAGCTTGGCCACGACGTCTGGCGACTCCGGCCATCCCGCGAGCGTGGGAATGGCGTCGGCATTGGCATTGAGCCACCGTTCGACCGCAAGCCTGGCCAAGGCCCGTGCGGAAGTGTCGACCGTGACCGGCGAGCCTTCCTCCGAGGTGACCCGCAGCGGGAACCGCGCATTAGCGAGGAATTCCGGGCTGCCGGGAGCCAGCCGGACGAAATGGAACAGCTGATAGAAGTCATCCAGCTGCGACGTTGGAATCAATGTGGCGACGCGTGCCCCGTAGCGGAAGTACGCGTCGTCCAAAGCCCACACCGCGTCATCTAGCTGCCCGAGCCAGTCCGCGAACTCCCGGACAGTGCCAAAGCCCTCGTGTACGAGATCGACATGCATGCGCATGGCAAGCAACTTGTTCCGCAGCGTCTCAATGGCTTCCTTGAGCTCCTGCTCCGCTGGAGTCAGGGTTAGCTTGTCATCAAGGAACCTTTCACTCGCGAGGTAGGTCAGCTGGTCGATCTCCGTGAGCCTGGCACGCACCACGTCCAGGGCAAACAGGCGGCCGGTGTCATCCGCGCCCGGGCCCCACACGTCTGTGCCGGTCATCGGTGTTGCCCGCCATGCCTGCGTGGCCGCAATCTGCCACACCAGGTTGGCCACCGCGACCATGCTCAGATCATTCCCAGGTCGGAACCGCAACGTGAAAGCTGTCGTCAGCTGCAACAGTCCTTCACGGAACGAACCGGCGCGCCCCCGGATCGCGTGGACCGCGGCCATCGCGGTCATCGCCTGCAGATAACCGGCTTCGTCGAACTCTGGTGCGCTGCCGTCGAGGCCCAGAACATCTGCTCCGAAGAGCTGCTGCAAGTCTTCGAGATTGAATCCCGCGACGTCCAGGACCAACTGCAACGCGAAATCGGGCTCCTGATGGCCCTTGTCGAGACTGTTTCCCAGCAACCGCAAGGAGTCCGTCAGCTGGGAGATTCTGTCGTACAAGGCCCTGAGCTGCTCGGCCGTGTCATCCAGCGAACCCTGCGCATCCGGACTGTGCGGAAGCGACTGCCTTTGCTCGGCAAGGTCCGCGATGTTGTTCGCGATCTGGTGGGCTTTCCTGCGTGCGTCGAGCAGATTTTCCGGACGGCGGCCCTGACCGCCCTGCGCCTCCCATATCGAATCGATCAGCTCGGTAAGTTGCCTGAACCTCGTGTGATGACCCGGCTGGCTCGGTTCGCCGCTACTACTGTCACCGTTGTCGCCGTGGCTGCCACGGCCGCCATCCCAGCCTCCGCCACCGGCGGCCCCACCGCTTGTCCCACTTCCCCCGGCGCCGAGCCCGTCGCCCATGAAAACGTCGCGCTGACTCGGTGACTCCGGCCGCCCAGTGCCCGAGGAATGCCCACCCGCTTTCAGCGGCTGGCTCTGCTGGCCCTCCTCATCCTCGTCTTCCTCCTCATGCCAGTCGTCTTGCGGATTGGCTGCGTGAGGCTTCTTGGCCGCTTCGCGGCTGTGGGCCCGCGACTCGGCCAGTACTTTCGCGATCGACTCGATATCGAACCTTGCGCCTTGGCGGGGAGCGACCATTGCGCCTGGCTGCGCGGCTACCAGATCGGAGAGCAGCCGCGCCAGCACGACCCCCGCCAGCGGGCCTTGCGGCATTCTCGCGCGTGCCGCGGGAGTTGCTGTCGGCGGCAACTCGGGGCGCTTCGGGCCGGGAAGGCCGTCACCCAGCCCGTCGGGATCTGGTCCCCCTTCGGGCAACCCCAATGTAGTCTCGGCGTCCGCGGTGTCCGCGGTGTCCGCGCTGTCCGCGGCGTCCGGCAAGTCCGCAGCGAGCTTGGCCAGCATCTGGCTCAAGCCGTACGGCGGAATCGCGCTGGTCAGGATCTCCTTCCTGAGGTCCGCCGCGGCAGGATCGTCCGCGTTGAGCTCGGCAGCGTGCCGGTGGGCCTGATGCGCCTGCGGGGTTTCCAGGCGCAGCACCACCGTCCTGCCGGTTGCGGGGTCATACCACGTGGTGACCACACCGGGATTCGGATCATTGCCTGCCCAGCCGTTGTCCACCCGCAACAGTACGTACCCGCGCTCTTTCAGGGCAGCGTGCAGTTTCAGGACGTCACCCGTGTAGGTCATTGCGCTGGGCAGGCGCACGGAGACCGGGTCGGTGCTCGGGTCACCCTCGCCCAGGAAGGTCTTCGCGCCACTGACGGCCTCGGCGATTGCGTCAGCCACCGGACGGATCCGGACATCGTGTGCGGCAGCGACGAGTCCGTCAGCCAGATCGCCGAGACCACGGAGCATGCGGTCGAGGCTCCACATCGCCGCGAGGAAGGTTAACGCCGTGGCGTCGGGGCCAACGGTGAAGGTGGCTGGTGAGATCTGCTTGCCGTCAGGCCCGAACTGGGGTGGCTCGGCCTTGAAATCACGCTCGCCCATGCGCTGGTCGACCACGGTGCGGACGTCCACGGTCAGGGTGTAGCTGTGCAGCCGCGCCAAGTCATGGGCGAGCTGCTGAATCTGTCCATTTTGGGCAAACAGAGCCAGCAGCTGATCGGCCGCGTCGTGAACTTCCTGCGGCTGCTCCGGCAAGCTGCCCCTGACCGGTGGGTGCTCGGACGCCTGAGTGAGGTCAGCGAGGTTGTGGCTCGGCGGTGTGCTGTCGTCCGGAACCGTCGCCTGCAGCGCCTCGTAGATCGACTCGAGGACTTGAGTCGCGCTCGCGTCGGTGATTCCTTCAGCCGGAAGATGCACAATATGCGGGCCGCGTTGCGTGAGCTGCCCAGTGGGACGCTGGAACCACTCGGCCGGCTCGACGACGGCCTCCCCCGCCGGCACCCTGGGGCTGAACCGGAGTTCGAAGGCGACCGCGGTGCCATCCGGCATACGGGCCAACATGGGGCCACGGGACTGACCGCTGAGGCGGCCTGCCGCGCGTAGCCGATCGAGCTCCTGTCGAATGGCTCGCTCGGTTTCCGTGACACCCGCGCTGCCCGATGTGGACGGCGCCGGCACCTGAGTACTGATTCGACGCGGCGGAGGTGTCCACACGTTGTAAGACTTGGTTGACGAGCTCGGCGCCGTGGCGCGGCCGGATGCATTCGTCGGTATGGTCGCCGACGCGATATCGAGCATCTGCGACCACGCGGCATTGACCTGCTCCGCGACCTGACTCACCACCAGAGCTGTCGCCTTGTGCTCGTCAGTTACGGATACGAGAACACCGGCGGAGACGCTGACGACCAGGACCGAGCCGTCCTTCGGCCGCCATCCCTCAGGGGTGAGTTCGAACTCCGGCGACTTGACGACCATCGCACCGTTCGGCAGGCCCGCGTCCACCACCGCCTGTGCCGGGACCGTGGCTCCGTTCGGCAGCGTCAACTGGAAGGTCTGCGTTTCCTGGTCGATCTGGCCCGGCGTAATACCGTGCGAGGCCATCGCATGCGCCAACGCGTCAGCCACGAGCCCTGGCGAACTCGTCCACTTTACACCGTACGAGGGGAGCGCACCACCGGTCTGTGCCCCGACGCTCTCCCCCTTCCACGTGGACTCGGCCTGGTCTGTCGGGGGCGGCTGGGTTTCGGCCGTGGCACTATCGTCCGAATCCGAGCTCGGCGCGGCGTCCATTATGGCCGGTTGCGGGGTGGCTGAACTTTCCGGGACCGCGACGACCTCCGAACCACCCTCGTCGCCAACGACCGCGCGCAGCGCGCTCTGCTGGGCGGGCGCCTCCCCTGGCTCCGCGGTCGCCGCGCGATCCACCGCCGGCTGGCTGGGTACCGCGGTCTGCCCGGTAGCCGGGACAGCGGCAGCCGCGCCGACACCATGTTCGGTTTCCTGCTTCTCCGCCGTGGCGGAGTTCGCGTTGGTTTGGTCCTGCTGCGTTCTCTGCGGCGAGGTACTGGCCGTCGTCGTGGACGCCGCGTGGGTACTGGTGCCCTGACCGGTGACGGTCGCTGGCACGGCGCTGGCGGCGTTCTGTGCAGTCGTCGCTGCACCGCCGGCGGCGGAGTTCTGCGCAGCCGCCGACGCGGCACCACCATTGGCAGCGGCTGCTGCCGACATCGACGCGGCCGTGAACGAGCCGGCGCCCGCCGTTCCTGGGGCGAACCCGATGATGTTGCGTATTTGTGGGGTACCAGCCTGGGAAGAATTATGAAGGTACGCGGATTGGCGAATGTTGTCGGCCGCGGTGCTCCAGTCGTGCCGGCCAATCGCCCATTCCCACAGAGCGCCGCTGACAAGGTTTTCCACCGTGGACGCCCACACGCCGTCCCAGGACAGTTCCTGCCCTTCGCCGGCTGCCTTCGCGCTCTCCCCCGTGCTGGCCGGCGCGTTGCTGTACAAGAGATTGGTCGCGGCGGTCGACACGACCAGTCCCGACGGGCCACCAATGACGCCGAGCGCCGCATAGTCGACGAACCGGCCGTTCCGCGCGAACCCCAGCCACGCCGCGGTGCCCACCGTCGCGACGAAGGTGACCGCGGTTCGTTTGAGGTCGAAATCGTACCTGAAGTTGGTGGATATTTCTGTACGCGTCTGGGCGTAAAGGTCGGTCAGCACCGCGAACTTCAACGCGCTGTTGACGCCCATCCCGTAGACACTCTTCCAGACGACCTTGCCGGCGCTCGGAGCGCTGGCAACGGCATCCCTCGCCGCGGCCCAGGCAATATCGTCCAAATAGGACGGCAATACGTGGCGTGCGCCGACCGTCGTACCGCCGTAGAGGGCGCTCGCGCGAGCTGCCACGGCACGCTCGAAACGCCCCGTTCCCACCTCTCGCAGAATCTCCCTCGCCGCACCGCCCCTGATCAGCTGGGCGCGGATATTGCGCGCCGCTTGTGCGCCGGTGTGCGAACCGGCGACAGCAGCTCTCGCCCGCAGAATTGGATTTCGCAACGGTGCGCTTGGCAAACCGACCGGTACCCGAACAGGCGGCTTGGGCTTCATCGCACCAAGGCGTGTCGCGATATTCCGTATCGTGATCGGTACGTCCGCGGAATTCATCAGCGCGGTACGGAGAGCGGCCCGCAATGCCGCGTTCTTCGCCATCACCCGCTCGAGGACGACCGACAGAAATCCCAAGGAGGCACCGAAGGACCAGACCGCGTTGATCAGGGCGCGCACGACCTCGTACATCAACATGACGAGGTTGGCTTGCATCATGTACAGGCTCAGCAAGAAATCGGTGAGCGCGGCGACGTTGTTCTGGCTGAGATCTTGGTAACCCGTCGAGACATCGCTCGTGTCACGAGCGATGTCGTGCAGAGCGCGGTCCCGTTCGATCGGCGCGCCACTACCGGCCCAGGCACCACCCTCCCGCTCCTGCCTATTGACCTCCACCAGCTCATCGGTGTGCGCGATCCTGTCGGTGGACGCTTCGAGAAGCAGCTCGACGAGTTGCTTCAGCTTCGCAAAATCGGCGTGTGGCAGCGGCCCGAGGATCAGGTCGACCAACGGGCTGAAACGAAGGTTGAGGTACTCGAGTGCCAGTCCAGTTGGCGTAAGATTAATTATCCCGAGGTTCCTCATCCACGATTCAACTGTGTCGAGGGCCTCGTCTACTTTGCCGAAGAAATCCTTGATCGAATCGGCGAACGCCAGGGTAGCCCTGTCGAACGGATCAGTCACTGGTCACCGTCCCCGCGCACAACCAGTCGCCCTTCCCGACCGCCACAGCGGAAACGAGAAGGCGACTGAGTAATCGACGCCGTACGTGACCATGTAAATGGTTATTTCTCCGCTTCAAACCCACTCAATTGGGTAAGCTGGTATTCCTCGTTCTGCAGGGACAATCCGCTGGAAGCGCGGCCGGCGGACCCGAGTTGGCCAGCCTGTTGCGCGAGCGCGTCATCAACCGCCTGCAAAGCTTCGTAGGTTTCGACCTGGCCGAGCGCACCACTTCGAATGTCGTTACCGTAGTCATCATCACCGAACGTAGCCACGTCCGCGACCAGCTCCTTGATCGTCTCCATCCGGCGGTGGCTCCGCTCCCGGTATTCGGCGCTGAGGGTCTCGTAACGCCCGGACAGTGCCTCCAGCTCGAGTGGGTTCATATCTGAACTCATGGAGCCACTCATCGTTCGACCTCCTTCCGCTTCAGCAACTCGGCATCGCTTTTGAGCATGCTGTCAGTGGTGTCGGCACTGTCGTCCCAGCCGACCTTGGCGCTGACTTCACTGATGCCAGCCGGAAGCTGGTCGCCCATGACGTCCTGCATTTGAGCCATGACATTGGCCACCGCGTTCCCTGATGCGGCAAGAATGTCTGCGGCGAGCGCCCGGACATCGGGCTTGCGCAGAACCCGGGGATCGATCTCCAGATCAACAAGTTGGCCACGCGGCCCGACAACGACCTTGACCATACCGTCAGCCGACCAGGCGACGCCGGTCAAAGACAGCAGTCGATCCTGCGTTTTCGGCATTTCCTCCACAGCACGTTTCAGATCGTCCATGAGCCCCTGTAACGCGCCCATACTCGCGGAAAAGTCCTCCATGAGTCCCTCCATGAACCCGCAAAGTACAATGCCAACTTAAATCTGTCTCAACGATCTGGTTCCACGTTGCCCAACGGGTATAGCATTCCGTTATGTACCAGAGACCGCTGCTTCGATCACTGCCCGTGGTGATCACGCTTGGTGCTGCCTTCACCACGTTGGGCCCTGTCACGCCGCTGGCATCCGCCCAGCAAACGAACGGCGAGCAGTGCGTTTCTTCTGGCACCACCTCCTCGGCCTCGGCGGTCTGGCCGCAGGACATGCTCGCTGCCGAGCGGGTGTGGCCCCTGGCGACCGGTGCTGGGCAGCGGGTCGCCATTGTCGGGACCGGCGTCGCTGATACTCCTTATCTTACCGGCAAGATCATCGCCCGCCGCGATTTTGCGGGACAGATCACCAATCGTGACTGCCTTGGAATCGGCACCGGTGTCGCCGGTGTCATCACGGGCCAGAGTCCCGATGGAGCCGGATTCCGAGGGATCTCTCCCGAGGCCACTGTGCTGGCGGCCAAAGTGGTGGGAGATCGGTTCCCCGCCGATCAGCCGTCCAGCTCGGTCGCGGCGGACCAGATCGCGGACGCCATCAACTGGGCGGTGGATCAGCGAGCCACGGTGATCGCGGTGACCACGGTGACCTATCAGGACAGTGCTGGACTCGCCACCGCAGTCCGTCGAGCACAGGACAGCGGCGCGGTGGTCGTAGCGTCGGTGGAAGCAAGCGATCAGGCCGGCACGGCGGAGAGCCCCAGCTACCCGGCGGCTTACGACGACGTCGTCGGAGTCGCCGCCATTGACGCGACCGGCACCGTCACCGAGCAGGTACCAGCCGGAGTGGTTGATCTCGTCGCACCGGGAACGGACATCATCACCACCTACCCCGGCGATGGCCTCGGCCCCGCATCGGGCTCCGCCTTCGCCGCCGGTTACGTGGCGGGTGCGGCAGCACTGGTGCGCGAGTACCGGCCGGAACTGTCCGCATTGGACGTGACGAACAGGCTGTTCCTCACCGCCACTCCGGGGCACGAGGGCGCCGGGAGTCCGCGTTACGGCTACGGCATCGTCAACCCGCTGCGCGCCGTCGCGGACCAGGTAGTTCGCGGCGAAACCGCTGGGCTGCCAGGGATGCCGCCAAGTGAGACAAGTCCGGAGGATCAGGCCAGAGCGGCGGGCCGAGCCGACAGCAACGCGCTGGCGTTCCAATTGGCCGCCGTCGGAGCCGTCCTGATCGCGGGTGCTGTGGTAGCGATCGTGTTGGGTCCGAGCGGTCGACGTCGCCGCTGGCGCAGCGGTTTCGCCTCGCGGCCGACGGAACATCCCGAGCGGGAGCGTCCCGAGCCACCGGTTGAGCTGTTCGCGGATCAGCACCGGACTCACCAGTGATTCAAGGCCGAGTTGAGCATGGCGTGCTTCCAAACAAATACAGTGGAACGGCCCCGGAGCGAGAAGTCCGGGGCCGGTGTCACGAAAGATGTCAGGCGTACAAGGCGCGCTGGGACCGGTCTGTGTCCTCATAGTTCCGAGCGAAATTCTTTGTCATGTGACCTATGCGGCGGTCGGTCTCACTCTGTTCGCCGGCATCGCGGTCCACCAGCGCGTGCTCGCCCAGGAAACCATCGGCGGCCAGACCTGACCAACCTTCGCTGCCGACGATCCCACGAACCTTGGCCATCAGGTCGTCCCGGATGGCGTCCAGCTCGTCACCGTGTCCAGCGGTTCCGGTGCCCAGGCTGTCGATCGCCTCGGAGTACGCGGTAATTCGATCATTAAACATTGGCGGCTCCGTTCATTCGACCGAAATTCATGCCGCCACTCTCGATCTGCGACATGGCGGCCCGGGCTTGCTGCTCCTGGTTTTGGTCCAATCCGACAAACGCGTTCTCGCTGGCCAGGACTTTCGCTTCCAGCTCGTCGATGAACTGACGCAACCGCCGCGACTTCTCATTGCGGCTGTCGTTCAGCCCGATCATTCCTCCGACAGTCGCGCCGCGCCATTGCACTCCGGCAATGCCGTCGAAATCCGAGTTCGCCCTGTTCCGGATCGCGGCTTCCCGCTCACGCGCCTCTGTGAGAGCTTGGCGGAGCAACCTCGTCTGATCCGGTGTGAGTTCCAGTGCCATCGTCTACTGCTCCGTTCACACGGCTACTTGGTCACAGCGTGAGCCAACGGGCTGGCACCGGCCAGCCACCGACCTAACCGGATATGGCGAGGCCAGGCAGTGCGTGTGCGGATGGACTACGGGAGCAGGTTCTCTTAGGGAAGCCTGCTCAACGGCTCTGCGCGGAGTCCTGGCTGGCCGGGCGTAATGCCGCACCCGGATCCAATGTCGGCCCGGCCGGGATGCGTTGGACAAGCGCGGCGGGAACCGGAGTCGCCGACGCCGGGTCATAGCCTAGCGTCGACAACACCTCATCGGAGGGCACGGGAAAGCGCAGACCGTTGTCGGTCACCACATGCAACGAGCCAGCGCTACCTCGATCGTCCGACGGCATGGCCCGGACCACGGCAACCTGACCCGGTGGCACCAGCACCTGGTCAGCCAACACGACGCCGGTGCCGGACATCCCCGTGGTGGGTATGCCGCCGCCGAGCTCAACAGTGTCACCGCCAACGGAGATCGTCGGCGGTGCGCTGACATCCGTTGTTTCCGCGCAGATCGCGTCCGCGCCATCCGGCACGGTCACCAGCTGCGGTGGCTCGGCCGGCGGCGCCGTGTCACCCGACGGAGGCGCCAATGCATCGCTGACCGGCACCGAGTTGGCAAGTGATACCCGGATTTCGGTCGGCTCCACCGAGTATTGCCCGCGCAGAATCGACATCTGCAATTCGGTGAGATAGGCGAGCCCGTCAGAACGTACCAGATAATACTGGTTTCCTCCGCCGATGGCGTGGTACACGAGGTCCCCCACCTCGTGACCAGGCACAGCGTCGGATTCCGCACCGAGTCCAGGCACCTCGATACTGCCGATGTCCTGCCCGGCAGGTAACCCGTTCAACCACGCACTGCCGACATCGGTAATGGACTGCTGAAACCCGAAAAGGGAACGGATGATTCCGTCCGCGTCGTCGGTGATCCGGTATCGGTGGTTGTGCCACAGCAAGTATCGGCTGCCGTCCGCCGCGTCCCGAACCAGCATTCCGCTTTCCGCCAGTGGAGCTCCACCGGACAACCGGTCACCGACGAGCAACGTCGTCGTCGTTACCGCTCTCCGGCCCTCCGCCACGACCGAACACAGTGTCCACGGCAGACCAACCACCCGGTCCGCGGCCGGCAGGGAATCCGGTGCACCGGGAATTCCCACGGTCACTTGCCGGGGAACGCCCGCAAGACTCTCACCCGATACCCGGTGCACCTCGGCGGCGGCGTTTCCGCTGGTCAGGCGTGCCGAAGTGAAGTTGAGCATGGGCCACAGGCTGGCATTGCGGTAGACGAAAGTAGCGCCGGTTTCCCGTTCGATGACAATCGCACCGTCAGCGCGCCATGAATCGCCGCCCACGCCGGTGACCACCCCGTACACTCCGAATCCAGCGGCGACCAGCGCGGCGATCATCACGCTGGCGAACACGGCACCCACCCCGCGTCGCAGTGGGGTCTGCTCCGGATCGGTCTCGTGCACGACAAGCGCGGAAACAACCCGTTGCATCATGAACTGATACGAATGCAGCTGGTCCCGACGACTCGGCACTGTGTTGTCTACCCCTCAACCGATCGACGCCATCAAACCCTGCACATAGCCGAAGAAACCGGTGATGTAACAGGTGAACGGAATGAGAGCGAGAATGACCAGCACGTCGACGATGTCGGCGACCCGCCCCAAATACGGTGAAGGATTCGTCCTGCTGTAGGTCATGCCGACCGCCGCCGCACCGACGGCGACCAACCCGACGAGCAGTAACACACCGACAAGCCCGCCGTTTCCCGACACAGCGGCGGCCAGCGACGTCGCCAGCACCGTCACAGCAAGGATTCCGGCCACCAGCAGCGGAATTCGTTGCCTCGGAACGGGAAACAGGCGCGCCCGCAAGAGCAGGGCGAACGCCACACACGCCAGCATGATCAAGCGGGAAACGCCGCCGTGTGCCGCGAGGTAGACCCCGCACACCACACTGACGATCGACAGACCCAGCAGCAAGCCGGACAGGATCTCATCGGTTCGGACCGCGGCCGCGAACACCGATGATGTCGGCGGGCTGGGGGTGTCCTCGAGCAACTCGGCCGGACGCTGCGGTAACGCCGGCAACGGCAGCCGTCCGGACCGAGCGGCGAGCAGCGGATACACTGGTAAGAGCGCGATTCCCACTGTGAGCACCAGCGACGCGGCCGCGTCCGGATCCATCGCGGCGGCGAACAGACCACCGAGCAATCCCAGAAGCCCGACGTGCACCGCGGCCACGAACACCCGGCCGAACCCGCCGACGCCGACATAGCCGAGCAAACCGAAGACCACGAGCGAGGTGGCACCCAGCATCAACTGGGGGCCGCCCAAGGCCAGCAGTCCGGCGTGTTGCGGGCCGGTCAGCAGGTAACCGCCGAGAAAGGCGTACGGAAGTGAGCTGCCCGCGAAAACCGCGCCGGCCTGTGCGTCCGGCACCGTCCGCGCGACGATCACTCCAATAGCCGCCAGTACGAATGCCGCGGCAAGCATGATCAGCCCGGGTCCGCTCCACGGCGGTCGAAACAGCAGCGTGACCACTGTGCCGCTCACCAGTACGGCGGCACAAATCGCCAGCCCGGCCAGGCGGGTCGCGGCCCTGTCCCAGCTACGCCCATACCGCCTGGCACCACTGGCGATCGCTTCGACCAGGTCGTCGTACTCGAGCTCCGGCCATTCCACCCGCCCGGGAACGAGGTAGAGCACTTCGCCGTCGAGAACGCGTTGGGCGGCAAGCGTCTGGCGGGAGTCGACCGTATCGCCGGTGGGCCGGCGCAGTGCCCAGCCGCCATGCCGCTCACCCTCGTCCGGCACCTCCTCACCGGCGTGCCGGAGCAGGTACGGCAGCAACTCGGCAACGACGACGTTTTCCGGCAGCGCGACGTCGATCGAGCGCTTCGGCGCCACGATGGTCACCTTCGCCAGCGCGATGCTCAGGACTGCGGTCATGAATGTGTCTTTCCGGAAAGCGTGCACGGGACTACTTCAATGTTAGAAAGCCCGCGCAAGCGTCAGACACCAGCGTTAACGTTGCGCTACCGTGGCGCGGGGAAGTCAGCTCGGAGGGGTCGAACGTGGCAACGGTGATCGTGAAGCGGCCATTGCGGCAGCCCGCGCCAGAACTACCTTCGGGTGAGGTCGTCCTCGAAGCGCCACCCGAGAACCCACCTCCGGCGGGGCGGTCCTGGGGCCGCATGCTCATGATCGTCCCGTCGCTCGGCATGGCCGCGGGCATGGCACTGATGATCGGCTTCGGGTACGGCTCGGGCGCCTCGAGCCCGGTCATGTACGTAGCGGGTGGCCTCATGGGCATCGGCATGCTCGGCATGCTCGGCGCACAGTTCCTGAATCAGGGCAACCAGGGTGCCGGCAAGCAGGAGACAATGCTGCAGCGCCGGCAGTACATGCGGCGGCTGAGTCAGCTGCGCGCGCAGGTGCTCGACACCATCGAACGTCAGCGCGACGCCATGTTCTATCGGCACCCGAACCCCGACCGGTTGTGGTCCACGGTGCAGTCGGCGCGGCTGTGGGAACGCCGCCCCAGCGACTGGGACCATGCAGTGGTCCGGATAGGGCTGGGCGCACAGGGCTTGGCGACGCCGCTCGTGCCACCCGAAACCAAAGCGGTTGACGAGCTGGAGCCGTTGTGCGCGATGGCGTTGCGCCGGTTCGTGACGACCTACTCAACCGTGCCGGACCTCCCCATCGCGGTGGCACTTCGTGGCTTCTCACATATTTACCTCAGGGGCGACACCGACGCGACACGTGCGCTCGCCCGCGCCATGACGATGCAACTCGGCGTCTTCCACGCTCCCGGCGACGTGATCATCGCGTTCTGCGTACGAGCTGAGGACCGGGACGTGTGGGAATGGGCCAAATGGCTACCGCACGCACTCCATCACAACAAGCTCGACGCCGTCGGCCAGATCAGGCTGGTCGCCCCGAGCGTGACCGCGCTGGAAGCCATGCTGGACGACGTGCTGGCCAACAGGCCGCGGTTCAGCGCGGCGGGCGCACCGGCCGGGGGCACGTCGCACGTCGTGGTGTTCCTCGACGGCGGCGACACCAGTGGTTCAGAGCACCTGATGGTTGACGGTGGGGTCGCCGGGGTGACCGTGGTCGACCTCACCGGGGAACCGCCGCGACTGCTGGATCCAACCACCCTCGTGCTGTCCATCGGCGAGGACGGTTCGCTGACCAGCCGTACGGTCGACGGCGAGAACGAGATCGGCCGCGCGGACGCGCTTGACCTGGACGACGTCGCCGGCGTGGTGCGCGCGTTGGCCCCGCTGCGCCTTTCCGCGCTGTCCACAAGCGAACAGCCACTGTCCGGAACGCTGGAGCTCACTGATCTGCTCGGAGTAGGCGACCCGCTCGAGTTCTCACTGTCGGGGAGCTGGACCGCGCGGTCGAACCGGGAGCGCCTGCGGGTCCCGTTCGGGGTGCGCGCCGACGGACGTCCGATCGAGCTGGACCTGAAGGAATCCGCGCACGACGGAATGGGGCCACACGGCCTGCTTGTGGGGGCGACCGGTTCCGGCAAGTCAGAGTTGCTGCGCACCCTGGTGCTCGCGTTGAGCGTGAAGCACGACCCCGAGATCCTGAACTTCGTGCTGATCGACTTCAAAGGCGGAGCGACCTTCACCAAGCTGGATCGGCTTCCGCACACCAGTGCCGTGATCACCAACCTGGCTGACGAGCTGCATCTGGTGGACCGGATGCGCGACGCGATCCAGGGTGAGCTGATGCGCCGGCAGGAGCTGCTGCGTAAAGCCGGCAACTACGGTTCCCAGCACGACTACGAGCGGGCCAGAACCGCAGGCGCGCCGCTGGAGCCGTTGCCGACACTGCTGGTGATCGTCGATGAGTTCTCCGAACTGCTCACGGCCCGGCCGGACTTCGTCGACATGTTCGTCCAAATAGGGCGCCTCGGCCGGTCACTGGGCGTGCACCTGCTACTGGCGTCGCAGCGTTTGGAGGAAGGGCGGCTGTCAGGTCTCGACTCGCATCTGTCGTATCGGATCGGCCTGCGCACGTTCTCGGCGATGGAGAGCCGTGCGGTGCTTGGTGTACCTGATGCCTCACAGCTGCCGCAGGCACCCGGCAACGGCCTGCTCAAGATCGCATCCGGCGAGCTCACCCGGTTCAAAGCGGCCTACGTTTCGGGTGTGTATCACCGTGGCGCGGTGTCCCGGACCGACGCCGAGGGGCGGCATATCGACCCTGTCCAGGACTACTCCACGAAATACCTGGCACCCCGGATCTCCGAGGAGATTCCGGTCGAGCAGGAGCCGTCCGGCGCCGAGGAAGCCGGGCAGACCCTGCTGGACCTGCTGGTGGCGCGGATGGAGGGTAACGGCACCCCGGCCCATGAGGTCTGGCTTCCGCCACTGGCCGAACCACCGACCCTAGATCAGCTGCTCGGCACACTAGTCGCCGATCCGAGCCGGGGCATGACCACAAAGGACACCGGACCGCATGGCACGCTGCGGACCATCGCCGGCATCATTGACCAGCCGTTCGAGCAGCGCCGGGACGAGTACTGGCTCGACCTGGCGGGTGCCGGTGGCAACGTCGCGGTCGTCGGCGGCCCGCACAGTGGCAAGACCAACGCGATCCGGACCATCATGGGTGCCCTCGCCCTCACCCACACCGCCCGTGAGGTGCAGTTCTTCTGTCTCGATTTCGGTGGTGGCGGGTTGACCGCGATGCGCGATCTCGCCCACATCGGTGGTGTGGCCACTCGCCGCGACGCGAACCAGGTCCGGCGCGCTGTGGCCGAGACCCGCACACTCCTCGCCGAACGTGAACAACGGTTCGCCGATCACGGCATCGACAGCATGGCCACCTATCGGCGAATGCTCCGCGAGGGCCGGTTCCCCGAGGACAGGTTCGGCGACCTGTTCCTTGTCGTGGACGGCTGGGCGACTCTGCGCATGGAGTTCGAAAGCCTCGAGGACTCGTTGTCCGAGCTGGTCAACCGAGGTCTGGCTTTCGGACTTCACGTGATCGTTTCCGCCAACCGGTGGATGGACCTGCGGATGAACATCCGGGACATGTTCGGCACCAGGCTGGAACTGCGGCTCGGTGATCCCGCCGACTCCATGCTGGGCCGCCGCCCCGCCGCGACGGTGCCCGAGCGCACGCCGGGCCGCGGTCTCACCTCCGAAGGTGCCCATTTCCTCACCGGCGTCCCTCGGATCGACAACGCGGCAACCGACGACGGCCTCGCCGATGCCGTCAAACAGTTCATCGCCGCGGTCAACGAAGCCTCGCCGGTACCGCCAGCACCGAAGGTACGCCTGCTGCCAGCCGAACTGCCCTATTCCGAGCTGCCCTCGCCGGATTCCGACACTCAACCGGGCGTGCCCATCGGCATTTCGGAAAGCGACCTGCAGCCGGTCTACCTCGACTTCGACGCGGAGCCGCACTTGCTGCTGCTCGCCGACGTCGCCAGCGGCAAGAGCTCGTTCCTCCGCGCGCTCACGACCAGCATTATGGCCCGGTACCAGCCCGAACAAGCGCAGATCGCGCTCATCGACTTCCGCCGCAGCATGCTCGGACTCGTACCGGATGAGTACCTGGTCGGGTACGCCGGGAACGCGGGCACGGTACGCGAGATGGTCGAGCTCACCCTCAGCGCGCTGAGCCAACGGCTGCCGAGCGGCAAGATCACTCCTGAAGAACTGAAGAACCGCAGCTGGTGGTCCGGCCCGGACCTGTACCTGCTGATCGACGACTATGACCTGATCGTCGGGCAGCAGGAGAATCCGTTGCTGCCGTTGCTCGATTTTCTGACGCAAGCCAGGGACATCGGCTTCCGGATGATCGTGACTAGGCGTACGGGCGGCGCCGGCCGCGCCATCTTCGATCCGGTGCTCTCCCGCATCCGGGACCTCGCCTCGCCCGGCATCCTCATGTCCGGCAGCCGCGAGGAGGGCCCGTTGTTCGGCAACCGTCGAGCCGAGCCACTGCCGCCCGGCCGGGGCTGGTTGATCACCCGGCGGCAGGGCAGCCAGCTGGTTCAGTTGGCTCACCTGCCACCAGCGGACTGACCACAGCGCCTGCGGACCAGCTCCCAGAGCGGAACTCAGGACGCCCGCACATCGTCTCACTGTCATGAGTGACGCCACCGCTGCAAGAGATCTCCATATTCCCCGGCTGGGGTTGACAGGCTGTACTTCACTGGGAACAGGCACGGGGCTGGCCGCCCCTCACCAGCCCCGTGCTCAGGTTCTTCACTGACCGCCTGGGAGGGACAACGTGAGCGACAACGACTCGCAGCGGCAACCATCCGACCAGGAATTGCTGGACCAGTACTCCGGTCAGACCGTGGCGCCGAGCTGGCCGGTCGAGGGCGCCAAGCTCGACATGGACCCCTCCTCGCTGCGGGGCTGCGCGACGAACTTCGCGACGATCTACGCGAACCTGGAAAGCGATGCCATGGGCCCGGCCCAGGATGTCAAGGGCGCTGGCAAGGAAATCGCCATAAGCCTGTTTTTCGACGAAGGCCGGATCGCCGACCGCAGGTCCCAGAACAACGCGGACGCCTTCCTCGCTGGACTCGAGAACCTCAAACAAGAGGTGCTCGCGCACTGTTCGGCGCTGTTCACCTGCGCTGACCTCGCCGAGCTCAACGAGACCGTCAACCTGGACATGATGCGCTGGATCTACGACACCCCCGGCGCGGAGATGCCCGACGGCCTACCGAGCTACCTCGCCGAGGGCGAGACGATCGAAGACATGATGGAGGAGGCCGGGATCGGCGACGGCGAGGTCCCGACCGAGGAGCAGTTGTACCACGGTGCGCTGACGCTTGGCGGGGGAATGTCCGGTCCACTCGGCACTCAAGCTGTGCTCGGTCAATACGGCATCAATCTGGCCTCACTCAACCTGCCGCAGGGCGCTCAAGGCGCCATTTACCGGACCAGTGAAGGCGGAATCCGGATCATGGTCCAAGGAGAATCGGAGAACGCCTACACGCAGTACTACTTCAGGGACGGCGCGCGCATCTACGACTCGGAGGTCGAGGAGAACGGCAACTCCACAAACACGGTGTACGACGCCGACACCGGTGAGGTCGCCCACGAAATCATCGAGACCAATACTTCGGAGACCAACGGCTCCATCACGCACCACACGTCCGAAGCCGTGAGACGCGATCTGGCAACCGGCGAGACCACGACGACCTCGCAGCACACGCTGATCCGCGATACCGAGAACAACCTTCAAGAAACGCTTACCTACGACGTGGACGAGGAAGGTAATCGTCACAACGAACGCTACATCCCCGAACAACCTGAACCCGATACCGATTTTACTGAGGTTTACGAGGAAGCCGAGGCAAGGAACGAAGAACTGCTTCGGCGACTCGGGTAGGACTGCGCGAGATGCACGATCGAATTCTCTCGCCGACCTGAAGGGGGACGCCGCGGATGAGCGATGATCCGTATTTCGGATATGACTTCGACTCGCTTCGCGAGTTACAGACTGGTGGTAGCACCTACGGCCGGTCCAGCTCGTCGCCCTGGTACACCAGTTCCGAGGCCGAGCCCACAGCGGCGACACCCGCGCCGGACGACTCGGACATGAATTTCCGGCTTATCTACCAAACGATTAAGAACGAGAGGCCCGGGACCGCAGAGAATCGCGGGCGGCAATGGGCCGCCGTCGCCACCATGCTCAACACGCTGAAGACGCAGGTGCGCGATCAGGTCTCTGCGCTCGACCCGGACTGGGCGTCGCCCACCGCGAAAGAAGCCTTCCTGGAGAAGATCGGCAGAACACTCGCCTACGTCGAGCTGTGGCGACAGGCGGCATGGGCCAACGCCGGCGCGCATCGTGGTTTGGCCGAAGTCATGCGGGAATACCAACTAAGAATCGAAGCGCTGAAAACAGAATACGATTCTGACCTTGCACAAAGCAGGCGGGCAATCTGGCGCTATCTTGATGAATATACCACTCCGGAAACCACCATGGAGGACATTGACCAGCTTGCTCGTGAGCACAACTGGGAACATGAACTCCCGCACGACGAGTTCGACCAGCGGGCACGACAGTTACTCAGTGAGATGGCCGGCGAGTACCTTCCGTATCTGAGTCAGCTGAACGATGGCCGCCCGTTGAAGCTCGAGCCGTTCAACGCGGTGTTGCATCCCACCGCGCTCGGTACGGCGATTCCTGACCTCACAGTGCCGGGGCTACCGCCGACGGACGCTCCAGCGGTACCCGTCGAGCTCATGTCGGCGCTCTCGGTACCGCCTCCGCCTGCGGTCGCGAACGGGGCCGTCCCCACCCCGCCGTCGGTACCGACTCCACCCCCAGTGTCCACGTCGGTGCCAGATGTGCCGGACGTTCCCACCGCCCCGAGTGTCCCTGTCCCGCCCGTCCCGACAGCACCCACGGTGCCCACGGTCGGCGTTCCGGGCGGCGTGATGCCGCTCGGATTCGGTGGCGCCGCGATGGCCGGGTTGATTCCGGGAATCACCGGCCTGACAACACCGCGGGTAGCCCCGAATGTCACGGCGCCGAGGCCTGCCGGTGGGCTTGGCCAGGGCTTCGGGTCGCAGACGCCGTCCGGACTCGCTTCCCCGGCTTCCGGCCTGCCGCCGGGCACGCTGCGGCCCCCGATGCCACCCGGCATGCCGGGTCAGCAAGCGCAACGAAAAAAGGACGACAAAAAGCCACAGGTGCCGCCGGGCACCATTGGCGGCCGGCCACCCGGCGGCATGCCGTCCAGCCCACAGGCGCCCGCACAAGAACGGCAGCCGACGAACAACCGCGGCGCGAGGCCGAACTCCGGGGTGCCCGCCGCGTTCCAACCGCCGTTACCACCGACCTCGCCGGTCTTCAACGCACCGGACCGGAAGCGGAACCGTCCTGGCGGTCGGCACGAAGCGCCGTTGAGCACCGGGCGGCCGATAGCAGGCGCACCTGCCGTGCTGGCGAACCCGCAGAGTGCCGGCAAACCCGCCACGGAACAGATCACCCCGGCGCACCCGACCGAGACCAGTCGTCGACAGCAGGGCCTGCAACCGGAGTTCGATGTGGAAGCGCCCGCCGCTGGGCCTGTGCTGGAAAGCCGAGAGACGGCGGCCCCGCAATCCGTTGGTGAGATCCCGGTGGTCTTGCGCACCGCACCGGCCGCGCCGGAAACCCCGGACCACCAGGTCAGGCCAATGGTGCCGGCCGATCAAGCACCCCGCGTGGCCGGTGAGAAGCCGCTACCCGCGAACGTCGACCAAGCGGCGTGGGAGGTTCAGACGCCGGGTGGGCCGGTCGTATCGGGCGAGCGAGAAGTCAAACGCCCCGCCAACAATCCCGCGGCGACCCTGGGCAGGACCTGATCGAGCGGCGACCCGGCCCCCGATCCACAGATGATCAGGGGCCGGGTCAAGTCACGGCCTCATACCCCTAGTTCCGGCTCGGCAGGCCGAGGGCGCGCTGCTCCGCCGGGGTAGGATTGGTCCAGATGTAGCGGCTGCCCTCACCGGTCAGTGTCGCCACCATGTCATCACGCAGCATCTGCAACAGCTGCGCGGTACGTTGCGAGAATCCCAGCTGACGGGTGATGGTCGCGGCCTCCTCGAGGCCCAGACGCTGTGTCACCACCAGGTCCGCCTGCCATACCGCGGTCATCGCTGCCGGAGTGAACCGGCGCAGCAGCGTCAGCTGTGTCTGCCACTTGGCAGGCTGCGGCCCGCTCTGCGGGGCGATGGGGTTTTCCAAATCCAGCACTCTAAGGACCGGCATGTCCGCGGAGCTCGTTACGGCCATTGTGGATCGCGGCGCGATCATGACCACCCGGTCTTCATAACCGGCCGCCCATTGTTCGACCCGTGCCCAGTCCCATGGCCAGTCGGTGGAGACGACAACCTTGGCACCAAAGTCCAGCGCCCGCAGGGCGAAGAGCCTCGCCGCCCACGCTCCACCGATGATCATCGCACTTGTGGGTTCGGGGCGGAACAGGGTCACTGTCGCTACCCGGCCGCCTTGGTCCCGGCCAACGGGAAAACCGAATGACACGCCGGTCAATTGCAGCCGGTCGAGTGCGTCGTCGGCGGCGACATGGTGCCCGATGCTGAGCTTGGGGATTCCCCGGTAGCGCCGCGCACGCCAGGTGCGCCGTTCCTCGGCCGGTGCGGGGATGCTGTCACTTGGGCGGGGTCCGCCCGTTGGAGCGGGCGCCGGCGCCGCACTCGTGGTCGCCGCCGCTGCCGGTGGTGGCGGGCCTGCCGCTGTCGCGGCCGCACCGGACGTGATCAGGTGACTCCGCGGAGCGGCAACCGGGTAGGGAACCGCGACGGTCCTCTCCGTCGCCTCGCTGGCGGGGGGTCCCGGATTCGTGGCCTGTCCAGATGCGGGCTGGTTCGGAGCGTTCTGGCTCTGTGGTGGTGGTCGCTGCCCGCTCGCGTCCGTAGCCGCAGGGTCGGCGTGACCACTGTGGATGGTGCCGCGCTGCGCGGGATCGGGCGCCGCGTTGCCCGGCGGCTGGTGCGGCGCTGCCGGTGACGGGTTCGCCGCGGCGGCCGCCGCCTGCCCGGGCTGTGGTCGTTCACCGCTGGTCACCGCGCACCTCCTCCGCTTGGAGCCGATGCGTACACCGCTGGCGCGTGTTCACCGTCGAGCCGACGCAAACGAGCGCCCATCCGTTCGGCGAGTGCCATCGCCTGGGCGCAGACCTCGGCGGACTTCCCCGGCTCCGCGGCAATACGTACCAGACAGCGTAGATTGGTTCCCTCACCCGAGGGTTCCAGCAAGACTGCCACGGTGACCCGCGCCGAGGGAAGATCGTCCAGCGCGGCGAGCAGTGTCGTACCCCGCTCCGGATCTGGCCATCGGTCAAGCCAGAAGCACACCTGGCTTGTCCCTGCCGTGTGCCAGGCGTCCCAGCTCTCGCGTACCCGGATCGGCCGGCCGAACGGGACGAGATCACAGGAACGGGCGAGTGCGTCGATCATCTCGTGTGCTTTGAGACCGCGAGCTGCCAGGCCACGCCGTCGCAGGACCTTGCCTACTCTGCGCACCAGTTCAACGAGCACGCCGGGAACGTCGACCTTGCCGTCCTGGGCATCGATCATCGACTCAGCGACCGCGTCCGCGTCCAGTCGTAAGGCGATCCACAACACCCTGCTGCCATCGGTTGCCGCGCGGCCCTGGACCACTTGCAGCACGACACCACTCTGTTCGGCCTCGGTGGCCAGCCGGGCGAGAGCGGTCACCGGCACTGGCGGGCGAACGACGCTCGCTGTGGAGCTCTCCAGTTCGAGGACGGCGAACCAGCCTGCCCCGTCGCTGCCCATCCCGATCTCTCGATCGGTTTTTACGGCGATGTTCTCGAACACGACATCCGGTGCGAGTTCACGGAGCGCGACAAGCCGGGGATCGTCGCCCCGCTCGCCCAGCGAACCGCTGCGCCGCCGGTACCGCAACCACCGCCAGCCGAGCTCGGACCACCAAGTTCCCTTTGACCGGCCGAAGGTCAACGCGATGGCGAGCACACCCAGCACACAGCCGAGGATGACCGCCCAGACCCTTTGCACGACAACAAAGAGCAGATATACCTGGACAACCTCGAAGGCGATGAGACGACCGACTCCCGCGGCACCGAGGTAGCCCGGCCGACGGCGCAGCGGAAACCACGCCGGCCGTTTGCTTCGAGCACGCCAGTCGGGCCTTCCGGTCGCGTGCGGCATGGACGCAAGGTCCCCTTTGGACGCTGCTGCTGCCGCTACCCGGCTGACACCTGCCACGGTGAAACGATAACCTCGCTTGTTCAGTTACCCGGCCCTTCTTCGACAACTCCAACATGGCAGCCCGTACTCTGCCCCGTACTCGGGTACCAGTGGATGCGTGCCAGCCAGAGCGACCAGCATCTTTCCCCCAAGCCCTGCGCGAGATGCTTTGACAGCGGAATGAGACCGCCTTCGTTCATGGTGAACGCTGGTTCAACCTCTCCCAAGACCGCCGCGGTCCGGCATGCCACACCGTCGACACCCACCCCGCCGGGTGCAATCGCCTAACCCGTAGCCAACCCGTACGGACAACCGATCACGATCCGGCGGGCAAGCGGACCTGCACATCCCATCGTGCGTCTTGTCCGGCAGTTGCCAGCACGCTGCGAATTCCGTGCTCCACTATGAACAACTAGGTAAGTGCGGCCTGGAACCAGCACGCTACGCCAGAAACGCTAGGAGAATCGTGGCTCTAGCACTCGTCGACACAGAGCGCGAGCAAGCGCGGGACGGCACTGGCAGGCCCAACGGGGAGACCAGGTCCTTGGACCTGGTCCGCACTTACCTGAACCGGATCGCTCGTACCAAGCTACTCACAATTGAGGAAGAGGTTCTGCTCGCCAAGCAGATCGAGGTCGGCCTCTTTGCCGAGGCACGGCTGGTCGAACTGGGAGCCGACGGCGACGAACAACTGCGGTCGGATTTGCGCCACATCGCGTCCGAGGGAGTCAAAGCCAAGAACCATCTCCTCGAAGCAAACCTGCGGCTGGTCGTGAGTATCGCCAAACGCTATACCGACCGGGGCCTTCCGCTGCTCGATCTCATCCAAGAAGGCAACTGCGGGCTGATTCACGCGATCGAGAAATACGACTACACACCCGGCTTCAAATTCAGCACGTACGCCACCTGGTGGATCCGCCAAGCCATCAGCCAGGCCATCAGCCAGCAGGCCCGAGTCATCCGCCTGCCTGCCCACATCGCCAGCCAGCTGAGCAGGGTCGAGCGCGCTCGTCGAGACCTGTTGAATGAGCTCGGCCGCGACCCGCACCTTCGCGAAATAGCCGACGCCGCCGAAATGGATCCGGCGAAGGCACGGGAACTACTGTCGTACAACGAAACACCGCTGAGCTTGGACCAACCCGTTGGCGATGACGGTCACCAGACGCTGACGTCGTTGCTGCACTACGTTGACTGGCTGACAGGTTCCGAAGACAACGTCTCCGACCGGCTCCTCCGTCGCGAGATCGACACTATTCTCGGTGCACTGAACCCGCGTGAGCAGCAGGTGGTGCGCCTACGCTACGGGCTCGACGACAACTGGCAGCGCACACTGGAGGAAGTCGGCCTCGAACTCGGCCTGTCGCGGGAGCGAGTCCGGCAGATCGAGAAGCGCACCATGACCAAGCTACGTGAGCCGGCCAGGATCCAGCGTCTCCAGGAGTACGTGTCCTAACCGGACGATCGTGTCATCGGCTGGCTACGCGAGTGCGAGCACCTGCCGGATGCGCGAAAGTTTGTCCCGCTTCACGTCATTTGCCCGAACCGGCCCATAGCCCAAGAGGGTGAAACAACCAGGAAACAAGATCGCCCGAATCGCTTCACAGATCGGCCATACGCTGCGGTCCGCTCGGCATCCGCCAGTGATCCCCACCGGACGTGGGCTCGACGCCCGTCACGAGTAAGGCCGTCATTTGTCCAGATCCACACGCCGCGCGAGACGCCTCGCCGCGCTACTGGCAGCCGTCAGCTGCCTGTCCATCACCCTCACTACCGGGTCCGCCTCGGCGGCCCCCGCCCCCTCCACCGACGTGGCCTCCGGTTCGCACTGGTCGGTCACCCGCGTGGCGGGCGGTTTCCAGGTCACCCTCCGCCTCGACAAGCAGCTCCCCGTCACGGCCAGTGCCCCCACGCTGTCGGCCGACGGCAGGGTGCTCGGCCCAGCGACCGAGTCGGCCGACGGCAGGTCGCTGTCGCTGGTCACGACCGACCCCTCCGTGGTGAGCGCGAACTCGGTGACCACCGATGCTTCCGGGTCACCGTCGACCACAATCCCGGCAAACCCGGCGCCACACAAAGCAAAGCCCGAGATCAGTCCCGAGAGCTTGCAGGCCGACCCCTCAACGCCGGGCCCGTACCACGTCTCCGAAGCCGTCTACGACTTCGGGGACCGGGCGATCCCGCTGCTCAACATCGGCGGCATCCGCGGCGAGCTGACCGGCAAGATCTACCTGCCCGACGGTGACGGCAAGTCGCCTGTCGTGATCTTCATGCACGGCCGCCACACCTCCTGCTACGGACCGGGCAGCGCCAACCCGGCACGGTGGCCCTGCCGCGCCACCCCGGACAGCGCCGAACAACGCTGGACGATCCCCAGCTACCTCGGCTACGAGGAGCCGGCCCGCGCCCTGGCAAGCAACGGCTACGCGGTGATCTCCGTTTCGGCCAACGCCATCAACTCCAACGACAACCAGCTGGCCGCCGACTACGGCGCGCAGGCACGAGGCCGGCTGATCCTGGACACCCTCCAGATGCTGAAGAACGCCGACGCAGGCAATGAGGTCGTCTACCACGACGCCTTCACCGACCGGAACGTCGATCTCGGCACGGCGCTCACCGGCGACATCACCCCGGCCGCGCTGGTCAGGCGGCTCGATCTCGGCAATGTCGGGATCATGGGGCACTCCCGCGGCGGTGAGGGAGTGGTGGCAGCCTCGACACTCAACGACGCCCTGCCGGTCTCCCAGCAGTTCGGGATCAAGGCGGTGCTCCCGCTCGCGCCGGTCGACTACGACCGGATCTCCCTGCCGAACGTGGCGACGGCGACGATCCTGCCCTACTGCGACGGTGACGTGGAGAACCTGATGGGCCAGCACATCGTCGACGACTCGCGGCACAGCTTCGACGACAACGTGCTCCGCTCGGCGGTCCTGGTCATGGGCGGCAACCACAACTTCTTCAACACCATCTGGACTCCTGGCGGCTGGCCTGCCGCCACCGCCGACGACTGGTTGTCCTTCGCCACCGGCGCGAACGATCCGGTGTGCCACCCCGGCGCGGCCACCACGACGCGGCTCTCCGCCGCCCAGCAGGTGCAGGTCGGCGCGACTTACCTGGCGGGCTTCTTCCGGCTCGTGCTCGGCGGCGACAAGCGGTTCCTGCCGCTGTTCGACGGCTCGAACGTGACCGCGCCCTCGACGTCGTTCGCGACCATCACCTCGACCGCCACCCAGCCGGCGAAGTCGCGAATGGACATCGCCACCTTCGAGGAGCACGACCCGGCCGTCAGTGTTTCCGGTGACGCCGTAGCCGAGGTGTGCGCCAGCATGGGCGGCACCGGCGGCGTGACGCTGCCGCAGTCGTCGCCGTTCTGTTCCACCACACTCAACCAGGCGGCAGCCCCGCACTGGTCGCCTGCGCTGTGGGCGTTCAACATCCCGTCCTCGCCGATGCTGCACCTGAAGTGGACGTCGTCGAATTCACGCGTGAGCGTCGCCGTCTCGCCAAGCAACCGCAACATCAGCCGCTTCGAGCAGCTGTCGGTGAAGATGGCCGCCGACGAGTTCGTGTCCACGAACACGGACCTCACCGTCACCGTCATCGACCGCGCCGGGCGCACCTGGTCGTCGCCGGTCTCGAAGCTGAACCCGTCCGCGGTCATGCGCATGCCAGGCGTCAGCTCACCCTGGTTGCGCAAGGTGATCCTGCAGCAGGTGACGATTCCGATCACGTCGCTCACCGGACTGGACACCACCAGCATCCGTGAGGTGCGGTTCAGCGCTCCGGCGGGCACTCCGTCGGGCGGTGTCTACCTCTCCGACCTGTCGGCCGAGACCCCGGCCGTCGGCGGGCGGGTGCCCGCACGACAGGCCACTGTGGACATCGTCCCGGCACGAGTGGACGAGGGGTCCGGTCCTGGCGCGGCCCACGTAGCGGCCGTGCTGTCCCAGCGGCTCGGACACCCGGTCACGGCGTATGTCAGCGTGTTCGGCACCACCACCGGCAAGGCAGGGGTCACGATGCGGAAGGTGACCTTCGCTCCCGGGCAGACCTGCGTTGCGGTGCCGGTGGCAACCTACGGCGACACGCTTCCCAGCGCCACACCGTCCACATCGTTCAAGGTCTCGGCGACCAATGTGATGGGCGCGGTCATGGGAGACAAGGGTTTCGGCACCCTCACCGTGCGCGAGGACGACGGGGTCACCGGCGGCTCCCCGACCCCCGAGGTCGGCAGTCCCGGCGACGTCTGCGCCGAATACCAGGCGTCCCTGACGCCCGGTCGGCTCAAGGTCACGGGCACCATCGTCATCGGGGAGTCCACAATGCTCGGCTCGGGTGGCTACCGGGCCGGTGAGAGCGTGGAGTTCCGGCTGGGCTCGACCTCACTCGGCCGAGCCCTGGCCGACGCCAACGGGAACGTCTCGTTCGAGGCGACGATCCCCGACGGCACCCCGAGCGGCAAGGCGCAGCTGACGGCTGCCGGTGCCGGTTCCGGCTACACCACCCAGGCGGAGGTGGTGACACGGGCGGCCGGCTGACGGCCGCTGGCGGTGCGGGCCGCCAACACGAGTGTTGGTGGCCCGCACCAAGCATGCTCCGTCAGTGGTCCGCGCTGACGGGACGCAGCACGTTGCGCAGCGCTTCGAGGACGGCCGGGTCCTCAATGGTCGACGGGACGGGCTCGGTTCGGCCCTCGGCGATGCCGCGCATGGTCTTGCGCAGGATCTTTCCCGAGCGGGTCTTGGGTAGCGCCTCCACGACGGAGACATCGCGGAACGCCGCGACCGGACCGATCTCGGCGCGCACTGCCGCCACCAGTTCGGCGCGCAGCTGTTCCGGTTCGATGTCCACACCGGACTTCAGCACGACGAGCCCGCGCGGTAGTTGCCCCTTGACCGTGTCGTGCACGCCGATGACGGCGCATTCGGCGACGGCGGGATGTGCGGCGAGTACCGCTTCCATCGAGCCGGTGGACAGCCGGTGCCCGGCGACGTTGATGACGTCGTCGGTGCGGCCCATGACGAACAGGTACCCGTCCTCGTCCACGTAGCCGCCGTCGCCGGTGAGGTAGTAGCCCTCGAAGCGGGACAGATAAGACCTGACGTAGCGCTCGTCGTCGTTCCACACGCTGAGCAGCGTCCCCGGCGGTAACGGCAGCTTGATACAGATGGCGCCTTCCTGCCCGCGCGGCAGCGTTTCACCGCTCTCGCCGAGGATCCGCACGTCATAGCCCGGCATGGGCACTGTCGGGGAGCCTGGTTTGATCTGCAACGGCTCCAGCCCACGCGGGTTGGCGGCGACGGCCCAGCCGGTCTCCGTCTGCCACCAGTGATCGACCACGGGCACGCCCAGCTTGTCGTGCGCCCAGTGGTAGGTCTCCGGATCGAGCCGTTCCCCTGCCAGGAACAGCGTGCGCAGAGTCGCCAGGTCGTGGCCGGCGAGCGCCTCCGCCCACGGGTCGGCCTTCTTGATCGCGCGGATCGCGGTCGGCGCGGTGAACAACGCCTTGACGCCATGTTCGGCGATGACCCGCCAGAACGCGCCCGCATCGGGTGTGCCAACCGGTTTGCCCTCGTAGACCACCGTTGTGGCACCGGCCAGCAACGGCCCGTACACGATGTAGGAGTGCCCGACGACCCAGCCCACGTCCGAGGCCGACCACCACACGTCGCCTGGCCCGATGTCGTACACGTTGGCCATGCTCCAGGACAGCGCCACCGCGTGCCCGCCGTTGTCGCGGACCACGCCCTTCGGTTTCCCCGTCGTACCGGAGGTGTAGAGCACGTACAGCGGGTCGGTCGCGGCCACGTCGACGCAACTTGCCGGGTCGGCTGCGATCATCAACTCGTCCCAGTCGTAGTCCTCCGGACCGAGCTCAGCACGCAGCCGTTCCCGCTGAAGGACCACAATGGACGGCCGGGTTACACCAGAGAGTGTGATCGCCTCGTCGACGATCGGCTTGTAGGCGATCACCCGCTGCGGCTCGATGCCGCACGAGCCGCACACCACCACCTTCGGCCGCAGATCAGCAATACGCACCGCCAGCTCCCGCGCGGCGAAACCGCCGAACACCACCGAGTGCACCGCACCGAGCCGGGCGCATGCCAGCATCGCGATCACCGCCTGGGGCACCATCGGCAGGTACAGCACCACCCGGTCGCCCTTGCCAACGCCCAGGTTCCGCAGTGCGCCGGCGAACCGGGCGACCTGGTCGAGCAGCTCCGCATAGGTGTAGCGCGAAATCTGCCCGGTGACGGGTGAGTCGTGGACGAGCGCAAGCCGGTCACCATGGCCGGCCTCGACATGCCGGTCCAGCGCGTTGTAGCAGGTGTTGAGCTCCCCGTCGGGAAACCAGCGGTACCAGGGTGGTCGCCCGGCGTCGAGTGCACGTTGCGGCTTTCGCGACCAGGTCACGGTTTCGGCCGCGGCGAGCCAGAATCCTTCCGGATCCTTCATGCTCCGCGCATAGGTGTCGGCATAGTCGCCCATCGGCAGTCCTTTGTAGCCTCTAGCTATCCAGTTCGGTCAGTTCGTCGTCGGTGAGCAGTCGCGAGCGGATCAGGAAGCGCACGCCTTCCGGGGCTTCCAGGGAGAAACCGCTGCCCCTGCCGGGCACCACGTCGATCGTGAGGTGCGTGTGCTTCCAGTACTCGAACTGCGCGGCGGACATCCACACCGGAATCGGCTGCGGCACCTCGGCGACCGTGAGGTCGCCGAGGTGCACATCGGATTGACCGGTGCGGAACTCGCCTGCCGGGTAACACATCGGTGCACTGCCGTCGCAGCATCCGCCGG
This sequence comes from Saccharomonospora sp. NPDC046836, assembly GCF_040645195.1. Classification (NCBI taxonomy): domain Bacteria; kingdom Bacillati; phylum Actinomycetota; class Actinomycetes; order Pseudonocardiales; family Pseudonocardiaceae; genus Saccharomonospora; species Saccharomonospora sp. NPDC046836. The sequence continues at coordinate 281,516 of NZ_JBEYXW010000003.1, forward strand.
ACTGATGGAACATCAGCGGGCCGTGTGTCCGCGCGAGCGTGCGCAGCAGCTCCGCCGCGGCAACGGTGAGATCCACCCGCCTGCTCATCATGATCAGAAGAAGCCCTGGGCGTTGGGCGAGTAGGACACGAGCAGGTTCTTGGTCTGCTGGTAGTGGTCGAGCATCATCTTGTGGTTCTCCCTGCCGATGCCCGACTGCTTGTACCCGCCGAAGGCGGCGTGCGCGGGGTAGGCGTGGTAGCAGTTGGTCCACACACGACCCGCCTGGACCTCGCGGCCCGCACGGAAAGCCGTGTTGCCGTCCCGCGTCCACACACCGGCACCCAGCCCGTAGAGGGTGTCGTTGGCGATCTTGATGGCGTCTGCGTAGTCGTCGAACTGCGCCACCGACACGACAGGGCCGAAGATCTCCTCCTGGAAGATCCGCATCTTGTTGTCGCCCTCGAACACCGTCGGCTTGATGTAGTAGCCGCCGGACAACTCGCCGCCGAGGTCGGCCTTCTCCCCGCCGGTGAGGACCTTCGCGCCCTCCTGCTTGCCGATGTCGATGTAGGAGAGGATCTTCTCGAACTGGTCGTTGGACGCCTGCGCGCCGATCATGGTGTCGGTGTCGAGCGGGTGCCCCTGCTTGATCTGCTCCACCCGCCCCACGGCGTCGCCCATGAACTGCTGGTAGATCGACGACTGCACGAGCGCGCGGGACGGGCAGGTGCACACCTCGCCCTGGTTCAGCGCGAACATCGCGAAGCCCTCCTGCGCCTTGTCGTAGAAGGCGTCGTTGGCGGCTGCGACATCGGCGAAGAAGATGTTCGGGCTCTTGCCGCCCAGCTCCAGGGTCACCGGGATGATGTTCTCGCTGGCGTACTGCATGATCAGGCGGCCGGTCGTGGTCTCGCCGGTGAACGCGACCTTCCGGATGTCGGAGTGTTGGGCTAGCGGTTTGCCCGCCTCGACGCCGAACCCGTTGACGATGTTGAGCACCCCTGGCGGCAACAGGTCCGCGATCAGCCCGAGCAGCACATGTATCGAAGCCGGCGTCTGCTCGGCCGGCTTGAGCACGACGCAGTTGCCGGCCGCAAGCGCAGGCGCGAGCTTCCAGGTCGCCATGAGGATCGGGAAGTTCCAGGGGATGATCTGCGCGACGACACCGAGCGGCTCGTGGAAGTGGTAGGCCACGGTGTCGGCGTCGAGCTGCGAGATCGAACCCTCCTGCGCCCGGATCGCACCCGCGAAGTACCGGAAGTGGTCGATCGCCAGCGGGATGTCGGCGGCGAGCGTCTCGCGTACCGCCTTGCCGTTCTCCCAGCTTTCGGCAACGGCCAGCGCCTCGAGGTTCGCTTCCATCCGGTCAGCGATCTTGTTCAGCACCACGGCCCGCTCGGCGGGAGCGGTGCGGCCCCATGCTGCGGCGGCACCGTTCGCGGCCGCGACAGCACGGTCGACGTCCTCGGCGGTCCCGCGCGCGATCTCGGTGAACACCTTGCCGGTCACCGGCGTCGGGTTCTCGAAGTACTGCCCCTTCGCCGGCGCGACGTACTCGCCGCCGATGAAGTGGTCGTACCGCGGCTCGAACGCGACAACGCTGCCGGATTCACCCGGCGCGGCGTATTTCGTCATCTGGAGTGCCCTCCTGCTCAACGCTTCGTGCGCGCCCCGTTACACGCACGCAGCGAAGCTAGGCTGATCGACGTTGCAGGCGCGTTGCATGCCTGGCCAGGCCGCCTTGCCGAACAGGGGGCCACAAGGCATGCTCCCTGGTGGGCCGGAGCCCGCCTGTCCAGCCGCCCCGTCAACGCCGCCGCGGGAGTGCCTGATGAACACCGAGACAGCCCACAACGCCGGTCCGACCGCACTACGCCTGTCGTCGGACCCGGTGACACAGTTCAAGCTGCTGCAACAAGTCCACGAGGCGACACTCAGTGGTGCGACGCCCCCCGCGTCACCTCGTTCGGTGATTTCCGAGTCCTGGCAGCGGTCGCTGGCCGCGCGCGTGAACCCGGAGGAATATCAGCCACCGGTGGTGTACGCGCCCGACGAGCTGCCCGACATCCGTGCGGCACATCCCCTGCGTGCAGTGCTGACTCCCCTGCGCGAGCTTCTGGTGAGCATTGCCGACGAGTCACTGCACATCATGATCGTGACCGACGCCGAGGGCACCATCCTGTGGCGGGAGGGACCGCCGACGCTGTGCCGCCGCGCCGATCCGGTCGGGCTGCGCGAGGGCACCAGCTGGTCGGAGCACGCGATCGGCACCAACGCGATGGGCACGTCGCTGGCCGTGGACGCTCCGGTACAGATCTACTCGGCGGAGCACCTCGTGCGCACCTACCACGCCTGGACCTGCGCCGCCGCGCCCATCCACGACCCGGACACCGGGCAGCTGCTTGGCGCGATCGACATCAGCGGCCAGCTCGACGCACTGCACCCGGCAATGGTGTCGCTGGTCAACGCCACCGCACAGGTCGCGGAGAGCCGCCTGCGGCAGCTGATGGAACGGCGCGACGAGAAGCTACTGGCAGCGAACCTGTCACACCTGGCACGACTGCGCGGCGAGCCGGGCGCGTTGCTCACGCCCACCGGCCGCGTGATCGCCGCCGAGCCGCTCGGGCGCTGGCCAAGGCGGATCGCGGTGGCTCCCGGCACCGAACGCGTCGTGCTCGACGACGGGCGGGAAGCGCTCGTCGAACCGCTGGCCGAGGGCTATCTGCTGCGCCTGCCGCGCTCGGCACGGGCACGCCTGCGGCAACCACGGCTGTCCCTGTCGTTCCTCGGCGCCACGCCGGCGGCCCGGCTGGACGGCAGGGAACTGCCGCTGACACTGCGCCGGGCCGAGATCCTCGCTCTGCTCGCCCTGCACCCGGCCGGGTTAACCGCGGAGCAGCTCGCCCTGCACCTGTACGGCGAGGACGGCAACCCCACAACGGTGCGCGCCGAGATCCACCGCCTGCGGGCCCAGCTCGGCGAGGACACCATGCTGGCCAAGCCCTACCGCTTGGGCGCCGACGTCGAGGCCGACTTCCTCACCGTCCGCACTGCGCTCGCGGCCGGTGACGTCGACTCCGCCGTCGCGACCGGTACGGCGCCGCTGCTGGCCCGCTCGGAGGCCCCGACGATCCGGGCCGAGCGGGACCAGCAGGTCGCGGCGCTGCGTGCGGCGGTACTCGAACACGGCGAGGTGGGCGCCCTGTGGTCGTTCGCCCACAGCGAGCTCGGCCACGACGACATCGAGGTGTTCGAGCTGCTGACGCGCATCCTGCCGGTCGGCGATCCGCGACATGCAGTCACGCTGGCGCGGCTCTCCTGGCTGCTGGGCGAAGAGTTCTGACGGGCCCTTACGACGAGGACCGCTCGAGCTCGCCGGGTAGGTCCGCCAGCGCGCTCTGCCGCGCGTGCAGCACGTCGCCGATGAAGAAGTCGTAGGCGTACGCGCCGATCGCCGCGCCCAGCAGCGGGCCGACGATCGGGATCCACAGGTAACCGCCGGTGCCCGGGATCGCCGTCTCGCCCCATCCTGCGAAGAATGCGAACAGGCGTGGGCCGAAATCGCGGGCCGGGTTGACGGCGTAGCCCGCGTTGGCTCCAAACGACAACCCGATCGCCGCGATGGTGAACCCGATCAGCAGCGGAGCCATTTTCGGGGACGCGGCTTTGATCCGGCCGTCGATCAGTGCGAGCACAGCCACCAGCAGCACCGCGGTGCCGACGACCTGGTCCAGCAGCGGGCCGAACCAGCTGCCGTCGAAGTAGGCCGCCGGAGCCGTTGCGAAGATGGAGAAGGTGGCGGCCGCCTCCTCACGCGGTGTGCCAGCCGCGGCTTCGAAGGCGCCGATCGCCGGGTGGTAGACGGCGTACACCAGGGCCGCGCCCGCGAACGCACCGGTGACCTGCGCGCCCCAGAACCCGGGCAGCCTGCGCCAGGGGAACCGGCGGCGCAGCGCCATCGCCAGCGTCACCGCGGGGTTGAGGTGGGCGCCGCTGACGCCACCGGACACGGAGATGGCCAGCGCGACGGCGAAGGCCCAGCCCCACACGATGAGCAGCCAGTCGCCGGTACCTTGGAAGATCACGGTGGGGCCAGCGGTCCGGCCCGACCCGGGGAGGCCGGCGACCGCCATGGCGACACAGGCGTTGCCGAGTGCGATCAGCAGGAAGGTCCCGAAGAATTCGGCGAGCAGATCGCCGTAGCCGCCGCGGATGCGCTGCAGCGCCCGTGGCCTGCGCAGGGGTGCGGTATCTGTCACTGGTCCTCCTCGACCTCGGTGACGATGGGTGCCGGACACGATGCGCAGGCCGACGTTGCACCAACGTTGCTAGAGGGCCCCCAAGGCCACCTTGGTCGCGTTCAACGCAACTAAGGTGGCCTTGGGTGCCAATCACCCACCCTTGACATGCAACGTCGATGCAACGTCGGCCTGCCTACCGTCCTCGGATCGAGTTGGCTGTTCGACGAAGACAGGCAGGTGGCAGCGGTGACGACGCTGAGCCAGGTGGACCTCGATCCGGACCGGGACTACCCGCTCGCCGCACGGCGGCCGGAACTCCTCAAAACCCCGACCGGCAAACGCCTTGACGAGCTCACCATGCAGGCCGTGCTCTCCGGTGACCTCGCCCCGGAGGACCTGCGAATCGCGCCGGAGACCCTGCGCCTGCAGGCCCAGATCGCCGATCGAGTGGGCAGGCCGCAGCTGGCGCAGAACTTCCGCCGCGCGGCCGAGCTGACGGCGCTGCCGGACGAGCTGGTGCTGTCGATCTACAACGCGTTGCGGCCACGGGCCTCCACCAAGCAGGAGCTGACCGACATCGCCGAGCAACTGGAACGCGACTACTCGGCGTCCCTGTGCGCGCAGTTGGTCCGCGAGGCGGCCGACGTCTACGAGCGCCGCAACATACTGGCCTGACCCGCACGATCGAGAGGCGGACATGACGAAGCAATCCCGGCGCACCGAGATCCTGGAGCAGCGCCCGGTCAACCTCGACGGGTTCGTCGAGGAGTGGCCCGAAGTCGGCATGGTCGCGATGGACAGCCCGTACGATCCGGAACCGAGCGTGCGGGTCGAGGACGGCCTGATCGTCGAGATGGACGGTAAGCCCCGCGCCGAGTTCGACTTCCTCGACCAGTTCATCGCCGACCACGCCATCGACGTGGCGACCACCGAGCAGGCGATGGCACACCCTGCCGTGGAGATCGCCCGCATGCTGGTCGATCCTGCTGTGTCCCGCGGCGAGGTGCTCGACATCTCGCGCGGCCTCACGCCGGCCAAGCTGCTCGAAGTCGTCAAGACGATGAACGTCGTCGAGATGATGATGGCGCTGCAGAAGATGCGCGCCCGCCGCACCACCGCCAACCAGGCACACTCCACGAGCGCGCGGGACAACCCGGTGCAGGTCGCTGCCGAAGCCGCCGAGGCCTCACTGCGCGGCTTCCGCGAGTTGGAGACCACACTCGGTGTGGTGCGGTATGCGCCGCTGGTGGCGATCGCGCTACAGGTCGGCGCGCTCGCGGGTACCCCGGGTGTACTGACCCAGTGCGCGCTGGAAGAGGCCACGGAGCTGGAACTGGGCATGCGCGGCATCACCGCCTACGCCGAGACGATCTCGGTGTACGGCACGGAGCCGGTGTTCTGCGACGGGGACGACACCCCCTGGTCCAAGGCGTTTCTGGCCTCCGCGTACGCCTCGCGGGGCATCAAGATGCGCTTCACCTCCGGAACCGGCTCCGAGGTGCAGATGGGCAACGCCGACGGCAAGTCCATGCTGTACCTGGAGATCCGCTGCATCCTGGTGACCAAGGGTGCGGGCGTGCAGGGCCTGCAGAACGGGTCGATCAGCTGCATCGGCGTACCCGGCGCCGTGCCGGCGGGAATCCGCGCGGTGCTCGCCGAGAACCTCATCGCCAGCACGGTCGACCTGGAGTGCGCCTCCGGCAACGACCAGTCGTTCTCGCACTCCGACATGCGCCGCACCGCGCGGCTGCTGCCACAGCTGCTGCCCGGCACCGACTTCGTCTGCTCGGGCTACTCGGCCGTACCCAACTACGACAACATGTTCGCCGGGTCCAATTTGGACTCCACGGACTACGACGACTGGAACGTCATCCAGCGTGACCTGCAGGTCGACGGCGCGCTGCGGCACGTCCCTGAGGCCGAGATACTGGCCGCACGCGGCCGGGCGGCCCGCGCGCTGCAGGGTGTCTTCGCCCAGCTCGGCCTGCCCGCCATCACGGAGAAGGAGATCGAGGCGGCCACCTACGCGCACGGCAGCAAGGAACTGCCTCTTCGCGACGTGCTGGAGGACCTCAAGGCCGCACAGTCCGTGATGGACCGTGGCATCACCGGCCTCGACATCATCAAGGCACTGGAGGCGTCCGGGTTCACCGACATGGCGCACAGCCTTCTCGCCGTGCTCCGGCAACGGGTGTCCGGCGACCTGCTGCACACGTCGGCGATCCTGACGCCCGAGCTGGAGACCCTGTCCGCGGTCAACGACGCCAACGACTACGCAGGCCCCGGCACCGGCTACCGGCCGAGCGGTGCACGATGGGAAGAGATGAAACGGCTCCGGCACGTGGTCAGCGCGCGCAACCCCGAGCAGGAAGTCGGCTGAGGGAGAACACAATGGCGAAGGTCAGCGTAGGGAACCGGCGCACGCTCCAGCTGAGCGAGCGCGGCGAGGCGAAGCCGGGCACGAGGCCGGACGAGGTGGTCATCGGTATCTCCCCCGCTTTCGGGGATTTCTTCACCAAGACCATTGTGGACATCCCGCACCCAGAGGTACTGCGGGAGCTGCTCGCCGGAATCGAGGAGCAGGGCGTGCATGCGCGGGTGATCCGCTATCGCGGCGGTTCCGATCTCGCGGTGATCGCCCACTCCGCGGCGAAACTGTCCGGCTCGGGGATCGGGATCGGGATACTGTCCCGCGGCACGACGATGATCCACCAGAAGGACCTGGTTCGACTGTCCAATCTGGAGCTCTTCCCGCAGGCTCCGCTGATGGACACCGAGACGTTCCGCAAAGTGGGCCGCAACGCCGCCCGGTACGCGAAGGGCGAGTCGCCGGAACCGGTCCCCTCGCGCAACGACTACATGGCCAGGCCGCGCTGGCAGGCCAAGGCGGCCCTGCTGCACATCAAGGAGACCGAGTTCGTGGTGCCCGGCGCGGCGCCGGTCGAGCTCGACGTCCGTATCCAGCTGGCCGACGCCGGCTGAGGGGCGCGGCTGTGGCACTGGTGATCGGCGTCGACATCGGCAACTCGACCACCGAGGCCTGCGTGGCCGACATCGGCCCGGACGGCAGCACCGGCTACCTCGCCGGGGCGCTGACCGCGACGTCGGGGGTGAAGGGCACGGCCGACAACGTGGCAGGCGTGGTCAAGGTCGTACAGGAGGTGCTCGGACGAGCGCGGCGCGACCCGGCAGAGCTGGCCGCGGTGCTTGTGAACGAGGCAACACCGGTGATCAGCGGCCTGGCGATGGAGACGATCACCGAAACGATCATCACGGAGTCCACGATGATCGGGCACAACCCCGACACTCCGGGCGGCGCCGGTCTCGGGGTGGGCACCACGGTGGCCTTCGGCGCGCTCGGCACCTGCGCGCCGGGTAACACGGTGATCTGCGTGGTCGGGGCTGGCACGGACTTCGAGGACGCCGCGGCGGGGATCAACGCCGCGGCTGCTCGCGGGGTCACAGTCACCGGCGCGATCGTGCATGCCGACGACGCGACCCTGATCGCCAACCGCCTGCGTAGCCCGATCCCGATCGTCGACGAGGTCACGCTCGTGGACAAGGTGCCGCTGGGGATGCCCGCCGCGGTCGAGGTGGCCGAGCAGGGACGCACGATCCGCACCCTGTCCAACTCCTACGGCATCGCCACGATCTTCGACCTCGACCCCGAGCAGACGCGGATGATCGCCCCGGTGGCCAGGGCGCTCGTCGGCAACCGGTCGGCGGTGGTGGTCCGCACGCCGTCCGGGGATGTGGCCGATCGCCGGATCCCGGCCGGGACGCTGACGCTGATCGGCGAGCACGCACGCCGGTCGGTGGAGATGGACGCCGGGGCGCGGGAGATCATGCGCACGCTCAGGCGCGTGCAACCGCTGGTCGATGCCGCAGGCGAACCCGGCACGCACGTCGGCGGGATGCTCGCCACCGTGCGCGACACCATGTCGGAGCTCACCGACAGCGCCGTCGACGGCGTCCGCATCAGGGACGTCCTTGCGGTCGACACGTTCGTGCCGCAACGGGTCACCGGCGCGCTGGCCGGCGAGTTCGCGCTGGAGAACGCCGTCGCCCTCGCCGCGATGGTGCGCACCAGCCACGGCCCGATGCAGGCGCTGGCCCAGCGGCTGCGCGAGGCGCTGGAGGTGGAGGTGCTGGTCGGCGGGGTCGAGGCCGATATGGCGGTGCTGGGCGCGCTGACCACCCCGGGTACTGACCGGCCGGTCGCGATCCTCGACCTCGGTGGCGGTTCGACCGACGCCGCGCTGGCCACCAGCGGCGGCGTGGTGCGCTCCGTGCACCTGGCGGGGGCCGGTGATCTCGTCACCAAGCTGATCGACTCCGAGCTGGGGCTGGACAACCGCGAGCTGGCCGAGGACATCAAGAAGTTCCCGCTGGCCAAGGCGGAGAGTTTCTTCCACATCCGGATGGAGGACGGAACAGCACGGTTCTTCGAGGAGCCGCTGCCGACCGAGGCGTTCGCGCGGGTCGTCGCACTGTCCGACGCCGGGCTTCGGCCGGTGCCGACCCGGCACAGCCTGGACAAGATCCGCGAGGTGCGCAGGTCGGCGAAGCACAAGGTGTTCGTGGTCAACGCCTTGCGTGCGCTGGAGCAGGTTGCGCCAGGCGGCAACCTGCGCCAGATCGGGTTCGTCGTCCTGCTCGGCGGATCGGCACTGGACTTCGAGATACCGGACATGATCGCCGAAGCCGTCGCCGGACTCGGGATCGTGTGCGGCACCGGCAACGTGCGGGGCAGCGAGGGCCCGCGCAACGCGGTGGCGACCGGCCTCGTCGCCAGCCACGCAGCGGCCCGCTCGCTCGGTGTCGCGGTGGGAAGCTGACCGCAATGCACCAGCGTCCCAGCGCCGAACGGCACCGGCCATCGGTCGTCGTGCGCTGCACCGTGCCCGGCGCCGACAGCGTGCGTGGTATCCGTGCCGGCCTCGAAGAGGAAGGTGTGCCGGTGCGGGTCGAGCCCGCGCCGTCCGACGATGCCGCGGTGCTGGCATTCGCGGCGGCGCAGGCTTCGTCGCTGGGCGTCGGGATCGGGGTCGACGACGCCGGCACGGTCTGCCTGCACCATGCCAAGCGACCGCCCGGCTCTCCCGTCCTGTCCGGTCCCCCCGCTGTTGCCCGCGTGCTCGGGCACAATGCCGCCCGGCTCGTGGTCGGGCTCCCGCTGAAAACCCTGCCGGACTGGCAGGGTGCACCGTTCGAGGAATGAAGGAGAACACGACCGTGGCCGCAGAACTGACGCTCACCGACGCCCAGCAGGTACTCGAGGCCGCGCTCGGCAAGGCCGACGGGATCGGCCAGCCGATGAACGTCGCGGTGGTCGACGCCGGTGGACACCTGCTCGCGTTCGCCAGGCAGGAAGGGGCGATCCTGGGCAGTATCGACATCGCGATCCGCAAGGCTCGCACCGCGGCGCTGCTCAAGATGACCACCGCCGCACTCGGGGAGGCCGCCGCCCCAGGAGCCCCGCTCTACGGGATCGAGGTCACCAACGGCGGTCTGGTGATCTTCGGCGGCGGCATTCCCCTCACCCGGGGCTCGGACAACGCTGTCATCGGGGCGATCGGCGTCAGTGCGGGCACCGTCGACCAGGACATGACTGTCGCCGACGCGGGCGTCGCCGCGTTGCCCATGGGCTAAGCACTCTTGCCGACAGCCAGGCAAACCTCGCGTGCGACGGAGATGAGCTCACCGAAGCCGGGTTGTTCGATCGGGAAGTGCCCGCAGTTCTCGAGCAACACCAGCCTGGTCTCAGCCGCGATGCGGCCGAGGAACTCCGCACTGAGCCGCGGCGGCGTCCAGGTGTCCTCGGCAGGGTGAACCAGCGTGACCGGCGCCTGGGTAAACCGCTCCGGGCGGGTGTGCGCGAAGGTGAAGTAGCTCGCCAGGAACCCCACCGGCATCCGGACTCCCCCGCCACGCGGATCGGCCGCGCACTGCCGGGCCAGCGCGCGATCGGCGCTCATCGCCTGCATGTCCACCGCCAGCGCGATCGGAATCCGCAGGCGGCCGGCAACCCGATCCAGCTCGCCGAGCAAGCGGGGAGCAGGCCCGCCCAGCACGGGGAAGCGCGACGCGGCCCGGCGCGCCTCGCGGCCGCTCGGGTCGAGCAGGCACGTCGCCAGTACATGCGTGACCCTGCCGGTTCGTGCCGCCACCTCGTAGGCGAGCATCCCGCCCATACTGGCCCCGACCAGGACGAGTGGCCTGCCATCGTCCTCGGACTCGACGAAGTCGCAGAGCAGCTCGATCCAGTCGGTGTAGCGGATGCCTGCCGGATCGGGCACGACCGTGCGCCCGTACAGGGGCATGTCCGGCGCGGCCAGGTCGAAGGTCTCGGCGGCGATCAGCGATGCGATGGGCCACAACGCCCCGGCGTGGCCGCCCGAACCGTGCAGCAGCACAACGCGGGCGGGTGCGTCCGGCCGCCGGGCCCTGGCGACGTGCACGCGGCAGCCGGCCCAGTCCCACCAGGTGTGCTCCGGCTCCGCCGTCGGCTGCCGGAACTCGCGGGGCAGGAAGGGCGCATAATCCGTGTGGTCCATGGCTTTCATCGTTCGGTACCCGACAACGGCCATCAACTCGCATTGGATACCGGTGAGCACGTACCGCAAAAGACCACGGCAACAGCGTTCCCGCGACATGGTGGAGTACATGCTCGAAGCCGCTGCTCGCATTTTCGAACGCGACGGCATCGACGCGACGACCAACCGGATCGCCGCGCAGGCCGGAGTGTCGATCGGCTCGCTCTACCAGTACTTCCCGGACAAGCACTCGCTGCTGCACGAGTTGGCCCTGCGCCATCTCGACGAGGTCGAGACCACGGTGGCCGACGTCTTCACGCCCGAGTACAGCGACCTACGGGCCCTCGTCGAGGCTGTCGTCGCCGGGGCGGTCCGGCTCCACGAGCAGCGCGGCGACCTGCACCGGATGATGCGCGAGCATGCCCCGCGCACTCCGCAGCTGACCGCGCGGTTCACCGAGGTGATGGGCGAGCTGCACGACCGGTTCGCCAAGGCACTTGCCGACGACGGCGTCGAGGACGCCTCCGGCAGGGCATGCCTTGCCATCACCACAATCGACGCGCAGGTTCACGCGGTACTGGCCGGCACGAAGGAAGCGGCTGAGCGGGAAGCTCGGATGGCGCTCGTGGTCGAGCAGGTGCTGACGGTCGCTCGCTGATCTACTGCGAAAAGGGTGAGGTGCGGCTCGCATCGCCGCGCGGATGCTCTCCTCGTTCAGCAACTGACGGGGGAGAACGTCGATGAACACCACCCAGACGGCACGGGTCACAGGCGTGCTCGGGACGGCCTGCGTCTCGACGTTCGTGGTCAACGTCAACACCTCGGCGGTGAGCATCCTGCTGCCCTCCATCGGGGCCGACCTGCATACCTCGCTGGATGCCCTGCAGTGGGCGGTGACGGGTTACATGCTGGTCGGCGCGGCCACCATCGTCACCTCCGGCGCGCTGGGTGACATCTTCGGCAGGCGGAAGATCTTCCTGTACGGGCTGGCGCTCTTCGTCGTCTCGTGCGTGTTGATCGCCTTGGCCTGGGCGGGCTGGATGGTCATCGTGGGCAGGGCCATCCAGGGCGCCGCCGGTGCGGCGATCCTGGCGTCCGGGCTGAGCCTGCTCTCCGCGGGAACGAGCGGACCCGCACAGATGCGGTCGGTGTCGTTGTGGGGCGCCGCCGCGGCCGCAGGAGCCGCGGCCGGGCCCCTCGTCGGCGGTGTACTCAACGTGGCCGCCGGCTGGCAGGGCCTGTTCTGGCTGGACGCGGCGATCGCCGCCGTCTGTATCCCGTGGACCCTGCGCACGAACCCGGAATCGCGGGACCCGTCCCGGCCGCGCTCCATCGACATCGGCGGAACCCTGCTGGTGGCAGCCGTCCTCGTGCCGTTCGTCTTCGCCATGTCCGAAGGCGGAACATGGGGCTGGCTGTCCGTGCCGACCTTGCTGTGCCTGGCCATCTCCGTGCTCGCGGCGTACGGTTTCGTCCGGGTCGAGCGCCGGAGCGCCGCGCCGCTGGTGAACCTGAGCCTGCTCCGCAACGCGCTGCTCGTCGGCTCGACGATCGCCATCCTGATCGGGGCCGGCGCGGTCGCGGGACTGTCACTGCTGATCAGCCTGTACTTCCAGGACCCGGCAACGCTTGGAATGAGCAGTCTCGTCGCCGGGCTCGCCTCCCTGCCGGTGGCCGCCGGGGTTGTCATCGTCGCGCCCACCGTGACCCCGCTGGCGCACAAGTTCAGCGCCCGCATCGTGATCCTGAGCGGCTTCGCGCTCATGACGGTCGGGTTCGCCGTACTCGGCGCCACACGCGCGTCCTGGTCGTACTGGGTGTTCCTGCCCTGCCTGCTGTGCATTGCCGTCGGGCTCGCACTCTCCAACGGGCCCGCGTCGTCCATCGCGACGGATTCGGTGTCCGACGAAGAGATCGGGGCGGCGTCGGGCATCTCCAACATGGCGCGCTACGTCGGCGGTGCCGTGCTGACGGCCGTCGTCGCGAGCATTTACGCCTCGGTGAGCGCCTCACACGCCGCGACCGGCGGCGCGCCGGCGGACGCGCTGGCCATGGGGTTCTCCCGGGCGTCCATCGCGCTGGCGATCTTCTCCGCCGCCGGTGTCGTGCTGTGCGTGCGGGTCACCAAGCGGCTGCGGGCGCCGCGTGCCGCGGACCGGGTCGCGGCGGCCGCGGCAACCGTCCACACGGTCCCCGCGGCACCCGTTCCCGTCACGCAAAGTCCTTGACGTACCGGCGACACGGCACCGCGACGAAGCCGTTCCCGACCAGTGCGGCGTGGGTGAAGGAGCCGGCGTCGACCCAGCCGTGCCGCTCGTAGAAACGGCGCGCTCGTGTGTTTCCCGGCACCACAGCAAGCCAGGTGCTCGGGTGGCCAGCCGCTCTGACCTGCCGTTCGGCCTCCTCGAGCAGGACGTCGGCCACGCCGCGACCTCGATGGTTCGCAGCAACGAAAACCTGTTCCACCTCGTCACCGTCGACCATGATGAAGCCCGCCACCTCACCATCGACGACGGCGACCGTCGTATCGCCGGTGCGTTGCGCTGCCCGGGTGGTAAAGGAGCTCTCGTCGCGGGCGGCGACGAGCTCCGCCGGAACGTTCCCGTCGTGGCCGTCATGCCAGGCAGCCCGCCAGATCTCGGCGATCACGGCTGCTTCATGCGGTTCGGCCCTGCGGATGTGGATCTGCTCAGTTGCCATGGTGTTCCCCTCTCACGATGGCAGTCTGTGTGGCGAGTCCGTCCTCGATATCGGCCGGCGTGTTCGCCGCACAACCAAGTACCAACCCGGCGGTCCCGGGCCGCTGTCGGTGCCAGGACAATGGCTGAACCTTGATGCCCCGGTCAAGCACGGCCGCCGCTTCGCGAGTCCCCCGCTCCAGCACGCGAGTCCCCCGCTCCGGTCGGCGAGTCCCCCGCACCGGTCGGCGAGTCCCCCACACCGGTTCGCGAATTGCGCATTCCGCAGCCATGACGCGGCCGTCCCGAGCGGGCAACTCGCGGGCCCGAGCGGGCAACTGGTGCCCCCGAACGCGCAATTCGCGCCGAGCGTGGGGCTCGTGAGTTGGAGCGTGGGACTCGCGCGCCTGGACGGGCAACTCGCGGGCCCGAGCGGGCAACTCACGCGCCTGGACGGGCAACTCGCGCACCTGGGCGGGGGACTCGCGGGCCCGGGCGGGGGACTCGCGGGCTTGGACGGGCAACTCGCGGGCCCGGGCGGGGGACTCGCGCGGTGGTTACCTTGGCGCAGGGTCGGCGTCGGCGGCGGCTGCGTGGAGGATTTGGTCTACCAGGCCGGGGAAGCGGGTATCCAGCTCAGCGAGGCGCAGCGTGTTGAAGCGCTGCCTGCCGTTGTCGTACTGCCGGATGATGCCGGCTGCGCGCAGGGTCCGGAAATGGTGGCTCAGCGTCGACGCGGCGACATCCAGGCCGAACGTTCCACACGGGCGGTCACCCTCCGCGATGAGCATGCGCACGATCCGGCGCCGGGTGGGATCGGCGAGTGCCTGCAGCACGTCGTCCAGCCTGACGTCCGCAATGTCCGGATGGCGCAGTGGTGCCCATCGTCCCAGCGGCACCGCGTTCTCCTTGCACGTCTCTTCGATACTTCACGAAAAGACTACCCCGGCCATGGTCTATTCGATGCCCGTCGAAGAGACAGTGAGGAGAGCCATGCCACGTCAGAAGCTCACCGCCCTGGTGTCCGCGCTAGGTGCCGTGACACTGCTGATCACGCTCGCGGCCACCCCGGCATCCGCCGCCAGCTGGCCGCTGCCCACCCCTGGCGGCCCGGCGGCGCCCGACGAGCCACCGGCGGATGGTCCCGCCAACATCGACCAACTCGCGGTGACCGTGCACCAGGACGGCGGCACCCGCAACGGCATCGAGGTGGCTTTCGACCGCACCAGCCGCACCGCGACCGGCGAGAAACCGGCAGCGGCAAGCCAGTTCGTGTTCCTGTTCGACGAGTCGATCCGGTTCAACCCCGAGCGCTTCCCCACGTGCGAGCGTGAACAGTTCGAGGCAGGCGGCCCGGATGCGTGCCCCGCGGGCTCCCGCGTCGGCTCGGGCACGGCGCGCGTCTACCCCGACACCACCGCGGAGGTCGCGGTGTTCAACACGCGTTACGCGAGCGGCATGCGGGGCGTGCTGATCACGATCCCGGCGACGGGCGGCGTGCTGGAGAACACGTTCGAGCCGGTGACCGGCCTGTACCGCAAGGACTACCGCTGGGCTTCCGACGAGCTGCTCCCGTCGGCACTTCCACCTGGGGAACGTACGGCCACCACCCGCTTCCAGGTCTCCTTCGGCGCGACCTTCACCGATGCCAGGGGCAGGACGCACAGCTTCGTCGAGAGCGTCGCCAGGCCGGGTAAGCAGCTCGACTTCGGCCTGTGGAGCCGGTTCGTCACCGGCCAGGTGCTGTTGCCGACCACCGAGGCGACCCGCCCCGCCCGTAACACCGTGTAACCGCGGGAACCTCCAGAGCGGGCTGGCCGGCTCGGTCAGCCCGCTACCGGGTCCCGGGCACGCAGGCCGAGCGGCAACGCCGCGGCGACGGCGACCGCCAACAGCAGGGCGGCGGGCAGGCCCGCCACCGCCCATGCCCCGAACAGCAGGAGCCCGGCGAGATCGGTACCGAGCCCGGCGACCGAGGTGATCGTCGCTCGCGCACGGCTGTCGATGCGCTGCTGCAGCCGCGCGTTGCCGACCACCAGCACCGCCCGGTACAGCGCGTAGAACAGGGCCACCGCCGCCAGGCCGGCCGGGTGCGCAACCATCCCCGCCAGGCCGAAAAGCGCCACGCCGGCGAGCAGCGCCGCACTCAATGCGCCGGCGGGCAACCTGTCCAGCCTGCCTGCCAACGCCGCACCCACGGCACCCACCAACGGGATCGCCACGACCGCGAGCGGCACCCAGTCGATCGGCACATGCCAATCCCGGGCCAGCAGCGGGAAATACTCCTCGATGCCGTCCAGCGACGCCAGCAGGGCAACCGCGATCACGGCGCTGCGCACCGCGGGGCTCGTGACCGCTTCCACCACACCGGACCGCAGCGTGGTGAAGTAACCGCGTTCTTCCTCCGGTTCGTCCTTTTCGGACAACCCACGAGGCCCCTCGGGTAACCGTGACGCGACAAACGCGGCGGCGAGGCACGTTCCGACGCTCGCCCAGCCGACGATGGGATAACCGCCGAGCGAGAACAGCACGGTGGCCGCCAGTGCGGCGGGAACCTGCGCGATCAGCTCGAACGCGTTGACCTGGCCGTACAGCCGGGTGAAGTGCTCGGCGGCATTCGCGGCGGCCAACCCGTCGTAGAGCAGCGCCTCGACGGCACCGGACACGAGCGTGCCACCGATGCCCCACAGCACGAAACCGGCGGCGAACGCGGCGAAACCCGGCGTCGCCGTCCACAATGCATAGCCGGCAGCCTGCAGGATGCCGCCCGCGACAAGCGATGCCTTGCGGGAGAACCGGTCGGCGAGCGCACCGGTGGGCACCTCGGCGACAACGCCCACCACCGACCAGATGGCGAACAGCGCCGAGATCTCGGCGTCGGACAGGCCCGTGTCGGCGAACAGCAGCGCATACAGCGGGTACAGGGGCACCGTGTCGGCGAGCAGCGCCCAGAGCCGGATCAGCCGGGCGAGCGGACGGGCCGCCTCAGGTAGAGGTGTTGGGCGTCAACGGAAAGGCATGCCCAGACCATAGCCTGGATCGCGAGAATTGTCCCCTGCCTTCGCTCACGCATGGCCGGGAGTCCCGCGCTGGGGGAGACTCGAACCATGCCATTGCCATCACGCCTCGCGCGGTTCAACCGCGTCGTCACCAACCACATCACGCGCCGCGGTGCCGAGTGGCTGCCCGGCTTCGGCGTCATCCGCCATCGGGGCCGCAAGTCGGGCCACCTGTACTCGACACCGGTGAACGCCTTCCGCACGCAGGACGGCTACGTTGTCGCCCTCGCCTACGGCACGCGCACGGACTGGGTCCGCAACGTGCAGGCAGCCGACGGCTGCCAGCTGCGCACCCGCGGCCGCACGGTCCGGCTGAACAAACCACGCATCGTGCACGACGAGCGGAGGGACGCGATGCCCGCGGCCGTGCGCGGCTTGCTCGGGCTGGTGGACGTGAACGATTTCATGTACCTCACGGAGAAACCCTGACCATCACTTGCGAATAGCGGCGACCGCCCGCACCACCGCAATGCACCGGTCCTCGACGTAGGCGAGCCCCGCCTCCTCGGCGATCGCCCGCGCCTCCGCCGAGACGATGCCCTGCTGCAACCACAGCGCCTTCGCGCCGATCCGCACCGCGTCGCGAGCGACAGCAGGCGCGTCGTGCGACGGCCGGAACACGTTCACCACGTCCACCGCCTCCGGGATCTCCGTCAGCGACCGGTACACCCGCTCGCCGAGCAGCGTGTCCGCCACCGGGTTGACCGGGATCACCCGGAAGCCCGCCGCCTGCATGGCGGCCGGCACGGAATGCGCCTCCTTGGCGGGGTCACGGCTCAGTCCGACCACGGCGATCGTGGCCGAATCACGAAGAATGCGTTCCGCTGTGTCGTCCATACCGCCATTATCCGCGATCGCCACCTCACCCGGCCCGGTACCAGCGGGGAGACGTGTTGAGCGGCGGGCTCAGTTCGGCGCTCACCACCAGCACGTTCGGTTCGTCGGCGCGGGTGAACTCCCGCAGCAGCCTGCGAAACGCCCTGCCGAAACCGTCCACCCGGTCGGCGTAGACACCGAACGACTTGGCCAGCCCGACGAAGTCCGGCGTCACCAGGTCGACGCCACAATGCGGCAGACCTGCCCGTGTCTGGTCGTAGCGCAGCATGCCGTACCCGCCGTCGTCGACGATCACGACGGTGAGTGGCAGGTTCTCCTGGATTGCCGTGGCCAGTTCACCGACGCCGTAGAGGAACCCGCCATCGCCGGTGACGCACACCGCACGGCCGGCGCCGGCCGCGGCCACCCCCAGCGAGGCCGGAAAGCCGAAGCCGAGCGTGCCCCAGCCCATCGGGTAGGCGAGCTTGCGTGGCGCGGCGATCCGGTAGAAACCGCCCACCCAGTAGCCCGCAACGCACATGTCCGGCACGAGTACCGCGTCGTCCGGCAGCGTTTCCCCGAGCGCTGCGAGGAACTCGGCCGCCTGCGGCTCCTCCTTGCGGACCCGGCGGCGTACCTTCAACTCGATCTCGTCGAGCCGGCGGCTGAGCTCGTCCAGCCCGGCCCTGGGCGCGAGCCCGACGAGCAGCCGCTCCACGACATCGCGGGCGTCGCCCTGCAGCAACAGGTCCGGCGGGTAGTTCTTGGCGGCGTCGGCGGCATCGACGTTGACGGCGATGAGGCGCGGTGGCTGGGGCATCCGCCAGTTCTGCGTCATCAGCCCGTCGAAGTCCGTACCGATGGCGAGTACGACGTCGGCCTCGTCCCACAGCGCACCGACCTCGGGGGTGTGCACGGGGTTCGACGCGCGGCACGGATGGTCGGGCGACACGATCCCCCGAGCGGCGAAGGTCGTGACGATCGGCGCCGCAAGCGTTTCCGCCAGCTTGCCGATGGCCTCCCCCGCACCGGCGCGCAGCGCACCGCCACCTGCCCAGATCAGCGGGCGCCGCGCGGAGCTCAGTGCCTCACGCGCCCGGTCCAGGTCCGCCATGGCCACCGTGTGCAGCAGTTCGGTGGGCTCGAGGTCGGCGCTGTCAGCCGCCTCCTCCCGCAGGAAGTCGGTGGGGACGCCGACGTACACGGGGCCACTCTGCGGCCGCAACGCCAGTTTGGCCGCACGCCGGATGGTCGGCGCGATCGCATCGGGATGGTCGACCGTGAACCCGGCCTTGGTGACCGGCGCGAACATCGCCTGCTGGTCGCTCGTCTCGTGCAGCACCCCACGCACCGTGCCGGGCCTGCGCAGCGCGGCGGGGATGTCGGTGGCGATCACCAGCACCGGCGAGGCCGACGCCCGCGCCTCCCCGACCGCGGCGAGGGTGTTCGCGGCACCGGGGCCGGTGGTCACCAACGCGACGCCGAGCCTGCCGGTCGCACGGGCGTAGCCGTCTGCTGCGAAGCCGGCCGCCTGCTCGTGGCGCACGCCGATGAGCCGGATGCTGGTCGCCGACAACGCCTCCCAGATGGGCAGGTTGTGCACGCCGGGGAGACCGAACGCCACGTCGACTCCGAGTTCGGTCAGTGCATCGACGAGACGCTGCGCTCCGATCTGGGTCACCCGGCGAGGATACGAGCCCCCCGATCACGGTGTCGCGCAGACCTCGTCACCACTGCGGCGGCAGGGTTTCCGCCTGCGGCGGCGGACCCGGCGGTGTGCCGTCGCCGAAAGGCCTTCCGCCGAGCGACTCCCGCCCGTGCGGCGCCGCCCACAGCGAAAGGTCTGGACCTTTCGGCACGATGCGTGTCGGGTTGACCTGCTCGTGCACCTGGTAGTAATGGCGCTTGATGTGATCGAAATCGACGGTGTCACCGAAACCCGGTGTCTGGAACAGGTCGCGCGCGTAGGCCCACAGCACCGGCAGCTCGGTGAGCTTGTTGCGGTTGCACTTGAAATGACCGTGGTACACCGCGTCGAACCGGACGAGCGTGGTGAACAGCCGGATGTCGGCCTCGGTAATGGTGTCGCCCACCAGATAGCGCTGCCGCGCCAGGCGTTCGGACAGCGCATCCAGTTGGGCGAACAGCCGGTCGTAGGCTTCGTCGTAGGCATGTTGCTTCGAGGCGAAACCGGCTTCGTACACCGCCGCGTTGACGTCTGCGTACACAGCACGGTTGACCTCGTCGATCTCGGCTCGTAATGCCTCGGGGTACAGATCAGGGGCGCCCTGGCGGTGGTGGGCGGTCCATTCGGTGGCGAGGTCCAGCGTGATCTGCGGATAGTCGTTGGTGACCAACCGTCCGCTGGGGATGTCCACGATGGCGGGCACACTGATGCCACCGGTGTAGTCGGGGTCGGCCAGCGTATAGGCCTCGTGCAGGTACTTGATGCCGAGCACCGGGTCGACGCCACCGGGGTCGAGTGTGAACCGCCAGCTCTGCTCGTCCTGAATCGGGTCGGCGACGGCAACCGAGATGACCGGTTCGAGGCCGAGCAGCCTGCGCACGACGAGCCCCCGGCTTGCCCACGGGCAGGCCCTGCTGACCACGAGCCGGTAGCGGCCGGGTTCCACCGGCCAGCCGTCCCGGCCGTCGGCGGTGATGCGGCCCGCGAACCGATTGGGGGCGCGGTGAAATTCCCCGGTTTCCGGGTCCGTCGGAATGGTCATGTCATGGACAGTAGTACGTAGACTCGGCATTCGGCGTGCCCGAGCGCCGGCTCAGCGAGGCGGGGTGAGGCGGGATGCCAATGATGCCGGTGACGGACTCGATGTTCCTGTTCATCGAGACCCGCGAGCATCCGATGCATGTCGGCGGGCTCCAACTGTTCAGCAAACCCGACGCAGCCGGGCCGGACTACCTTCGTGATCTCCGGCAGGACCTGCTGCGCAACACGAGTGTGCGCACGTTGTTCCGGCGCAGGCCCGCACGGCCGGTCAACACGCTGGGCTATGTCGCGTGGGCCGAGGACGCCGAGCTGGAGCTGGACTACCACTTCCGGCATTCCGCGCTGCCCCAGCCCGGCCGGATCCGGGAGCTGCTGGAGCTGACATCGCGCTGGCACAGCACACTGCTGGACCGGCACCGTCCGCTGTGGGAGGTCCACCTCGTCGAGGGGCTCAACGACGGGCGGTTCGCGATCTACAGCAAGATCCACCACGCGCTGCTGGACGGTGTGTCGGCACTGCGCCAGCTACAGAACACACTCAGCGACGACCCCGACGCGCGCGACTGCCTGCCGCCGTGGGGGTCCCGCACGCCGCAGCGAGCGGCGCGCGTGCCGCGCGGCCCGATCGCCCTGCTGCACTCGGCCAGCAGCGCTGCCGCACAGCTGACCAGGGTGCCGCAGAATGCGGTGAAGGTGGCGACGGAGGCGTTCCGGGCGCATACCCTGACCCTGCCGTTGCAGGCGCCGAAGACGATGTTCAACGTGCCGATCGGCGGGGCGCGCCGGTTCGCGGCGCAGTCCTGGCCACTGGACCGGGTGCGCGCGATCGCCACCGCCGCCAAGGTATCCCGTAACGACGTGGTGCTCGCGATGTGCGCCGGTGCGCTGCGGGACTACCTCATCGAGCACAGGGCCCTTCCTGACGCGCCGCTCATCGCCATGGTGCCGGTGTCATTGCGCAACCGGTCCCGCGGTGCCGACACCGGGGGCAACCAGATCGGCGCTCTGCTGTGCAATCTGGGCACCGACAAGGCCGATCCGGCCGAGCGGCTCGCCGTGGTCACCCGTTCCATGGCCGACGGCAAGCGGATCTTCAAAGAGCTGTCGCCGCTACAGGTGCTGCTGCTCTCGGCACTGAACGTCGCCCCGCTGGGCGCATCACCGGTTCCCGGGTTCGTCAGTTCCACGCGCCCGCCGTTCAACATCGTGATCTCGAACGTGCCAGGACCGCGCAGGCAGATGTACTGGAACGGCGCCGCTCTCGAGGGCATCTACCCCGCGTCGGTGCTGCTCGACGGGCAGGCACTCAACATCACCCTGACGAACAACGGCGGCAACCTCGACTTCGGCATCACCGGTTGTCGCCGCAGCGTCCCCCACCTCCAGCGCCTACTCCTCCACCTCGACACCGCCCTCACCGAACTCGAATGCGCCGTGAAGTGACTGTTACCGGGGCGGGCCGGCGGGACGGCCGGTCGGCCACGGCTGCACTTCCTCGACCAGCCGCGCGACCGCCAGCACCAGGTCGTCCGAGTGCCTCGGGCCGACGATCTGCAGCCCGACCGGCAGGCCGCGGGACGTGAAACCAGCAGGCACCGTGATCGCCGGCTGCTGGGTCAGGTTGAACGGGTAGGTGAACGGTGTCCACTGTGGCCAGTCACGTAGACCGGAGCCCGCCGGTACGTCGTGGCCGACCTCGAAGGGCTGGATGGGTACGGTCGGGGTGAGCAGCACGTCGTAGCGGGTGTGGAACTCGCCCATGTGGATCCCGAGCGCCGCCTGCTCGGCCATGGCGTCGAGATAGTCACGCGCCGAGTAGGTCCGGCCCTGTTCCCACACGGCGCGCAGCCCCTGGTCGATCCGCTCCGCCGAGCCCTCCGGGAACGTGTCGAGCAGCTTCGCGGCGCCCGCCGAGCGCAGCACGTCGAACGCCTCGATGGGGTCGGCGAACCCGGGGTCGGCCTCCTCGACCACGAGCCCGGCCTCGTCCAGCATCGCGACAACCGACACCACCGCCTGTGCGACCTCGGGGTCGACGTCGACGTAACCGAACGCGGGCGAGAACGCGGCGCGCAACCCGCGCACGTCACGACGCACCGCCTCCCGGTAGGTACCAATGGGAGGCGGCAGTGCGCTGGGGTCGCGGTGGTCAGGCGTGGCGAGGACGTCGAGCAGCAGCGCGACATCGTCCACCGAACGCGCCAGCGGCCCCGCATGAGGGAGCTGGCCGAACGGGCTCGGCGGGTACATCGGGACGCGCCCCGCCGTCGGCTTGAACCCGACGATGCCGCAGAACGACGCCGGAATGCGCACCGAGCCACCACCGTCGGTGCCCACCGAGAGCTCGCCCATCCCGGCGGCGACGGCGACCGCGCTACCACCGCTGGAACCACCGGGTGTGAGCGCCGGGTTCCACGGGTTGCGGGTGATGCCGTCGAGCGGGCTGTCGGTAACGGCCTTCCAGGCCAGTTCCGGGGTCGTGGTCTTACCGAGCAGCACGAGCCCGTTCTCGCGCATTCGCGCGGTGACCGGGCTGTCGGCGTCCCACTGCTGGTCGCGGTCGATGCACACCGAGCCGCGCAGCGTCGGCCAGCCCTGCGTGAGGAACACGTCCTTGATGGACGCCGGGACACCGTCGAGCCAGCCGATGGGATTGCCTTCGCGCCAGCGCTCCTCCGACGCACGGGCGTGGTCGAGCGCCACCTCCGGGTCGACCAGCGTGTAGGCGTTGTACTCGCCGTCCCGCTCCTCGATCGCCTCGAGGGCGAGCCGGGTGGCCTCCACCGGCGACAGCTCTCCCGAGGAGTAGGCGGCGACGAGTTCGCTCGCGGTCAGCAGGGTTCCCGTGCTCGGCATAGTTCTCCTCGGTGCTGTCGGTGTGCGTCAGCTGGACGGAACGTAGCCGAGGCGCTTGTCCACGACGTTGTGCAACGGCTCCCCCGCCAGCCAGCGCCGGAAGTTGTCGGCGAACACCTCGACCAGCGCAGTGCGCCAGCCGGCGAAGTCCCCCGACATGTGCGGCGATATGAGCACGTTATCCATGGTCCACAACGGACTGTCAACCGGCAACGGTTCGGTGTCGAACACGTCGAGCGCTGCTCCGCCGAGCTGCCCCGAGCGCAGCGCCTCCACCAGGTCGCCGGTGACGACGAGCTCACCGCGGCCGACGTTGATGAAGCGGGCTCCTTGGCGCATCGCGGCGAACGCCGTGACGTCGAACATGCCCTTGGTCTGCTCGGTGAGCGGCGCCACCGCGACGACGTAGTCCGCGGTGGGCAGGCATTCGGCCAGCCGGTCCGACGCGTGGACGGTGCCGAAGTCCGGGTCACCGGTACGCGGCGTGCGGCCGGCCCCGGCGACGGACATGCCGGCAGCACGCAGCAGTCGCGCGATCGCGCGGCCGATCGGCCCGGTGCCGACCACGAGCACGGACCGGCCCTGGATGCGCTCGCTCTCCCGGTGCCGCCAGGTGCGCTCGTCCTGCAAACGCAGCGAGGTCGCGAAATCCTTTGCGAACGCAAGGATCTGACCGAGAACGTACTCGGCGATGGCGCCGTCGAAGACGCCCCGCGAATTGGTCAAGACCACATCACTGTCCCGCAGAGCCGGGAACATCACCGGGTCCACGCCGGCACTGGCGATGTGTAACCAGCGCAAACGGTTGGCCGAGGGCCAGGCGGCGCGCACGGCGGTGGACAGGAAGTCATAGACGAAGAGCGCATCGGCGTCGC
Source organism: Saccharomonospora sp. NPDC046836 (assembly GCF_040645195.1). Classification (NCBI taxonomy): domain Bacteria; kingdom Bacillati; phylum Actinomycetota; class Actinomycetes; order Pseudonocardiales; family Pseudonocardiaceae; genus Saccharomonospora; species Saccharomonospora sp. NPDC046836. Next base: position 305,287 of record NZ_JBEYXW010000003.1, read on the forward strand.
GCAAAGCACCCGGTAACCCGGTGGCATCGGTGTAACGAACGAGGGCGGCTTGTTCGATGGGCTGCATATCCGGGGGATGCTGGCCACCACACAGCACCGCGAGCACCGGTGATTCCGTGCCACTCACGTTGACACGGTATGAGCCAGTCGTATGATTGTCAACAATCCGAGGAGTCACCCCGGAGGCGCACTCCTGCAAAGAAAAGCCGTCGGAGGGTTGAGCCTTGGATTTCGCAGCGCTGGACTTCCCCGCGTTCGACGGCCCGCTGGCGCAGCGGGGAATCGGCATCATCGCGCCCTTCGATCTCGCGCTCGAGCGCGAGCTGTGGCGCTGGGTGCCGATGGAGGTCTCGCTGCACCTCGCCAGGACGCCGTACGAACCGGTGCCGGTGAGCATGGAGATGGCCCACCTGGTGAGCAACGCCCACCACCTCGCCGCCGCCACCCGCGACGTCCTGCACGTCGAACCGGAGGTCGTGGCCTACCTGTGCACCTCGGGCAGCTTCGTCAGCGGCGTCGATGCCGAACGCACCCTGCGCAAGGTGATCTGCGATGCCGGGGCACCGGCCGCGGTGACGACGTCGGGGGCGCTGGCCGAGGTACTGCACCAGCTCGACCTGCACCGGGTGTCGGTGCTCACGCCCTACGACGCCGACCTCACCGGCAAGCTCCACGAGTTCCTCACCGAGCTCGGCGTCCACACCGTGTCCAGCGATCATCTCGGTCTCGGCGGCGGCATCTGGAAGGTCAGCTACCGCACCATCGTCGAGCGGATCATCGCGGCCGACCACGACGCCGCCGAGGCGATCTTCGTCAGTTGCACGAACCTGCCGACCTACGACGTCATCGAGCCACTGGAGAACGCGCTCGGCAAACCGGTCCTGACCGCGAACCAGCTCACCATGTGGGCCTGCCTCAAGCGGATGGGCCTGCCGATCGTCGGGCCGGGCAAATGGCTGCGTGAAGTATCGTGAACGTCTTTACTAGGATTGTCGACAATCCTATCTGGAGGTGCTGATTGGCCACCGTCGGTTTCATCTATCCCGACCACGCCGCCGAGGACGACTACCCGCTCGCCGAGCGCATGCTCGGCAACGGCGCGCGTCTTCCCGTCGAGCACATCTACGGCACCGACCTGCACGCCATCGCCGAGCTGTTGGACCTCGGCTCACCGAAGCGGCTCGCCGAAGGCGCCGCTCTGCTGGCCAAGCACGACCCCGCGGCCATCGTCTGGGCCTGCACGAGCGGCAGTTTCGTCTACGGCTGGGATGGTGCGGCCGAGCAGGTGGCGCAGCTGTCCGAGGCATCCGCCGGGCTGCCGGCCTCCAGCACCTCGTTCGCCTTCGTCCGCGCGGCAGCGGCGCTGGGGCTGCGCCGGGTCGCGGTGGCCGCGAGCTACCCCGACGACGTGGCCGCGCTGTTCGTCGAGTTCCTGCACCGCGGCGGGGTCGAGGTCACGGCCATGTCCGCGGCCGACATCGACACGGCAGCCGAGGTCGGCGACCTGCCAGCGGAGGCGGTCATCGAGCTGATCGTGAGCCGGGACCATCCGGATGCCGAGGCGCTGCTCGTGCCGGACACTGCCATGCGCACGCTCGCCCTCGTCGACACCATCGAGAAGCGGCTCGGCAAGCCGGTGCTGACGGCCAACCAGGTCACCGTGTGGGAGGGCCTGCGCCTCGCCGGCGCAGCACGGGCCGTCACCGGCCTCGGCGCGCTGTTCCGCACGGAGGTCGGGTAGCCATGCTCGCGGACATCGAACCGGTCAACCGGGAGTCCACCGCGGCCATCATCGCGCGCCAGCTCAGGGACGCGATCATGAACGGCTCGCTGCCACCCGGTGCGCAGCTCGGCGAGGCGGAACTCGCGGCCCAGTTCCAGGTCTCACGAGGACCTCTGCGCGAGGCCATGCAACGGCTGGTCTCCGAGGGACTGCTCCGCAGCGAGCGCCATCGCGGGCTCTTCGTGATCGACCTCGAACCCGGCGACGTCTACGACATCTACGCGGCCCGCTCCGCCATCGAGCGGGCCGCCGCGATCCAGATCGTCCGCGGCAACGACCGGGACGAGGTCGCCGCACTCCTCGATCAGGCCGTGAAGGCGATGGCCGAGGCCGATCAGCAGGACGACCCCGCCGCGTTGACGGAGGCGGACCTGCGCTTCCACGAGGCGCTGATCGATGCCTCCGGCAGCCGCAGGCTCGCCAGGATGGCGCGCACGCTGCTCATCGAGACGCGCATGTGCCTGTCAGCGCTGCAGAGCACGTACCACCGGGGCTACCAGGGCGTCGACGAACGGATCGCCGAGCACAACCGGATCATCGAGGCGCTGCGGGCAGGCGAGGAGGAATCGATGCTTGCCTTGCTGGAAGCGCACATGGAGGACGCGGTACAACGGCTCGCGCCCGGTACCAGCCTCGCCGCCGGCGGTCCGCCCGCGAGCGGTGTCGACATCGCCTGAGACGCTCAGCCGAACAGCGCACCCAGTACGCTCGCGGCCCCGGCGCTACCCAGCGCGATGCTCCAGGCGAACGGACCGAGCGGCGTGCAGCCGAAGAACTGGCTGACCCCCGGCGTCTGGACCACTGCGGCGAGCACCGCCGCCGATCCGGCGGCACTGACCAGGACCGAGGGGCTGCGGCCCGCGGTCAGCAGCGTCTGCGCCAGCTGCGTGCCCACGATCGCCGCCAGTGCGACGGTCCCCGCCCTGCGCCGCCGCCCGGTGAACCGCGCGATCGACCACGCCGTGGTCGCACCCAGTGTCGTCGACCCCGCCCGCACACCGATCTCCCGGTACAGCCGGGTGCCCAGCGAGCTCTCCGGCCCCTCCTGCAGCAGCTCCTCGACGGCCTCGCCGTTCGGCCTGCGCAACGCGATCGCCATCGACGGTGCCAGGTCGGTCAGCAGGTTCATCAGCAGCAGCTGCCGGGCAGTCAGCGGCGAGCGCCCTGTCATCGCGGCGCCGATCAGGCTGAACGTGATCTCGCCGACGTTGCCGCCCAACAGCACGCTGAGCGCCGAACGGACCGACGCCCACATCGCGCGGCCCTCCACGAGTGCGGCGATGATCGTCTCCAGGCGGTCGTCCGTCACCACGAGATCCGCGGCCGCGCGGGCTGCGGGCGTCCCGCGCCTGCCGAGCGCGATGCCCACGTCGGCGAGCCGGATCGCCGGTGCGTCGTTGGCGCCGTCACCCGTCATGGCAACGGTTTTGCCCAGCTGCTGATATGCCTTGATGATCCGGACCTTCTGCGCCGGCGTGCACCGCGCGACGACATCGACCTCGGCCAGTACCTTGCGCAGCCGCTCATCGTCCAGCTCCTCCAACTCGGCCCCGGTCACCACGTGTAGGTCACCACGGTTGTTGATCTCCGCGGCGATCGCCGCACCGGTGACCGGGTGGTCACCGGTGATCATCACGATGCGCACACCGGCGTTCTGCAGCCGCGCCGCCGCGGGTGCCGCGCTGCGGCGCACCGGATCGGCGATCCCGACGAAACCTCGGAAGGTCAATTCCCGCACGCACTCCGGCGAGATCTCCGCGCTGTCGACGAACCGCTCGGCGACCGCAAGCACGCGCTTGCCTGCCTTGGCCAGCGCGCGCATCCGGCTGAACAAACGCTTGCGCGTGCGCTCGTCGAGTGAACACCGCGGCAGGACCTCCTCGGGTGCGCCCTTGACGCTGAGCAGCAGGCCCTTGCGCGTACTGCCCACCGCCGCGTGATAGCCGCGCGAGGGTTCGAACGGCGCGGCGGACACCGGTCGCCAGCCCGACGCTCCCGTCGCCGCGGTCAGCGTGGCCTGCTGCCCGGCCTCGACGATCGCCCGGTCCGTGGCGTGCGGGAGGTCCTCGGGGGCCTCCTGTGGCGTTGCCCGCAGCGCCGCCGCCAGTACCGGTCGCAGTGCCCCGTCGAGTGCGTCGAGGCGGGCACGGCGACTGCCGTCGTCGACGTCGCTGACGCTGAGCCTGCCCTCGGTGAGGGTGCCGGTCTTGTCGAAGCACAGCACGTCGACGCGGCCGAGCGCCTCGATGCTTCGTGGGTTGCGCACCAGCGCTCCGTGTTCGGCGAGCCTGCGCGCCGCGGCCAGCTGCGCAGCGCTGACCAGGAACGGCAGCCCCTCCGGCACCGACGCGACCGCCAGGTTCACCGCCGCACCAAGGCTTTCCCGCAGCGGCACACCACGCAGCAACCCGGCACCGGCCACGGCGACCGCGGATCCGGCGGCCAGCGGCAGGCTCTGCTCGGTGAGCTTGCTCAGCCGACGCTCCACACCGGTCGGCGGCGCGCCTGCCCTGGCGATCGCCATGCTCTTCCCGGCCTCGGTGTCGTCACCGACCGCCACCACCACGGCCGTGGCCTCCCCAGCGGCGACCGTCGTGCCCTCGTAGACCATCGAGGTGCGCTCCGCGACGTTGCCGGCCACGACCGCCGCCGGGTCCTTGGCGACCGGCAGTGACTCGCCGGTCAGCGACGACTCGTCCGCCTCGAACCCTGTGGTCTCCAGCAGCCTGCAGTCGGCGGGCACGACATCGCCCGCGGCGAGCGAGACCACGTCCCCCGGCACCAGGTCGTCGGCGGTGACCACACGCTCGTCGCCGTCCCGCAGCACGGTCGCGCTCACCGAGGACTTGCTCAACAACTCGGCCAGCTCCCGCTCGGTGTGCACCTGCTGAAGACTGCCGATGAGGGCCGACAACCCGATCACACCGACCACCAGCCCCGCATCAACGAGCGAGCCGACCGCCGCCGACAGGGCGGCACCACCTGCCAGCACGGGCGTGAGCGGGTTGGCCAGCTCGGCCAGGAACGCGCTGCCGAGTGTCGTGCCGAGCGGGCCGACGCCACGCGCCCGCGCTCGTCTGCGTGCTTCCAGCGCGCTCAGGCCTTCCGCTGAACTGCCGAGCCTGTCGAGCACGGCCTGCGCCGGCATGAGGTGCCACGGCACCGTCTCCGGCGGCACCACATCGGGCGGCTCGATACCGCGTGCGTGCCGCCGTCCGTTGACCAGCGCGATCCCGGCGCCGACGTTGACGACCCGCTGACCGCGTACGGTCGCGCTCGCCCCTTCTGACTGCAGCGCCGTCACCACGCCCACACCGGTGGACGCCTGCGCGATCCGGATGCTCTCGGCGTTCACCCTCTTCGCGGTGACAACGGCTTCCACGAGCAGTGCCGCGGCGCCGACGTCGTCACCGACCAGCACATGCGCCCCCCACGGTGCCGCGTCTCCTGTCCGATGGACACCGATGCCGCAGTCGGCAGCGCCGAGCGCCTGCCGGTCGTCCGACACGAGCAGCACCCCCGCGCCCTGCTCCTGCAGCTCGCGCACGCGGTCGAACGGCTCGTCGGCGTACACCACCTTCAGCTGCGACCGCTGCGCGGCAGCAAGGAGGGTGTGCATGCCGGGCAGTGGTTCACCCGCCAACGCCAGCACAGCCTGCAGCCGCGGCCCACGGGCGAGGCCGAGCAGGCCGGTCGCACCGCGCCGCCGCATCCGGTCCCCTGCCTGGCGGCCTGTTTCGACGTCCACGTCGAGTGCGTCAAGGGGGCCGAGCCGCCACTCGCGCTCGCTGCGGACAGCGCCCGGCCAGGACGGATCGAACAACCGCCACGCCAGCTCCGCGATCGCGTGCCGGTCGCCGCCCGGCAAGGGCTCCAGGTCCCGCAGCACCGAACGGCCGGTCTCCAGCGCGGAGCGGTCCAGCACCAGCGTGTCGATGCGGTCCAGCCGCCGCAGCACGGCCCGGTCCATGACCAGCGTCCCGCGCCGCGCGAGCACGGTGCCCAGCCCCGTCGCGAACGCCGTCCGCCCTGCCTCGGCCGACTTCGGTAGCGCGGTCAGCCCGACCGCGAACGCGCGCCGCGCACCAACGAACGGTGCGGTGACAGCGGTCGCCGACGCCCCCAGTGCGAGCACGCGCCGCTCGTACTGCTCGACATCACCCTCCGGCAGCGGCACCGGCCGCGTGATCGCGCACGGCGCCGCCTCGGCCCCGTCGGGACCGGTGATCAGCTCGTCCTCCGCCGCGGCCCAGGCCCGCTCGTGCTCGCGCGCCTCCCGCCACTGCCCGAACCGCAGCGCCGTGTCCAGGAGCGTGCCTTCCGTGCCACCGGCCAGCCCCTGCGCGAGCGCGGTCAGCTGGGAGGTAAGCGAATCGGCCCGGTCGTGGCTGCCTGTGCGACGGGCGAGGCCTTCCTTCAGCACCGGGTGGTGGTCGACGAGCGTCAGCGCGGCGGCGACCTCTGGCGGCAACGGCGTCCACGGCGCGATGCGTGTCAAGGCCGAGAGGGCCAAACCGAACAAGTCAGTCGTCAGCGTCGGCAGCAGGCGCGTCCCCCGCGTGCCATCCGCCGGATGGTGCAGTTCGTCCTCGGCGGCCGCCTCCTCCGGGGTGGGGGGCTCGGCCTCCGCACACTGGACGATCTCGAGCAGCTCACCGGCCCCCACGGTGGGGTCGGCCAGTTCGATGATCACGCGCGAGGACGGGGCGTTGACCCGCGCCCACGCCACGGCAGGATGTTCTTCGAGCGCACGTTCGATCCGTTTCGCCACGAGCTCGCTGCCCTGCGCGTGCACACCGTGCGCCTCGATGTGCAGCCGCGACTTGAGCGTCCGGTCGATGCGGCGTGGCCGCAGCGTGATCTCGGCCAGTCCACGCGCGGTTCCCAGGGTCGCGCCGACGACGGCCAGTGGACCTGGGACTCCCAACCCGAAGAGATTCATGGCGGAGGAAGTGCCCAATCCGGCGGGAAACTATGCCGCTGGAGCCGCCGGTTCCTCCTGACACGCTGGCTCCCCGGGTCGGCAATGTCCGGCTAAAGACCATTTGTGAAGGGCCTGCGTAGCGGTGCGGGTGGCAGAACCTCAGCCGCTTATTAGATACGGCCTGGACCGCCCTCGGGAATCAGATCGCCGCGGCGATGGCGGAGCCGAGCTCCGCTGTCGTGGCACTCCCACCGAGATCGGGGGTGCGGACAGCTCCCTCGCCGAGCACCTTCTCCACCGCGACGCGTACCGCCTGTGCCGCCTCGGCCTCGCCGAGCTGCTCCAACATCATCGCCCCGGCGAGCACCTGCGCGACCGGGTTCGCGATGCCCTGGCCCGCAATGTCCGGTGCACTGCCGTGCACGGCCTCGAACATCGACGGGTACTGCCGCTCCGGGTTGATGTTGCCGGACGGCGCCATGCCGAGCCCGCCGGTCACCGCGGCAGCCAGGTCACTCAGGATGTCACCGAACAAATTGGACGCAACGATGACGTCCAGCCTGTCGGGCTGCTGCACCATCCGCGCCGCGAGCGCGTCGATGTGCATCTGCTCCGCCTGCACGTCGGGGTACCCGGCAGCGATCTCGGCGAAGATCTCGTCCCAGAACGGCATTGTGTGGATGATCCCGTTCGACTTGGTCGCCGAACACACGCGGCCTGCGCGGGTGCGCGCGAGTTCGAACGCGTACCGGATGATCCGCTCCACACCGGTGCGCGTGAACACCGCTTCCTGCAACGCGAACTCGCCAGGCTGGCCCACGTTGTGCCTGCCACCGAGCGTCGAGTACTCGCCCTCGGAGTTCTCCCTGACGATGACCATCTCCAGGTCTTCGGCCGAGCGGCCGGCGAGCACCGAGGTGGTGCCCGGCAGCAGCCGCACCGGCCGCAGGTTCACGTACTGGGCGAACGCCCGCCGAACGGGAATCAGCAGGCCCCACAACGAAACGTGATCGGGGACGCCGGGAAACCCGACCGCGCCGAGCAACACCGCGTCGAAGGGCCGCAGCTGCTCGATGCCGTCCTCCGGCATCATGGCGCCGATCGTGGCGTAGCGCTCACAGCTCCAGTCGAACTCCGTCCACTCCAGACCGAAACCGAACGCCGTCGCCGCCCGGTCGAGCACCTTGCGGGCCTCGACCGTGACATCGACGCCGATGCCGTCACCAGGGATGGACGCGATCCGGTGCCCGCCCCCGCTCACAGGCTCACCGCGATGTACTTGGTCTCGAGGAACTCCTCGATACCGACGGTGCCGCCCTCCCGGCCGAGGCCGGACTGCTTGACACCGCCGAACGGCGCCGCCGGGTTCGACACGATGCCCTGGTTGAGCCCGATCATCCCGGTCTCCAGCCGCTCGCACACGCGCAGCGCCCGCTTGATCTCGCTGGTGAAGACGTAGCTCACGAGGCCGTACTCGGTGTCGTTGGCCGCGGCCAACGCCTCGTCCTCGGTGTCGAACACCGAGATCGGCGCGACCGGGCCGAAGATCTCCTCGGTGGACATCCTGGCCGCAGCGGGAACATCGGTGAGCACCGTCGGCCGGTAGAAGTGGCCCGGACCGTCCACAGTGGTCCCTCCGGTGAGGACCTTGGCCCCGCGCTGGGTCGCATCCGTCACGAGCGCGTTCACCTTCGCCACGGCAGCCTCGTCGATGAGCGGCCCGACGACAACGCCGTCCTCGGTGCCGCGACCGATCGGCAATGCCGCCATCCGCTCGGTCAGCCTGCGGGAGAACTCCTCGACGATGCCGCGCTGCACGTAGAACCGGTTGGCGGCAGTGCACGCCTCGCCGATGTTGCGCATCTTCGCCTGCATCGCACCATCGACGGCGGCGTCGAGGTCGGCGTCGTCGAACACGAGGAAGGGCGCGTTGCCGCCCAGCTCCATCGAGGTGCGCAGCACATTGCCCGCGCACTGCTCCAGCAGCTTGCGGCCGACAGCCGTGGAGCCGGTGAAGGAGAGCTTGCGCGCCCTGCCGTCCCGGATGAGTGGCTCCATGACCTCGCCCGCACCGGTGGTGGTGACGACGTTGAGCACCCCGTCCGGCAGGCCCGCGTCGGCCAGGATCTGCGCGAGCGCCAGCATCGACAGCGGCGTCTGTGCGGCAGGCTTGATCACCATCGTGCAGCCTGCGGCGACCGCGGGACCGATCTTGCGGGTGCCCATCGCCATCGGGAAGTTCCACGGCGTGATCAGCAGCGAGGGGCCGACAGGCTGCTTGGTGACGAGGAACCGGCCGACGCCGTTGGGCGCGACGGCGTAGCCACCGTCGATGCGCACGGCCTCCTCGGCGAACCACCGGAAGAACTCGGCGGCGTAGGCGATCTCGCCGCGTGCCTCCGCCAGCGGCTTGCCCATCTCGAGCGTCATGAGCAGTGCGAGCTCGTCCTGCCTCGCCATGAGCGCGTCGAAGGCCCTGCGCAGGATCTCGCCGCGCTCGCGTGGCGGGTGAGCCGACCAGTCGGCCTGTGCGGCCACCGCGGCGTCCAGCGCGGCGAGGCCGTCCGCGGGCGAGGCGTCCGCGACCTCGCACAGCACCTCCCCGGTGGCCGGATCGTGGACGGGGAACGTCCGGCTGTCAGCGGCGGCCGTCCACTTCCCGCCGATGAACAGCTCCTTGTTCACCGCGCCGACCACACCGGATTCGCTGACCGTGCTCATTCCACAGCTCCCCTAGTCACTGGCGTCCTCACGATCCCTGATTGCGCTGCTCCGAGCGCCATGCTACGAATATTGTTGACAATCTACAACCCCTGCTGTCCTACCGTCACGCCCGCAAGGAGGCCGCCGACATGGCCCAGCTATCCCCCGCCCTCAAGCAGGCCACTCCAGTCGTAGTCGACCACGGCGAGGGCGTCTACCTCTACGACGTCGACGGAAGGCGGCACCTGGACTTCACCGCCGGCATCGGCGTGACGAGCACCGGCCACTGCCACCCGCGGGTCGTTCGCGCCGCACAGGAGCAGATCGGCAAGCTCATCCACGGCCAGTACACGACCGTGATGCACAAGCCACTGCTCGAACTGAGCGCCCGGCTCAGCGAGGTGCTACCGGCCGGCCTTGACTCACTGTTCTTCGCCAACTCCGGCAGCGAGGCCGTCGAGGCGGCGCTGCGGCTGAGCAGGCAGGCCACCGGCAGGCCCAACGTCATCGTGTTCCAGGGCGGCTTCCACGGCCGTACCGTCGCCGCCGCATCGATGACCACATCCGGCACACGCTTCAGTGCCGGGTTCTCCCCACTGATGTCCGGCGTGCACGTCGCGCCGTTCCCGTTCGCCTATCACTACGGCTGGGACCAGCAGACCGCGACCGACTTCGCACTGCGCGAGCTGGACTACCTCTTCGCCACCCAGACGTCCCCCGCCGAGACGGCGGCGTTCTTCGTCGAGCCGATGCTCGGGGAGGGCGGCTATGTGCCCGCCAACCCCGAGTTCATGGCCGGCCTGCGGCAGCGCGCCGACGAGCACGGCATCCTGCTCGTCGTCGACGAGATCCAGACCGGTTTCGGGCGGACCGGGCGGTTCTGGGGTCACCAGCACTTCGACGTGCACCCGGACGTGATCCTGATCGCCAAGGGACTCGCCAGCGGTTTCCCGCTGTCGGGTATCGCCGCCTCGGCCGACCTCATGGCGAAGGCCTGGCCGGGTTCACAGGGCGGCACCTACGGCGGCAACGCCGTGGCATGCGCCGCGGCACTCGCCACGCTGGACGTGATCCAGGACGAGGGACTTGTCGACAATGCCGCCGCCCGCGGTCGCCAGCTGCTGGAGGGCGTACAGGCGATCGGCGACAAGACACCGGCCATCGGCGACGTCCGCGGCCTCGGCCTGCTCGTCGGCTCGGAGTTCACCACGCCGGAGGGCAAGCCCGACAACGCGACGGCGCAGGCCGCGCAGAAGGCCGCCGCCGAGCGCGGGCTGCTGCTGCTGACCTGTGGTGCCTACATGAACGTCGTGCGGATGATCCCACCGCTCATCGTCACGGCTGAGCAGATCGACGAGGGGCTCGAGATCTGGGCCGACGTCGTCGATTCCGTCACCAAGTAAGGAGTACCCCGTGGCTCGCTACATCACGATCACCCTCGACAAGCGCGGCGTCTCCTGCCGCGCCCGGCTGCTCGACGCCGAGGCGCCCCGCACGTGCCGGGCGGTGTGGGACGCGCTGCCGCAGAGCGGCTCGGCCTACCACGCCAAGTACGCGCGCAACGAGGTCTACACCCTGGTGCCGCCGTTCGCCGACCCGCAGCCGGGGCGGGAGAACCCGACGGTGACCCCCATTCCGGGCGATGTCGTGTACTTCGGCTTCGAGGCATGGGAGATCGGCAACCCGGCCTACGGCTACGACCAGGGCAGCGAGGCACACAGCGCGCAGGGCGCGACCGATCTGGCGATCTTCTACGGCCGCAACAACCTGCTCATCAACGGCGACGCCGGCTGGGTACCCGGCAATGTGTTCGCCACGATCGAGGAAGGCCTGGCGGAGATGGCAGCCGCCGCGCAGGACCTCTGGTTACGCGGCGTGGAGGGCGAAACGCTCAGCTTCGCGCGTGCCTGAGTCACTCGGACGGGTGGTTGGCGGCAAATCACCAATCGTGCCAACACGTTAACTCGATCGTGAGGGCACAGCCCCTGAATACCGGATCAAGATCACCGTTACATGAGGTGATGACCATCCGCGAAACTACAGTGCGTCACAGCACACTGCGACAATGAGCCCCGGGGCAAAACCCGAAAGCCTTACATGTTTAGACTGACGGGATTTCACCGGCCGGCTCGCTCCGGTGGCGGCTCTTTGACAGGGCGCCACACCACTGAAAGCCTTGCCTCGCTTTCGAAAGTTGGTGTGCGCGCACCCGGATTCCCTGTAAAACAATCCTCTTAAGGAGCCCCTCAATGCAGTTCTTCGCCACCGGTGGAGACATCGTCACCAGCCTGCTCGCCTCCGTGGTGCAGTTCCTCGGCTGGCTGCTCTGACGCTTCACGCGTTGATGGCATAGCCATAGCCAGGGTGGGGTCGGCACGTTGGCGCGGACCGGCCCCACCTCACGGCGAAAACCCCAGCAAGAACGTGAATCACCTTCATGGCCTGTCGGCATGATGCCGTACTAGGCTCTGCGCATGGGCAACGTTGCGCAGCGGCTGAGCGAGATCGTCGGCGAGCCGCATCTCCTGTCGGGTGCTGAGATCCCGGCCGATTACGCAAGCGATGAGTCTCTCACCGGCGAGCCGGTGAGCCCGCGATACGTGGTCAAGCCCGCCACCGCGGACGAGGTGGCCGCCGTACTCGCGGCAGCGTCGGAGCAGCGGATCCCCGTGACCGCACGCGGTTCCGGCAGCGGACTGTCCGCGGCGGCCCGTCCCCACCCGGACGGCATCCTGATCTCTTTCGAACGGATGAACCGGGTTCTCGAAGTCGACGCCGTCAACCACGTTGCGGTCGTACAGCCCGGTGTCACACTGTCCGAACTGGACGCCAGGACAGCGGAAGCCGGCCTTGGCTACACCGTCTACCCCGGCGAGATGAGCGCGAGTGTCGGCGGCAATGTCGGGACCAATGCCGGCGGCATGCGTGCCGTGAAATACGGCGTCACCCGTAACAACGTCCTGGGGCTGCAGGCCGTGCTGCCCACCGGCGAGATCATCCGCACCGGCGGCAAGATCGTGAAGACCTCCACCGGTTACGACCTCACCCAGCTGATCATCGGCTCGGAAGGCAGCCTCGCGCTGGCCACCGAGATCACGGTGAAGCTGCATCCGCGGCTCGCGCACGGTGTGACCGTGCTGGCTCCGTTCAACGATTTCGATCAGGTGATGGCTGCGGTCCCGGCAACCGTGTCGAGCGGGCTCGCCCCGCACATCCTGGAGTACCTCGACGCGCTGACGATGGCCGCGATCACCTACACCGCGCAGCTGTCGCTCGGCATTCCCGACGAGGTGCGCGACGCCTCGCAGGCCTACCTCGTCGTCGGGCTGGAGAACCGCGAGGCGAAGCGGCTCGACGGCGATGTGCAGTCGGTCAGCGAGTTGCTCACCGAACTCGGCGCCACCGATGTGTACGTGCTCGAAGGCAGCGCGGCACGCAAGCTGATCGAGGCGCGGGAGAAGGCGTTCTGGACGGCGAAGGCAGCCGGCGCCGACGACGTGATCGACGTCGTGGTCCCACGCTCGGCGATGCCCGAGTTTCTCGGCAGGGCTCGCGAATTCGCCGCCAAGACGGAGTCGGGCGTGGTGGGCTGCGGGCACGCGGGCGACGGCAACGTGCACCTCGCCATCTTCCAGAAGGACCCGGCCAAGCGCGCGAGCCTGCTGCACGGCATATTCGCGCTCGGCATGGAGCTCGGTGGCGCGATCTCCGGCGAGCACGGCATTGGCCGCGCAAAGAAGGAACACTTCCTCGAACTCGAGGATCCCGTCAAGATCGACCTGATGAAGCGCATCAAGCAGGCCTTCGACCCGGCCGGCATTCTCAACCCCGGTGTGCTCTTCGACTAGGCAGAAGGAAACCGACGGCACGGCAGGCGCATTGCCCCCTGCCGGCACGAACGCCAGGCAAGGGGCAATGCTGTTCTGCCGGTCACGTGGTTTCAGCGTCCATTGAGAACGGACAGACCACAGGAACCGTTTTGGTACAGGTCGCCTGCGACGACCTGGCGGCCGGGCGGCGGGTTGATTTCATACGGCTGGTTACCGGAGGGAGTCAGCTTTTCCTCGCAGGCGATCACGCCCTGGTCGGTTGCCGAGCCAGCCCACAGGTCGATGTGCCCGTCGCCGCAGGAGGCACAACTGTCTTCCATGATGAAGTAGCGCTGCACCAAGGGCACGTAGATCCGGGTGCCGGGTGCGAACTGCCCTTCGGCGGCGGCGAAGGTGAGCGGGTCCTCGTAGGTCCCGGTGCCGCCTGCCTCGTCGTGCAGCGTCGCCGCGCCGGACGACTTCGGGTAGGCGATGGCGCGACTGCCCGGCGGGTCGTTGTCCGCAGCGGCATAGAAGGTGATCTCGCCGGACGCCTGCGTGCCATCGGACGCCTGCGTGCCACTGGACGTCGGCGTGCCACTGGGCGTCGGCGTACTGGCGGATGCCTCGCCGGACGCTTCGTTTCCGGCGGACGCCTCCGCGGCAGCACTGGTGGGTGGCGTCTTCGCAGGTCGATGCTTCTTGGTGGTCGAGTCCTCGGAGTGTCGATGCTCCTTGGCCGTCCGGTGCCGGTCGGCTTTCGGCGTTTCCGTTGAGGTTACCGAGGTCGTCGTCGTGGTCGGGGATGTCGAGCCGGTGGCGTTGGTGAGCGCGGTAGGCGACGCCGCCGCAATGCCGGCGCCAGAAAGGACCAGCGCACCGACGGCAGTGAGCAGACCGGACTTGAGGGTCAACCGCATTTTCGCGAGGACACCTTTCTCTGCGGAAAATCGATCATGTCCGAAAGTAGATCAACAAGTATCTGAAATGTGATCTTTCCGTTATAGTGGTTGACGTTAGCCGACCACTCACCGCGCTGGCAATCCCCGGCACCATGGCCGTCGATGCCCAAGAAACTCCTTGACATTGCAAGGCATTTCGCGTAGGCGATGGGTTAGCGAAGGTCCACATCGGACAATGGAACTACCGGTCGGCCTGGTCACAGCACGCAGCGCGGATTCTCCGGCAGGCAGCGGTAGGGTTGGCCCGGTGTTGTCCGATTGACTCGGCTGCCGACGATGCCGCAGAAAGGACTGAGGGGCACAGACATGAACGGCGCGCAATCGCTGATCCGCACACTCGTCGACGCCGGCGTCGAGGTGTGCTTTTCCAACCCGGGCACCTCGGAGATGCATTTCGTCGCCGCACTCGACACCGTGCCGGAGATGCGCGGTGTACTCGGGCTGGCCGAAGGCGTCGTCACCGGCGCCGCCGACGGCTATGCCCGTATGGCGGGCAAGCCGGCGGCGACGCTGCTGCACCTCGGCCCCGGCCTCGGCAACGGGCTGGCGAACCTGCACAACGCGCGCCGCGCCAACACGCCGGTCGTGAACGTCATCGGCGACCACGCGACGTACCACAAGCGCTATGACGCACCGCTGGAGTCCGACATCGAGGCCGTCGCCGGATCGCTGAACGGCTGGGTGCGCCGCTCGGACAGCACCGCCGACGTCGGCGCCGACGCGGCCGCCGCGGTGGCCGCCGCGCAGGACGCACCGGGCCGCGTGGCCACGCTCATCCTGCCCGCGGACGTCTCGTGGGGCGACGGCGGCGCGGTCTGCCCGCCGGTACCGCCCCGCACGGCGAAGCCGGCCGCCGACACAACCGTCAAGTCCGTCGCCGAAGCCCTGCGCTCCGGCGAACCGGTCGCGCTGCTCCTCGGCGGCGCGGCGTGCCGGGAAGCAGGCCTGCGCGCGGCGAGCCGCATCGCCGCGGCAACGGGCGCGAAGCCGTTCATCGAGACCTTCCCGACGCGGCTGGAGCGCGGAGCCGGGCTGCCCACCATCGAGCGGCTCGGCTACCTCGCCGAGCAGGTCGCCTACCAGCTCGACGGCAGCAGGCACGTGATCGTCGCGGGCACCCGTTCCCCCGTGTCGTTCTTCGCCTACCCCGGCAAGCCGAGCGACCTGGTGCCGGAGGGCGCGCAGGTACACACGCTCGCAGCCGCGGAGGATGACGTGGTGCGCGCGCTGGAGGAGCTCGCTGAGCTCGTCGCACCGGGCACCGAACCTGTGCTGGCGCAGGCGGAGCGTCCTGAGCTGCCGGCGGGTGAGCTGACCCTGCAGAACTGGGTCCAGGTGATCGGCGCGCTGCTGCCCGAGGGCGCGATCATCTCCGACGAAGCCAACACCTCCGGTCTGCTGCTGCCCGCCGCGACCGCGGGCGCGCCGAGGCACGACGTCCTGACGCTCACGGGCGGCGCGATCGGCCAGGGTATGCCGGTGGCCACCGGTGCGGCGATCGCCGCCCCCGAACGGCCGGTGATCAACCTGGAGTCCGACGGCAGCGCGCTCTACACGATCGCAGCGCTGTGGACACAGGCGCGGGAGAACCTGAACGTGACCACCGTGATCCTCAACAACCGTGCCTACGCCATCCTGCGCATGGAACTGCAGCGCGTCGGAGCCGAGGAGTCCGGCCCCAAAGCACGGAGCCTGCTCGATCTGTCCACACCGGACCTGGATTTCGTGAAGATCGCCGAGGGCATGGGGGTTCCGGCCACCAGGGCCACGACCTGTGAGGAACTCGCCGACCAGTTCTCCAGGGCGCTCGCCGAACCGGGCCCGCACCTGATCGACGCAGCGGTACCACCCCTGCTCTGACCGCGAGTCCCCCGCTCCAGCTCGCGAGTCCCCCGCTCCAGCTCGCGAGTCCCCCGCCCAGGCCCGCGAGTTGCCCGCTCCGGCGCGCGAGTTGCCCCCTCCGGTCGGCGAGTCCCCCACTCCGGCACCGGCCCAGGATTCACAGGAAACTCTTGGAGTATGTGCGCCAGCGGCAACGTTGAATGGGGTAACGGCCGGTTGTCGGGGATCGGCCACCGCAACGAGGAGGGCGGCCGTGCCGATGCCGCACCAGACGTTGACCGTCCGCACGACATACGACACTGCGAGCGACCGCGGACCTCGTGACCTCAATGCCGATGCCGTCGCCGCGCACACCGACGAATCGACCGGACGCATGGCGTTCGTCGTCGCCGATGGCGTTGGTGACCAGCTGCTGGCGGCCAGGGCCGCCCGGCTGGTCGCCGAAACGGCCGCCGTCGCGGCGGCACGCAGTGGCGCGCTGAACGGCCTGCTCCAGGCACAGCAGGAACTACACAGGCAGTTCCCGCAGGCAGAGGCCGACTGCGTGCTGGTCGTCGCCGTGCTGCCGCCGGCAGGCAGCACCGAGGAGGTCGGCGATGTCGCCTGGGTCGGCGACTGCCGGGCCTACCGGTGGAACGGCAGGGTCCTGCACCAGATCACCGTGGACCACACGCTTGCCGAGTTCTGGCGGCTGCACGGCGTGACACCGGCGCCGCGGCTGGAGCACCTGGTCACCGACTCGGCACGCACCGCGAAGACCACCGACATCGGGCGCGCCAGGATCGGAGCGGGACCCGCCCGCCTGCTGCTGAGCACCGACGGCGTCCACAAGAGCCTGGACTTGGTGCAGCTCAAGGACATTCTGGCCGAACCGTTCACGGCCACCAGAGCCGCGACCGCGCTCGTCACCGCGGCACGGACCTTCGGCAGCCGGGACAACGCGACCGCCATGGTCATCGACCGCACCTGACAGCGCTGAGGGCCACCAACCCGACGGAAGGTGGCCCTCAGTGGCGTACCGCTACTCGAAGATCTCGCCCTTCTCGGCCTTGTCGACGAGGGACTGCGGCGGATTGAAGTGGTCGCCGTAGCGCTGCGCCAGCTCACGCGCCCGCGCCACGAAGCCGTTCAGCCCACCCGGGTACTGGTTGATGTACTGGATGACCCCACCGGTCCACGCCGGGAAGCCGATGCCGAAGATCGAGCCGATGTTGGCGTCCTGCACCGAGGTCAGCACGCCCTCGTCGAAGCACTTGACAGTCTCCAGCGCCTCGGCGAAGAGCATGCGCTCCTCGAGGTCCTCGAAGGGGACGGTGGCACTACCGCTGTTGAACGCCTCGCGCAGGCCCGGCCACAGGCCTGCCCGCTTGCCGTCCTCGTCGTAGGCGTAGAACCCCGCCCCGCTTGAACGCCCCTTGCGGTCGAACTCGTCCAGCATCCGGTTGATGACGGTCTCGGAACCGTGCTCCTGCCACACACCACCGGCGGCCTCCACTGCCGCACGCGTCTCCTGCCGGATCTTGCGCGGCAGGGTCAGCGTCAGCTCGTCCATCAGCTGCAGCGGCGGCGCAGGGTAACCCGCCTGCGCCCCGGCCTGCTCGATGCTCGCAGGCTCCACGCCCTCGCCGACAGCGGCGACGGCCTCGTTGATGAAGGTGCCGATGACCCGGCTGGTGAAGAAGCCACGGCTGTCGTTGACCACGATCGGCGTCTTCTTGATCTGCAACGTGTAGTCGAAGACCTTCGCCAGCGTCGCATCCGAGGTCTTCTCCCCGCGGATGATCTCCACGAGCGGCATCTTGTCCACCGGCGAGAAGAAGTGGATGCCGATGAAGTCCTCCTGGCGCCGCACACCTTCGGCGAGCCCGGTGATCGGCAACGTGGAGGTGTTGGAGCCGAGCACGGCATCCGGGTTGACGATGCTCTCGATCTCGCCGAAGACCTTGTGCTTGAGCTCCTGGCTCTCGAACACGGCCTCGATCACGAAGTCGACGCCCTTGAAGTCGGCCGGGTCCGCCGACGGCGTGATGCGTGCCAGCAGCGCCTCGGAGCGCTCCTTGGTGGTCTTGCCGCGAGCCAGCGCCTTCTCCTCGAGCTTGGCGGCGTAGCCCTTGCCCTTCTCGGCGGCCTCCAGGGAGACGTCCTTGAGCACGACCTCGATGCCGGCTTTCGCGCTCACATAAGCGATCGCGGCGCCCATCATGCCCGCGCCGAGCACGCCGACCTTCTTCGCCTCGTACTTCTCGTAGCCCGCAGGCCGCGAACCGCCCGAGTTGATGTGCTGCAGGTCGAAGAAGAACGCCTTGGTCATGTTCTTCGCGACCTGGCCGATCACCAGGCTGACGAAGTAACGGGTTTCGATCAGCGAGGCCGTGTCGAAGTCGACCTGAGCACCCTCGACCGCCGCCGCGAGAATGGCGCGCGGCGCGGGCATCGGCGCGCCCTTGAGCTGCTTGCGCAGGTTCGCCGGGAACGCGGGAAGGTTGGCCGCGAAGCTCGGGTTCGACGGCGTGCCACCGGGGATCTTGTAGCCCTTCGTGTCCCAGGGCTGTACCGACGCCTCGGGGTTGGCCTTGATCCACTCCTTGGCGCGGGGCACCAGTTCCTCGACCGTGTCCACCAGTTCGTGAACGAGGCCGAGTTCGAGCGCCTTGGCCGGCTTGTGCCGCTGGCCCTGGACGAGCACGTTGAGGATCGCGTTCTGGATGCCGAGCAGGCGCACGGTGCGGACGATGCCGCCGGCGCCGGGCAGCAGGCCGAGCGTCACCTCCGGCAGGCCGATGACGCTGCCCTTGGCGTCCGCTGCGATCCGGTGGTGGCAGGCGAGCGCGATCTCCAGCCCGCCACCGAGTGCGGCACCGTTGATGGCGGCGACCACCGGCTTGCCGAACGTCTCGAGCTTACGCAGCGCCGCTTTGAGCTCGGTGCCGAGCCGGGTGACACGCTCGGCGTCTTCGGGAGTCGCCTTGATCAGGTCGTTGAGGTCGCCACCGGCGAAGAACGTCTTCTTGGCCGAGGTCACCACAACACCGGTGATCGAGTCCTTCTCGGCTTCGAGGCGATCGGCGGTCCGCTTAATGGACTCCTGGTAGGCGTCGTTCATCGTGTTCGCCGACTGGTCCGGGTCGTCGAGCGTCAGCACGACGATGCCGTCGGAATCCTGCTCCCAGCGAATTGTCTTCGTCATTGTCACACCCGCTCGATGATCGTCGCGATACCCATGCCGCCGCCAATGCACAGCGACAGCAGTGCGCGCCGGGCCTGGCGGCGCTCCAGCTCGTCCACCATGGTGCCGAGGATCATGGCGCCGGTGGCGCCGAGCGGATGTCCCATGGCGATCGCGCCGCCGTTGACGTTGACCTTCTCGTCCGGCAGTTTCAGGTCCTTCATCCACTTGAGCACGACGGAGGCGAACGCCTCGTTGAGCTCGAACAGATCGATGTCGTCGGTGGTCAGGCCGGCGATGTCGAGCACCTTCCGCGTGGCAGGTGTCGGGCCGGTCAGCATGATCGTCGGGTCGGAGCCGGTGATGGTCGCGGCGACGATCCGGGCACGCGGGGTCAGCCCGAGGTCCTTGCCCACCTGCTCGTCACCGATCAGCACGAGCGCGGCGCCGTCGACGATCCCGGAGGAGTTCCCGCCGGTGTGCACGTGGTCGATCTTCTCGATCCAGTGGTACTTCTGCAGCGCCACCGCGTCGAAACCGCCGAAGTCGCCGATGCCCTCGAAGGACGGCTTGAGCTTGCCGAGCGCCTCCAGCGTCGTGCCCGGCCTGCGGTGCTCGTCGTGGTCGAGGATCGTCACACCGTTGATGTCCTTGACCGGCACGACGGACTTGGCGAAGTAGCCACCCGACCAGGCGGCCTCGGCGCGTTCCTGCGAGCGCACGGCGAAGCGGTCGACGTCCTCACGCGAGAAGCCCTCGACGGTCGCGATCAGGTCGGCACCGATGCCCTGCGGTACGAAGTAGGTGTCATAGTTGGTCGCCGGATCCATGAACGCGGCGCCGCCGTCGGAGCCCATCGGGACCCGCGACATGGACTCGACGCCGCCCGCGATGATCAGGTTCTCCCAGCCGGAGCGCACCCGCGCGGCGGCCTGGTTGACGGCTTCGAGGCCGGACGAGCAGAAGCGGTTGAGCTGCACGCCGGCGACCGTGTCGGGCAGACCAGCCGCTATCGCGGCAGTACGCGCGATGTCCCCGCCCTGGTCCCCGACCGGGGAGACCACGCCAAGAATGATGTCGTTGATCGCGGCCGGGTCCAGGCCAGGGTGGCGCGCCTTGAGTTCGTCGATCAGGCCGACCAGCAGGTCGATCGGCTTGGTCCCGTGCAGGGATCCGCCCTTGTTCTTGCCACGAGGCGTGCGGATCGCCTCGTAGATGAACGCCTCTGTACTCACACGAACGATCCTTCCTGGCCTCTTCTTTGATGCTAATCGCTACTAACATAATGCGCCCTCTTCCCATGCTGTCAACGGGTTGTTATGAGGTCAACTACCGCTAAAGTGGGATCACGTATGGCTGAGCAGAACTCGAAGAGCACGCGTCCACGCGACCGCAGGAGCCAGCTGGCGACTGTCGCGTCGGAGCTGTTTCGCGCCCGCGGCTACCAGGGCGTCGGCATCAACGACATCGCGGCGGCGGCCGGCGTGACCGGCCCGGCCCTGTATCGCCACTTCGCCGACAAGCAGGCGATCCTCGGGCATGTGCTACTCGCCAACCTCGAGGAGATGGCGGCAGCGACCGAGGCTGCGGTGGGGGTCGCCGAGCCGCCGACGCCTGAGCAGATTCACGCACTCCTGACGAGCCTGGCGACCAAGTCGGTCGAGCGGCGCGAGGTCGCCGCGCTGTGGCGGTGGGAGGGCCGCCACCTCAACACGGAGAACCAGCGCGCCATCCGCGAACGGTCCGCGGCGATGCTCGCGATGTGGGCCAAGGTGCTCATGAGCATGCGTCCCGAACTGGCCGCCGACGACGCCGAGCTGCTGTGCTGGGCGACATTGTCGGTGTTCGGCAGTGTCTCGGTGCACCACACGAGCATTGCGAAACAGCGGTTCGCGCAGCTGCTCGTCGACATCGCACTCCGGGTGCTGCACGCCCAGCTGCCGCGGCTCGCCGAGCAGGCGTCCCCGATCGAGGCCGCCCGCGCATTCGGCACGCCATCCCGGCGCGAGCAGCTGCTCACCGCTGCCGCCGAACTGTTCCGCAGGCACGGCTTCACGGCCGTGAGCATGGAGGACATCGGCAAGGCCGCCGGCATCGCGGGGCCGAGCGTCTACCGCCACTTCCCGAGCAAAGCCGCCCTGCTCGCCGCGATCGGAAGGCGCGCTGCCGACCGGCTGGCGCTGGCAGCCGACTACGCACTGCGGACGAGTGCGCCCCCGGACGAGCGGGAGGCACTGCGCAGACTCGCCGAGTCGTATGTCGCGACCCTGACCGGGCCACCCGATCTGCTGGCGTCGTTCTCGGTGGACCGCGTGCACATCGAGGAGCGCGACCGCGCGGACCTGCTCCGTATCCAGCGCGACTACGTCGCAAGGTGGGTGGGCCTGCTGGAAGCCGTGCATCCCGAGTTGAATGCCAGGGAGGCCAGGATCACCGTGCACGCCGCGCTCACCATCGCCAACGACCTCACGCGCACGCGCCGGGTCAGCTCGCGCCCCGCACTGGCAGCCGAACTGGTGACGGTCATGACGGCTGTTCTGCGTATCGCCTGACCTGCTAACCTACCCACGAGTAGGTAAGTGAAGGGGAGGATCGTGTCCGGACAGACGCCGCAGAACAAGCGCGACGCGATGGGCTTCGGCTTCGCCGCCCTCACTCGTCTGGCCGGGAGCACGCTCCTCGATCGGACTGGGCTGCGCAAACCCGTGCAGAACGCCGTTGCTGCGGCCACCCGCACCGGCTTCCGCGCGGCGACCCGGCTTGCCAAGCCCGCACGGTTGGCACCGGCCGAGGGCACCGGGCTGTTCGACCTGACGCCCACCGACGAGCAGCAGCTCATCGTCGACACGGTCGGCGAGTTCGCCGCCGAGGAGCTCCGGCCGGCCGCCGCCGAGGCCGACACGAAACTCGCCCCGCCGGACGGACTGCTCCGCAGGGCGGCGGAGCTCGGTGTGACACTCCTCGGCATCCCGGAGGAACTGGGAGGTGCCGGCACCGAACGGTCGGTCGTCACCAGCGCACTCATCGCTGAGGCACTCGGGCACGGCGATCTCGCGCTCACGGTGGCCATGCTCGCGCCGTCCGCTGTCAGCAACGCTCTCGTCCAGTGGGGCGATGCGGATCAGCAGGCGACCTACCTGCCGTCGTTCGCCGGCGACAACGTTCCGGCGGCCGCGCTGGCGTTGCAGGAGCGCACGCCACTGTTCGATCCGTTTCGCCCGGCGGCGCGTGCCAGGCGCACACCGAACGGCTACCGGCTCGACGGCGCGAAGTCGCTCGTCCCCCGCGCCGCGCAGGCGGAGCTGTTCATCGTATCGGCCGACCTCGAAGGGCGCGGCCCGGCTCTGTTCATTGTGGAGTCGTCGAACGCCGGTGTGACCATCGAGGCTGAGCCGGCGATGGGGCTACGCGGGGCCGCGACCGGAAGGCTGTTGCTCGACAAGGTCAACCTGCCGGCCGGCGCGCTGCTCGGCGGCGGGCGAGCGGAGGTGTTCACCGAAGTCGTGCGGCTGTCCCGGCTGGGCTGGGCGGCACTCGCCTGCGGCACCGGTAAGGCTGTGCTCGACTACGTGATCCCCTACGTCAACGAGCGAGAAGCGTTCGGCGAGCCGATCAGTCATCGCCAGGGTGTCGCTTTCCAGGTCGCCGACATCGCCATCGAACTGGAGGGCATGCGGCTGGTCATGCTGCGTGCCGCGGCGCGCGCCGAGCAGGGCCTTCCGTATGCGCGCGAGGTGGCGCTGGCACGCAAACTCGCCGCGGACAAGGGCATGCGGATCGGCAGCACCGGGGTTCAGCTGCTCGGCGGGCACGGCTTCGTCAAGGAGCATCCCGTCGAGCGGTGGTACCGCGATCTGCGCGCCATCGGCGTGCTCGAAGGCGTCGTACTCCTCTGAAAGGGCTGCCGTGATCAATCTCGAGGTACCGAAGAAGGCCAGGACGCTCGTCAACCAGGCGCACCAGGCCGCGGCCGAGGTCTTCCGGCCCATCTCGCGCAAGTACGACCGCGCCGAGCACGCCTACCCGGTGGAGCTCGACATGCTGGCCGCGTTGCTGGACGGGCTGAACACCTCCGGTGAAAGCGGAGCGGGTGCGGCGGGCGTACGGCGCAGGGACGACGGCGAAGCCACAGGCAACCGCAACGGCGGCAACCTCAGCACCGTGCTCGGCACGATCGAGATGTGCTGGGGCGACGTGGCGCTGCTGTTGTCGTTGCCCCGGCAGGGTCTTGGCAACGCCGCCATCGCATCGGTGGCCAACGACGAGCAGCTGCAACGCTTCGCGGGCAGGTGGGCCGCGATGGCGATCACCGAGCCGGGCTGCGGTTCCGATTCAGCTGCCATCACGGCCACCGCAGCGCTCGATGGCGACTCCTATGTGCTCAATGGCGAGAAGATCTTCGTGACCGCCGGCCAGCGCGCGGATGCCGTGGTCGTCTGGGCCACTTTGGACCGGTCGATGGGGCGTGCGGCGATCAAGTCGTTCGTCGTGGAGAAGGGCACGCCGGGTTTCGAGGTCGTGCGGTTGGAGCACAAGCTCGGGATCCGTGCGTCGGATACAGCGGTGCTGCGGTTCGAGAACTGCCGTGTGCCCAAGGAAAATCTGCTCGGCTCCCCCGAAATCGACACGCGCAGCGGCTTCGCGGGCGTGATGCAGACCTTCGACAACACGCGCCCGCTGGTGGCGGCGATGGCGATCGGGGTCGCGCGGGCCGCGCTCGAGGAGACCGCGAAGCTACTGGCCGAGGCAGGAATCACCGTCGACTACGACAAACCGGCGCACGCCCAGCACGCCGCCGCGGCTGCATATCTCGAGCTGGAGGCCGACTATGAGGCGGCGTACCTGCTGACGCTCGAATCGGCCTGGATGGCGGACAACCGCAAACCGAACTCGCTGCAGGCCTCCATGGCCAAGGCGAAGGCGGGACGCTCCGTTGTGGACATCACCCTGCGCTGCGTGGAACTCGCCGGCACAGTCGGCTACACGGAGGAATCGCTACTGGAAAAGTGGAGCCGCGACGCGAAGATCCTGGACATCTTCGAAGGCACCCAACAAATCCAACAACTCATCGTCGCCCGTCGGCTGCTGGGAAAGACGAGCGCGGAGCTGAAGTAGCTCCGCTACGCGCGAGTCCCCCGCCCAGGCGTGTGAGTCCCCCGCTCCGGTGCGCGAGTCGCCCGCTCCGGTGCGCGAGTCGCCCGCTCCGGTGCGCGAAAGCCCTCGGGCCCGATGCAACCCAGTGTGCCTTCGGCGCTTCCGATCAGGCTGCGATCGCCGAACCCGCAGTCCCGCCAACCGCAACGGTCCGTCGACGACAGTTCGTTCCCGCACTCGGGTGGCAGCGGCGAGCCCCCCTGCCACAGCGGCAACTCGCCTGCCAGAACGGGCAACTCACGCGCCACAACGGGGGACTCGCGCACCGGAACGGGAGACTCGCGCACCGGAACGGGGGACTCGCACGCTCGCTAGCCCTTCACGCAGACGACCTGCTTGAGATGGGCTACCACCTCGACCAGATCCGTCTGCGCCGCAATGACCGACTCGATATCCTTGTAGGCAGCCGGAATCTCGTCCACCACGCCGGCGTCCTTGCGGCACTCCACGCCGGTGGTCTGGGCCACTAGGTCCGCAGCGGTGAACGTCTTGCGCGCCTTGGTCCGGGACATCCGCCTGCCCGCACCGTGCGATGCCGACTGGAACGACTGCTCGTTCCCGAGCCCCCGCACGATGTAGGAGCCGGTACCCATGCTGCCCGGAATGATCCCGCGATCACCCAGGCCCGCACGGATCGCGCCCTTCCGCGTCACCAGCACCTCGACGCCGTCGTAGACCTCCTCGGCCACGTAGTTGTGGTGGCAGGAGATCGGTTCGTCGAAACGCACGCCCGGCACCGTGTCCGCCAGCGCGCGCTGCACCAGCGCGACCATCGTCGCCCGGTTGCGCGCCGCGTACTCCTGCGCCCAGAACAGGTCCCTGCGGTACGCCGCCATCTCCGACGTGCCGGCAACGAACACGGCCAGATCCGGATCCGGCAGATCGGCGTTGTGCCGCAGCCGCCGCGCCACGTCGATGTGCCGCTTCGCCAGCTCGTTGCCGATACCGCGCGACCCGGAATGCAGCATCAGCCACACCTGGCCGGCATCCGGGCCACCCTGCTCCAGGCAGACCTCGATGAAGTGGTTGCCGCCGCCAAGGCTGCCGAGCTGCGCCCGCGCACGCTCGCGCAGGTTCTGCACGCCGCCGTGCAGGTCACCGAAGGCGCCCCAGAACCCGTCCCAGCCACCGGTACCCGGCACGTGCGCCGGCGGCACCGGCGTCTTGTGCATCGCGAAACCCACCGGCACAGCCGACTCGATCCGCCGCCGGAGCCGCCCGAGGTCGTCCGGCAGGTCCTCCGCCGTCAGCGAAGTACGTACAGCGCTCATCCCGCAGCCGATGTCCACGCCGACGGCCGCGGGCGACACGGCGTCGCGCATCGCGATCACACTGCCGACGGTCGCTCCCTTGCCGTAGTGCACGTCGGGCATCACCGCGAGACCGTGCACCCAGGGCAGGTTCGCGACGTTGTTCAGCTGTCGCATCGCCGCCGGTTCGACCGACTGTGGGTCGGCCCACATCCGGATCGGCACCCTCGCGCCGTCGACCGCGGTGTGCATGTCAGTCCTTTCCTCGTCTGGATCAGGCGGACCAGCTTCACCGGTGTACCCACTTGCGAGCAACTGGATTACCCGCGGAGCCTGAACGGGCAACTCGCGCGCTGGAGCGGGGGACTCGCGCGCCTGAGCGGGGGACTCGCGGGGTGGGAACAAAACGGATCGGCGACCGGTTAGGATAGGTAGTTGAACAAGCAACTATCTGGAGCTGGTGAGTGCAATGCAGTTCGGGATCTTCACCGTCGGCGATGTCACGACCGACCCGACGAATGGCCGCACGCCGAGGGAACACGAGCGGATCAAGGCGATGGTGGCGATCGCGCTCAAGGCCGAAGAGGTCGGCCTCGACGTCTTCGCCACCGGCGAGCACCACAACCCGCCCTTCGTTCCCTCCTCGCCGACGACCATGCTCGGCTACGTCGCCGCACGCACCGAGCGGCTGATCCTGTCCACCTCAACAACCCTCATCACCACGAACGACCCGGTGAAGATCGCCGAGGACTTCGCCATGCTGCAGCACCTTGCCGACGGGCGCGTCGACCTCATGCTCGGCCGCGGCAACACCGGGCCCGTCTACCCCTGGTTCGGCCAGGACATCCGCCAGGGAATCCCGCTGGCCATCGAGAACTACGCCCTGCTGCACGAGCTCTGGCGCAAGGACGTCGTCGACTGGGAGGGGCGGTTCCGCACGCCACTGCAGGGCTTCACCTCGACGCCGCGCCCGCTGGACGGGGTGCCTCCGTTCGTGTGGCACGGTTCGATCCGCAGCCCCGAGATCGCCGAGCAGGCCGCCTACTACGGCGACGGTTTCTTCGCCAACAACATCTTCTGGCCGAAGGAGCACTTCATGCGCCTCATCGAGCTGTACCGGCAGCGCTTCGAGCACTACGGCCACGGATCGGCGGACCAGGCGATCGTCGGCCTCGGCGGACAGGTCTTCATGCGCAAGAACTCCCAGGACGCCGTGCGCGAGTTCCGGCCGTACTTCGACAACGCTCCCGTCTACGGCCACGGTCCGTCGCTGGAGGACTTCACCGAGCAGACACCGCTGACCGTCGGCAGTCCCCAGCAGGTCATCGACAAGACGCTGACGTTCCGCGAGCACTTCGGCGACTACCAGCGCCAGCTCTTCCTCGTCGACCACGCCGGCCTGCCGCTGAAGACGGTGCTCGAACAGCTGGACCTGCTCGGCGAGGAGGTCATTCCGGTGCTGCGCAAGGAGTTCGCGGCCAGGCGACCCGCCCACGTGCCCGACGCCCCCACCCACGCCTCGCTGCTCGCCGCCAACGCCGCGCCGGTCGGCGGAGGAACCCGATGAACGCGAGCGCGACCTCTAACTCGAGGTCAACTGCTTGTCGAGGAAAGTGTCGATGTGTCGCCAGGTCGTCGCACGCGCGCGGCGGCCGGTGAGCACGCCGAGGTGACCGCCGGGGGCAAGCTCGAAACGCACCTCCGGCGCATTCTCCAGCAGGGCCACCAACCGCTCGACGGACCGCCGCGGGGCGATCACGTCGCTGTCCCCCGCGATCACGAGCGTGGGCACCCGCACCGCGGACAGCGAGATCGTCCGGCCACAAAGGTCGATGCTGCCACCCACGAGATCGTTGGCACGGAAGAACCGATGGTACAGCTGCCCGAATGTACGACCCGGATAGGCGATCATGTTGTCCATGAAGTGATCGACGGCCTCGATCTGCGCCAGGAAATCGCGGTCGTCCAAATTGGACAGGATCGCCAGCGGCTTGGTGATCTCCTTGTGCAGTCCCGTCGCCTTGAACACTCGACTGACCACAGTGGACGGTGCGCCGCCGAGCAGCCGGTAGATCGGCGTGAGCAGATACCCGCCCGTCGCCTCGACCAGCGGCCGCAACGGCGCCACCAGCGGGATCGCCGTGACATCGAAGGGCGCCCCGATGGTGGTGATCGATGCGACCGGCAGCTCCTGCTGGTCGGCCGCGGCCAGCAGCGCGAAGATGCCGCCGAGGCACCACGCCACGAGATGCACACCCTCACCGCCCGCATCCGCGCTCACCTTGCGGATCGCGCGCGGCAGCACCTCCTCGATCCAGTGCTCGATACCCAGTCCGCGGTCGGCGAACGCGACGATGCCGTAGTCGACCAGGTAGGTACGCCTGCCGCCATCCACCAGATGCTCGGCGAGGCTGCATCCGCGGCGCAGGTCGAAGCACAGCGCCGGGGCCGCAAGCGGCGGCACCAGCAGGATCGGCGCCCCGGACAGGGTTGCGCCGCCGACACTGGTCATCCGGTAGACCGACCGGTTGGGGCCCTTGTCGATGACCACCCGCGGGATCGGCCGCAGATCAGCCACCCCGCCGTGGAGCACCTTCGCCGCGACGTTGGACGCCGCGGACACCAACCGCGCCGGTGGTGACGCCATCGTCCCTCCCTAGCTCCTACCCAGGGAAACGGTAACTGACCAGGCGGTCCTCGAAGACCTGGCCGACCCAATCGCCCACCTGGAACCGCTGCGTCGGCGTGAATCCCTGCCCGCTGTAGTAGCGCACCAGCGCGCCGTCACCACCGGCCCAGCAGTCGACGCGGACGAGGCCGACGCCGCGCCTTCGGGCCTCGAGCCTGGCCTGGCCGAGCAGGAGCGCACCAACCCCGCGCCCGGTGTGCTCTCGCGCTGTGATGAGCAGGTCGATGTAGAGCTCCCGCTCGTCGACGGGCGGAATGTGCGCGGGCGGCCGCTCGGCGAAAGCCGTCGCACCAGCGGGCTCCCCGTCGATTTCGGCGATCAGCAGGTTGCCGCCGGTGGCCCAGCCGTCTACCCGCGCGCGCCGCTTGGGATCGCCCGACCACTGCTCGGTGCCCCACTGTCCCTCGCGACCGTTGGCGGCCAGCCACGCCACCGCGCCGTCGAACATCGTCAACAGCGGCCCGGCATCGTCGGGGCCGCCCGGTCGAAGACGGATGTCCGTCATGGCTGCGTGAGGATACGCGGACCGTCGGCCGTGACGGCGATCGTGTGCTCGACGTGGGCGGCCCGGCTGCCGTCCGCGGTGTACAGCGTCCAGCCGTCATCGCCGACGCGGTAGTCGTCCCCGCCTCCGGCCACGAACATCGGCTCGATCGCCAGCACCATGCCGGGACGCAGCTGCAGGCCCTCGCCTGCCTTGCCCTCGTTGGGCACGTGCGGCTCCTCGTGCATGGCGCGGCCGACGCCGTGTCCACCGTGGTCGGCGAGCAGGCCGTACCCCGCTCGTCGGCCGATGGCGCCGATCGCGGCGCCGATGTCACCGAGCCGGTTACCCGGCTGCGCGGCGCCGATCCCGGCCATGAGCGCCCGCTCGGTGGTGGCGATCAGCTCCAGATCGCGTGGATCCGGGGTACCGACGACGAAGCTGATGGCCGAGTCGCCGTGCCAGCCGTCGACCTCGGCACCGAAGTCGATACCGAGCAGGTCACCATCGCGCAGCCGGTAGCCGGTGGGGATGCCGTGGACCACGGCGTCGTTGACACTCGTGCACAGCACGGCGGGGTACGGGCTGGGGGCGAACCGCGGGTGGTAGTTGAGGAACGACGACCGCGCGCCCGCCTGGGCGAGGACGCCGGCCGCTACCTCGTCCAGCTCCATGAGCGACGTGCCGACCGCCGCCGCATCGCGCACCGCGTGCAACGCCGTGGCGACCACCTTGCCCGCCAGGCGCATCGCGTCCAGCTCACCCGGGGTCTTCAGTTCGATCACGCATGCCACCTCAATCGGGATAGTTATACCGGTACATCTATCACATGCGGCGGCCCCGGCACAGCAGGCGTCACGGCAGTCCGAGCTCCCGCGCGATCAGCATGCGCTGGACCTCGCTCGTACCCTCGCCGACCTCGAGAATCTTGGCGTCCCGGTAGAACCGGCCGACCGGGAACTCGTTCATGAAGCCATAACCGCCGAAGATCTGCGTCGCCTCCCGCGCGTTGTCCATCGCGGCATTGGACGACACCAGCTTCGCGATGGCCGCCTCCTTCTTGAACGGCTCGCCACGCAGCATCTTCGCCGCCGCCTGGTAGTAGGCAAGGCGCGCCGTGTGCGCGCGGGTCTCCATGTCGGCGATCTTGAACTGGATCGCCTGGTACGTACCGATCTTGTGGCCGAACGCCTCCCGCTCGCCGACGTAGCGCAGGCACTCGTCGACACAACCCTGCGCCAGCCCAACGCTCAACGCCGCGATGGCGATCCGCCCTTCATCCAAAATAGACAGAAACTGCGCGTAGCCGCGGCCCTGCTCACCCAGCAGGTTCTCCGCAGGCACCCTGCAGTCGTCGAATGACAGCTCGTGGGTGTCCGAGGCATTCCAGCCGACCTTCGAATACTTCGGCGCCACAACGAATCCCGGTGTGCCCGACGGGACGATGATCGCCGAGATCTCCTTGTGACCGTCCGGCCGCGCACCGGTGACGGCGGTGACGGTGACCAGCCGCGTGATGTCGGTGCCGGAGTTGGTGATGAACGCCTTGCTGCCGTTGATCACCCATTCACCGTTCTCCAGCCGCGCGGTGGTACGGGTGGCTCCCGCGTCGGACCCGCCACCGGGCTCGGTGAGGCCGAACGCGCCGAGCGCCTCGCCCGCGCACAGCGCGGGCAGCCACCGCTGCTTCTGCTCTGCGGAACCGAAACGGTAGATGGGCATCGCGCCGAGCGACACGCCGGCCTCGAGCGTGATCGCCACGGACGAGTCGACCCGCGCCAGTTCCTCCAGCGCCAGGCAGAGCGCGAAGTAGTCACCGCCCATGCCGCCGTACTCCTCCGGGAACGGCAGTCCGAACAGGCCCATCCGGCCCATCTGCGCGACGAGGTCGTATGGGAACTCCTCGCGCTCGTAGAAACCGCCGATCACCGGCGCGACCTCCGCCTGCGCGAAATCGTGCACCGTCTTGCGCAGTGCTTCGTACTCGTCGTCGAGTCTGAAGTCGATCATGATGCCTGCTCCTCCGGGGTGACAAGGGCGAGTGGTTCGTCGAGGGCGACCTGTTGGCCGGCCTGGACGTGGAGTTCGGTGACGACGCCGTCGACCGGCGCGGTGATGGTGTGTTCCATCTTCATGGCCTCAACGACGAGCAGCGGTGCCCCGGCCCCCACGACATCGCCGCGAGCGACCTTGACCACGAGCACGGTGCCTGGCATCGGGCTGGTGACCGGTCCAGCCGCGATGTCGTCGGCGTGGCCGGCGAGCAGGTTCGGCCGCTCGCCGATCACGACGCCGTGCCCCTCCCTGGCAAGCCACAGCCTGCCGTCCGGCGCGTCCGCACGCTCGTAGTGCAGATAGGCACCGGCGCGGTGCACGGCGAGACCGGACGTGGTGCGCTCGGCCGACGCGGCAACCGGTTCGGCACCGTCCACACTCACCAGTGCATCGGCCGGCGACCCTTCGATGCGCACGAGTGCTTCGGTCTGCTCCGCGCGCAACCGGAACGTCACGCTCGCGCTCGCGCCGAGCCGCCAGCCACTGGGGACCTTCCAAGGGTCCACGATCGGACCGGCCGGGTACAACCCGAGCAGCCGGTCGAGCGCGGCAGCGATGAAGAAGTCCGCGGGCACGGTGTCGGCGACCAATGTGGACAGCTTGCGCTCCACGAGACCCGTGTCCAGGCTTCCTGCGCGCACCTCGCTGTCCCGCAAGAGTGCGCGCAGGAACGGCACGTTGGTGTGTACGCCGAGGATGGCGGTGTCCGCCAGCGCCCGGTCGAGCCGATGCAGCGCCGCCGCACGATCCGGCGCCCACGCGACGACCTTGGCGAGCATCGGGTCGTAGCGGGAGCCCACGACCGTGCCGGTGCGTAGCCCCGAGTCCACGCGCACACCGTCGCCACTCGGTTCGACCAGCCGCAGCACGGTGCCACCGGTCGGGATGAAGCCGCGGGCGGGGTCCTCGGCATAGACCCGCGCCTCGACGGCGTGCCCGTCAAGACGAATGTCGTCCTGCGCGAGCGTGAGTGCTTCCCCCGCGGCAACGCGCAGCTGCCATTCGACGAGGTCGATCCCGGTGACCAGCTCCGTCACCGGGTGCTCGACCTGCAGGCGCGTGTTCATCTCCATGAAGAAGAACTCGCCGGGGTTCGTTGCCGACACGATGAACTCGACGGTTCCCGCGCCGACGTAGCCGACCGAGCGCGCCGCCTCGACCGCGGCGGCGCCCATGCGGGCCCTGGTGGCGGCATCCAGCAGCGTCGACGGCGCCTCCTCGATGATCTTCTGGTGCCGCCGCTGCAGGCTGCACTCACGTTCCCCGAGGTGGATCACGGTGCCATGGCTGTCGGCGAGCACCTGGATCTCGATGTGCCGCGGGGAACTGACAAACCGTTCCACCAGCAGGCGGTCGTCGCCGAACGCACCTCTGGCCTCACGTTGCGCGGACTCGACCGCATCGGCCAGCTCCCGAGGATCGGTTACCAGTCGCATTCCCTTGCCGCCCCCACCCGCGGACGGCTTGAGCAGCACGGGGTAGCCGACCTCGGCGGCTGCTGCCACGAAATCGTCCACATCGGATCGTCCAGGAACGACGGGCACGCCGGCGGACGACACGGTCTCCTTCGCGCGGATCTTGTCGCCCATCGCCTCGATGGCGGGCACCGGCGGGCCGATGAACACCAGGCCCGCGTCCGCACATGCCTGCGCGAACCGCGCGTTCTCCGCGAGGAAGCCGTAACCGGGATGTACGGCCTGCGCGCCGCTGTCCACCGCAGCCCGCACGACGTCCGGAATGGACAGATAGCTTCGCGCCACCTCGGGCGGTCCGATTCGGACGGCGGCGTCGGCATCGCGTACGTGCCGGGCGCCGGCGTCGACGTCACTGTAGACTGCGACGGACCGGATTCCCATGCGGCGCAAGGTGTTTACTACACGGACGGCGATCTCGCCACGGTTGGCGACCAGAACGGTGTCGAACATCTCGCGATCACATCCTGAAGACGCCGTAGCCGATGGGTTCCAGTGGTGCGTTGGCCGCGGCCGAGAGCGCGAGGCCAAGCACCATGCGCGTGTCCATGGGATCGATCACGCCGTCGTCCCACAGCCGAGCGGTCGAGTAGTACGGGTTGCCCTGGTGCTCGTACTGGGCGCGGATCGGTTCCTTGAACGCCTCCTCGTCGGCGGCGGACCACTCCTCACCCCTGGCCTCGGAGGCGTCCCTGCGCACGGTCGCCAGCACCGAAGCGGCCTGCTCGCCACCCATCACGGATATGCGGGCGTTCGGCCACATCCACAGGAACCTCGGCGAGTAGGCACGTCCGCACATCGAATAGTTCCCCGCGCCGAAGGAACCGCCGATGATCACCGTGAACTTCGGCACGCGCGCGCAGGCCACGGCGGTGACCATCTTGGCGCCGTGCTTGGCGATCCCGCCGGCCTCATAAGCCCTTCCCACCATGAAACCGGTGATGTTCTGCAGGAACAGCAACGGGATCGAGCGCCGGTCGCACAGCTCGATGAAGTGCGCGCCCTTGAGCGCCGACTCCGCGAACAGCACGCCGTTGTTGGCGATGATCCCCACCGGATGTCCGTGTATCCGGGCGAAACCGGTGACGAGCGTGGCACCGTATTCCTTTTTGAACTCCCCGAACCGGCTGCCGTCCACGATTCGCGCGATGACCTCGCGTACGTCGTAGGGCGTGCGTGGATCGGTGGGCACCACGCCGTAGAGCTCACGCGGATCCACGGCGGGCTCCTCGGCGGGAACGACGTCCCATGGCCGCGGTGCCCTGGGGCCGAGCGTCGAGACGATCGAGCGAACCATGCGCAGTGCGTCGGCGTCGTCGGCGGCGAGGTGGTCGGTGACCCCGGACGAGCGGGCGTGCACGTCCCCGCCACCGAGTTCCTCGGCTGTGACCACCTCACCGGTGGCCGCCTTCACCAGCGGCGGCCCACCGAGGAAGATCGTGCCCTGGTTGCGCACGATCACCGCTTCGTCGCTCATGGCTGGCACGTAGGCGCCGCCCGCCGTGCAGGAACCGAGGACGGCGGCGATCTGCGGGATGCCGCGCGCGGACATCGTGGCCTGGTTGTAGAAGATCCGGCCGAAGTGCTCGCGGTCGGGGAAGACGTCGTCCTGGCGGGGCAGGAAGGCACCACCGGAGTCAACGAGGTAGACACACGGCAGGTTGTTGTGCAGTGCGACCTCCTGCGCCCGCAGGTGCTTCTTGACCGTCATCGGGTAGTAGGTGCCACCCTTGACGGTCGCGTCGTTGGCCACCACGACGCACTCGCGGCCGGACACCCGCCCGATCCCGGTGATGATCCCGGCCGATGGCGCCTCGTCGTCGTAGAGACCGGTCGCCGCGAGCGGGGCGAGTTCGAGGAACGGCGAGCCGGGATCGAGCAACGCGTCGACCCGGTCACGTGGCAGCAGCTTGCCGCGGTCCACATGGCGGGAACGAGCCTTCTCGGGGCCGCCGAGCCGCGCCGCGGCGAGCCGCTTGTGCAGATCCGCCACGAGTTCCGCGTGCGTGCCCGCGTTGCGCACAAAGGCGTCACTCTGCGGATCCGCGGAGCTGGTGAGCGCCGGAGTGTCCATCACGCCCTCAGGTTAGCAGCCGTTAACGTCCACGGCTGCCAACAAGGACGGGGTCAGCCGGTGACCGCCTGCAGGGCGGGCAGGTAGCCGCGCGCATGACCGTTGGCGTTGGGGTGGTAGGACTCGTCGACCGGCCAGGTCAGGCTGCGCAGCCACCAGTCACTCGAGCAGATCTCGTGCCCGGTGAAGGGTCCGCGGACGTCGACGAACGCGAATCCCGCGCCGGCGGCCCGCTGCCCGGTGACCTGGGCCAGCGTGTCGGCACCGGAGTTGATCGCCGCGCGCTTGGTCTCGCTGAGCCCACCGTTGCAGGAGCCCTGCAGCTGGTAGAAGCGCGGGTAGCCGAGCACGATGATCCGCGCGTTGGGTGCCTCGGCGCGCAGGGTGGCGTAGACATTGTCGAGCAGGCCGGGCAGCGTTGTCCTGACGTAGGCCTCGGCCTCCTCGACCCGTGCCACACACGCCTGGTCACCGCCGAGCGTGCACTCGATCATCACATCGGTGAAGCCGGCATCGTTGCCCCCGACCGACACAGTGACGTGTGTGGTCTCGGCGCTCAGCGCCGCCGCCTGGGTGAGCACGTCGGCGGTGCGAGCGCCGAGGCAGGCGACGAACTGGAAATCCGTCACGCCGTTGGCCTCCGCCCACAGCCGCGGATAGGCATTGGCGCTGCGCTTGCACCCGCCGGAGTCGCCGTACTGGCCCGCACCGACGCCGGAGGAGTAGGAGTCGCCGAGAGCGACATAGCGAAGTTGTGCCGCCGACGCGGTGACCGCACCACCGGCGAGGACGAGCGCGACGACGACGAACACCGAAAGCGATCGAAAAGTCTTCACCGACATGGCGACCCCCTCGTTAGCCGTTGGCTGGTAAGAAGAATTACCAGTACGAACGGCTGAGGGGGAAGCAATCCGGCGGTAGGTAACCCGACCGGATCAGCCGGATGTTAGCGGCCGCTAACCAGCTCGCCTAGAATGACGTGATGCCCCACAGTTCCACCCCGCTGGCCGGCGGTGAGAAGGCGAGCCGGCGCGACCAGATCCTCGCCGCGGCCGCCGAACTGTTCGCGCAGCACGGCTTTCACGGCGTCGGGATCGACGACATCGGCGCCGCCGTGGGGATCTCCGGGCCCGCGCTGTACCGGCACTTCCGCAGCAAGGACGCAATGCTCGGGGAGATGCTGACGTCCATCAGCGAGTACCTGCTCGACGGCGGGACCCGACACGCACAGGAGCCCGGTGAAGCGGACACGATCCTGGCGGGGCTCGTGCGGTTCCACGTGGACTTCGCGCTACAACAGCCCGCGCTGATCACCGTGCAGGAACGTAACCTCGCCAACCTCACCGACGCCGACCGCAACCGGGTACGGGCACTGCAGCGGCGTTATGTCGAGGTCTGGGTCGATGCCCTGCGCGCCGCCGTTCCGCGGCTCGACGAGCCGTACGCGCGCTCTGCGGCACACGCCGTGTTCGGGCTCATCAACTCCACACCCCACAACCGGCACCTGCCCGACGGCGAGCTCGCCGAACTGCTGAGCAGGCTGGCACTGGGCGCGCTCTACGCCGCGAAATGACGATCACTCCTGCGGGCGGCACCAAATCCGCCTGCCCTGGTGTTGGATGGGCACGTGCACGCTGACGACAGCGAGGGGGAGCCGACGGGGCTCGTCGAGAAGGCGCAACGCGCGCTTGTCGCGATGCGTTTCGGTGACGACGCCGAGGCGCTCGACGTCCTCGCACCGGCTGCCGGGGAGCGCGTTGCCGACACCCGCGAGCTGATGCTGCTGCTCTTCGGCGCGTGCAGCGCGATGGTGGCGACACTGGGCGACGGTGGCGCCGCGCCGGTCAGGGTGCAGGTGTTCGACGAGGCGGGCGAGGAGGTCTCGATCGACCAGGCCGACCCGCCCGTGCGGACTGCCGTGCGGACCCTGCTGGCCGAGGTGCACGGCAACACCGAGGCCGCGGAGGAGCAGGTGGAGATCGCGCTCGCCAACGCGGCACCGGACGAGGTCGACAGCCTCATCCTGCAGGCACTGCGCTGGACGCTGCGCCTTTCGGCGGAATGCCTCGAACGCGATCTGCCGGTGGCCGACTGGATCGCCGACGCGCTCGCCGACTGACGACAGGTCCGAACCGCCTACGACCGCAGGCGTATGCGCAGGTGTCGATCCGCGGCCGACGACGCGACGCAACGGCAGCGGCGACGCTTCTGGCCATGACGACCAAGACTCGGCAGGCTCCCCGGCTCACACTCGGCAGGCGGCAGCGCAAATGGGTGCTCTTCGTGCACATCGTCAGCTCGGTCGGCTGGATCGGCGTCGAGGCATGCCTGCTCACGCTGGGCATCGTCGGACTGTCCAGCTCCGATGAGGCGACCGCCACCGCCACCTACGTGATCGCCGGCGTGCTCGGCGGCACGTTCTACTTCCCGGTCAGCTCGATGGCGCTGCTCAGCGGGCTCCTCCTCGGAGCAGGCACGAAATGGGGCCTCGTGCGCTACCACTGGGTCGTGGCGAAGCTGGTCCTCACCATCGCGCTGCACCTCGGCGGGAACCTGCTCGTGATCCCGCGGTTCGTCGCGGCCGGACAGGCCGCTGCCGACGGCGGCGACGTCGGCGGCACCGCGACGCTGTTCATCACCGCGATGCTCGCCGGGCTGACGCTGCTGGTGGTCGCGACCCTGCTGTCGGTGTTCACCCCTGGCGGCCGGACGCCCTGGTACCGCTCACGCGTTGCGCTGCGTTAGCGCGAAGCGGTTGCCCTCCGGATCGGTGAACATCGCCCACCAACCCCAGGGCTGGTGCGCGGGCTTCGCGGGGAAGTCGACACCACGCGCCGAGAGCTCCGCATAGGTCTGCTCAATGTCGTCGGTGTAGAGGAAGAAGTTCGCGGTGGGCCGCTCACCACTCGCGGGGGCACGGAACCGATCCGCCGGATTCGTGCTCAGGACCAACGCGATCTGCCCGTCCGGCGAGCTGACCTCCACCCAGCGCCCGCCCTCACCGTAGGGATCCTCCCTGGTGACGGTGAAACCCACCGTCTCGGACCAGAACCGCTTCGCCATGTCCTGATCCTGAACGCCCACAATGACCTTGCTGACTCCGCGGATCGCCATGATGAGTCCACTCCCAATATATCCAGTACGGATACAACAGCGGTGGAGCGTATGCTCTGCCCATGGCGATGGGCAACCCGCCACCGCTCACTCCAGCCGCGTTCCAGGTCCTGCTCGCGCTCGCGCGCGGGAGGGCACACGGCTACGGCATCATGGGCTTCGTCAACGAGCTGACCGGTGGTTCCGTGCAGCTGGGACCCGGCACGCTCTACCGCACGCTGTCCCGGCTGGCGGCTGACGGCCTCATCGAGGAAGCTCCCGGCATGACCCACACCGGTCCGCATGACGCGCGCCGCCGTTACTACCAGCTGACCGAGCTGGGCCGGCAAGCCGCCGGGCGGGAGGCGGCGCTGATCGGACGGCTCGCGGTCGCGGCCGCCGAGGCCGGGTTGCTGGACCAGCGGGAGGCAAGCGCATGACGAGGCCCAGCCGGGCCCTCGGCCTGGCGCCGCACCTGTTCGTCAGCGATGTCGACGACGCGCTCTCCTTCTACCGCAGGGCATTCGGTGCCGTCGAGCTGTTCCGCAACGTCCTGCCCGACGGCACGGTGCTCTTCGTCGAGATGGCCGTCGGCGATGCCCGGCTGCTCGTCAGCCAGGAGATCACCGAGCTGAACGCGCTCGCACCGACCACACTCGGCGGGACTCCGGTCCTGCTCACGCTCGAGACCGGGGATCCCGACGACCTGTTCCGCAGGGCGGTCTTCGCCGGCGCCACGGTCGAGGCCCCGGTGGAGGAGATGTTCTTCGGCGAGCGCTACGGCCGCGTGGTGGACCCACACGGCCACCGCTGGGCGCTCACCACCAAGCGGGAACGGTTCACGCCAGAGGACATCGACGCTCGTACCCCTCGCGAGGTCTGATGGTCTCCGTGCGCAGTGTTGTCGACCGGGTGGGGCCGACACTGCTGCACGCGCTGTATCTGCCGGAGCCCAGCCCGGCCGTCGCCGATGTGGTGATCGCCGAGCCGGGATCACCGGCACCGCCCAGCGCAGGCGATCTCGTGCTCGCCGTGGCCGTCGCCGATGTCGCCGGTGCCACCGAGCTCATCCGTGCCAGCGCGGCCAACGAGGCCGCCGCCGTGTTGTTCAAGCCCCCGCTGGCCGCGAAGCCGTCGGTCCGCCGGGCAGCGCAGCGTGCAGGGATCGGGCTGATCCGGGTCCACGCCGCCACCTCGTGGGCGCAGCTGGTGTGGTTGCTGCGCACGGTGCTCGACGCGATCGCCGACGAGTCGGACACCTTGGAGAACGGCGGCGATCCGGCGGCGAGCGACCTGTTCCGCCTCGCCGACGCGGTGGCCTCCGTTGTGGACGCTCCGGTGACCATTGAGGACACCAACTCCCGCGTGCTCGCCTATTCGGCCCGCCAGGACATCACCGATCCCGCCCGCGTGGCAACGATCATGGGCAGGCGCATTCCGGACGACGTGCTCGCACGGTTCCGCTCGCGGGGTGTCTTCCGCGAGCTCTCCCGCGGAAGGCAGACCATCTTCGTGCCAGGGCAGCAGGACGGCACGCTGCCACGGCTCATCGTGCCGATCCGGATGGGTGGCGAGCTGCTCGGCTCGATGTGGGCGGTGGTGCCAGGGCCGGTTCCGGACGAGCGGGCGGCCGCTTTCGCCGACACGGCGCCGGTTGTCGCCCTGCACCTGCTGCGCCGCCGCGCGCACGCCGACGTGCAACGCAGAGCCTCGGCGGAACTGCTCCGCGCGCTGCTGCGGGGCGACGTCAGCCCGCGAAAGGCCGTTGCCGAGCTGGACCTGACCGACGAGCCGCACCATGTCGTGGCCATCGAAACCCCCGGCGGCGAGACGATCGACGGGGAGGGCCTGCGCCTTGCCCTGCTGGAGCGCATCTCCCAGGGCATCGGGCGCCGTCCGGTGGCCGCCGAGGATGGGGGTCTGCTGTACGCGGTCGTACCCGACAACAACGGTCCCGGCGGCTGGCCGCAGATGCGTGCCGCCCTCGGCGAGGTGCCCGCCGTCCGCAACACCGGCGGGCTACGGGCCGCCGCTGGCGGCGCATACGACCTGGCTGAGCTGCCGCGTTCCCGCGCGGAGGCGGAGGAGACACTGGGGCTCCTGCGTGCAGGCCTACTGCCCGGCCGCGTGGCATCGTTCGACGAGGTGTGGACGGCGCTGGCGCTACATCGCGTGGCGACCGCGGCAAGCCTCGCACGGGTGACCGAACTGGGCCCGCTGGCGACCATTCGCGCCAGCGACGCCGCCAACGCGACGGACTACATCGCGACGCTGTACGAATGGCTGCGCCATCCCGGCGACCCCAGGGCCGCCGCGCAGGCGTTGCGAATCCACCCCAACACCCTGCGGTACCGCGTGCGGAAGCTGCTCGACCTCGTACCCCTCGACCTCGACGACCCCGACACCCGCCTGGCCCTGCTCACCCAGCTAGTCGCCCTCCGCTGGTCCTAGAGATCATTCGAAATCGGCATGCGTGCCGGTGCGAGCGGAACCTGACTCAGCGCACCTCGAGCAGTGTCTTGCCGATGGTGACGCGGGACTCGATCGCCGCGTGTGCATCGGCTGCCCGCTCGAGCGGGAACCGCTGGCCGATCACCGGGCGCAGCCGGCCTGCCGCGGCCTCCGCCAGTGCGTCGCGTGCCAGCTCGCGCAGCTCCGCGGGCGCGGCACCGATCCCCCACCCCACGGTTACGCCGCGCGCAGCGGCCAGCTCCTCGGGAATCTCCGTCGGCGCCCCGCTCGCCGCACCGAAGGTGACCATCCGGCCACCTTTGCCGACCAGCTCGAACGCCGCCGTGCCGACCTCGCCGCCCACCGCGTCGAACGCGACGTCGACAACGCCGACGGCCTGCCGCACCCGGTCTGTCCAATCCGGCTTCCGGTAGTCCACCACGTGCGTCGCGCCGAGCTCGCGAGCCAGGTCGAGCTTGCGCTCGCCACCGGCCGCGGCCACGACGACCGCTCCCGCGTTGCACGCCAGCTGCACGAGCAGGCTCCCCACTCCGCCACCCGCAGCCTCGACGAGCACCCGCTCACCGGGACGCAGCCCGGCGCCGCGGACCAGCAGCATGGCCGTGCGTCCATCGGCGAGCAGCGCCACCGCGGCATCGAGCGGCAGGCCCTCGGGCACCTCGATGACCGCATCCGCGTCGATCACGACCTGCTCGGCGTACCCGCCGGAGCCCCGGAGGCTGCTCACAACCCGCCTGCCGACCAGATCCGGGTCGACACCGGCACCGACCCTGCTGATCACGCCGCCGACGCCGTTGCCAGGAACCACCGGCGGTTCCACCGTGAACGGCCCGAAACCGCTGCGGCGGAACTGTGTCTCCACGAACGTGATGTTCGCGAGCTCGACGTCGATCAGCACCTCACCGGCGGCCGGTTCCGGGTCGGGTGCCTGCCCGGGCACCAGCACTTCCGGACCGCCGAACTCAGTCAGCCAGACGACTCTCATGGCACCAGCATGTGGGCTCGACTTAAGTGGAGGTCAACAGCTTGTTCTGCCAGAACCATTCAGCCAGGTCATCATTGTCGTGTCCCCACGATGACACCGCGGGCCCCGTGCCGCACTGTGGTCGGCAACACCGCGACAAGGAAGGCAAGGAAACTCGTGCGCATCGCCATCCCCCGAGAGATCAAGAAACACGAGTACCGCGTCGCGGTCACTCCAGCCGGCGTGCACGAGCTGACCCAGCGTGGGCACGAGGTGTTCATCGAGACCGAGGCGGGACTCGGCTCCGCCATCACCGACGAGGACTACCTCGCCGCCGGCGCGAAGATCCTGCCGAGCGCCGCGGACACGTGGGCCGAAGGCGAGCTGGTGCTCAAGGTCAAGGAGCCCATCGCCGCCGAATACGAACTGCTGCGCCGCGACCAGGTGCTCTTCACCTACCTGCACCTGGCCGCCGACCGGCCGCTCACCGAAGCGTTGCTGGCCGCGGGCACGACCGCCATCGCGTACGAGACCGTGCAGAAGCCGGACGGCTCGCTCCCCCTGCTGGCGCCGATGTCGGAGGTGGCGGGCCGGCTCGCACCGCAGGTAGGGGCTTTCGCACTGCTGAAGCCGAACGGCGGCCGCGGCGTCCTTCCCGGCGGGGTGCCCGGCGTGCAGCCGGCGAAGGTCGTCGTCATCGGTGGTGGCGTCGCCGGTGTGAACGCCGCGAGGGTCGCGCTCGGCATGGGGTCCGATGTGGAGGTTCTGGACACCAACGTCGACCGGCTCCGGCAGATCGACCACGACTTCGGGGGCCGCATCCACACGGTGACGTCCAACGCGCTGGCGCTGGAGCAGGCTGTCGTCGAGGCCGACATGGTCATCGGCGCGGTGCTGGTGCCCGGTGCGAAGGCGCCCAAACTGGTGTCACACGAGCTGGTTGCGCGGATGCGACCGGGCAGCGTGCTCGTGGACATCTCGATCGACCAGGGCGGCTGCTTCGCCGACTCCCGCCCCACCACCCACGACGAGCCGACCTACCGGGTACACGATTCGGTGTTCTACTGCGTGGCCAACATGCCCGGCGCGGTGCCGAGGACATCGACCTACGGGCTGACGAACGTCACCCTGCCCTACGCGATCCGCCTCGCCGAGCTCGGCTGGCGTGGCGCGGTGCGCGCCGATGCCACGCTGGCGCGGGGACTCAACACCCACTCCGGAACGTTGACCAACGAGCCCGTCGCCACGGCACACGGGCTGCCTTACGAGGCCATCGAGCTCTGAGCCGGGCACCACACGACACAGGCCACTTTCCTGGGTCCAACCAGGGAAGTGGCCTGTGTCGTATAAGCGTCAGTAAGGGGCGGCCCGCTCAACCAGCCTGGGGGTCACCGGGAGCGGGCCGCCACGTACAAGCTTAGGTGTTCGGTGACGAGTTCGCTCCTCTGGGGGCGCATGTCGCCGGAAATATTTCCTCATCCGACACCGCGGGCAGCCGTGGATCGCGGGACGAAGGCCATCCGCTCGCACCGCCGTCACCCTGCGTGACCTGCGTTGTTTCCCAATGGAACCGGCGGACCTCCGAGCACCGTCCAAACCCGCCGTACGGCAGGATGATCACCGCCACAGCGCAGACCAACGAGGGGAACGAGAGGCAGCATGCACGACGGCAGTGGCCGCATCGCGGTGCAGAACCTCACCAAACAGTTCGGACCGGTAACCGCGGTCCAGAATCTCAGCTTCACAGTGGAACCCGGTACCGTCACCGGATTCCTCGGCCCGAACGGGGCAGGCAAGACCACGACATTGCGGATGCTGCTCGGCCTGGTCACACCGACGGCCGGCACCGCGACGATCAACGGCAGGCCTTACCAACAGCTCGGCAACCCCGCCAGAGTGGTCGGCGCGGTGCTGGAGAACGAGGGGTTCCATCCCAAGCGCACCGCCCGCAACCACCTGCGGATCTACGCCGCCGCGATCGGCGTGCCAGACCAGCGGGCCGACGAGATGCTCGGCCTGGTCGGCCTGGCGCCGGCGGCCGAGCGCAAGGCGGGCGAGTTCTCGCTCGGCATGCGGCAGCGGCTCGCGCTCGCGACGGCGCTGCTCGGCGACCCACAGGTACTGGTCCTCGACGAGCCGTCCAACGGTCTCGACCCCGAAGGCATCGCCTGGCTGCGGACGTTCCTGCGCACGCTGGCTCAGCAGGGGCGCACCGTGCTCGTGTCGAGCCACCTGCTGTCCGAGGTCGAGCAGACCATCGACCAGGTCGTCATCGTCAGCGCCGGCATGACCCGCTACTACGGCCCGCTCGAGCAGCTGCGTGCCAGCCAGCGCTCGCGCGTGCTGGTGCAGCCCGCCGACGCGAACGCCCTCGTGCAGGCGCTGCAGGAGAACGGCCTGTCGCAGGTGGAGCCGACATCGGACGGCCGCGTCGCGGTGTCCGGCGCAACCGTGCAGCAGATCGGCGACCTCACCGCCAAGGCCGGCATCGCGGTGTACGGCATGCAGGAGGAGAAGGCCGACCTCGAGCAGCTGTTCTTCCAGCTGACCAGCCCGCAGTACAGCGCGGGGGCTCCCTACGGCCAGCAGCCACCGCCCGGCTGGGGCGGACCGCCACCGGGATATCAGCAGCCGCAGCAGACACCGCCGCCCGGGTTCGGCCAGCCCGGTCAGCAGCAGGGTTGGGGAGGGCACCAGTGATGGGCAACCTGATCAAGGCGGAGATCCGCAAGACGCTGACCACCAAGAGCTGGTGGGGCCTGATGATCCCAGCGGTGCTGTTCGCGTTCCTGTTCGCGATCGGCTGGGGCGCGGGCACCAACGACGTCAACGACGTGCTGAGCAGCGACGAGGCTCAGGAGCTGGCCCAGCTGACCGGGACACAGCTCGGCCAGCTTCCGGTCGGCCTACTCGCGCTCGGCCACGGGATCAACATCGGCATGATGTTCCCGATCATCTTCGGTGTGTACGCGCTGGCCGGCGAGTACGGCAAGAAGACCATCACGACGACGTTCCTCACCGCCCCCAACCGCGTGTCGGCGCTGAGCGCCAAGATGTTCACCTACATCGGCTGGGGTGTGGCGTACGGCCTCGTCATCGTGGGATCGGCGAGCCTGGCGACGGTACTCACCGTCGACAGCATCGGGTTGCCCAGCGCCGAGCAGTGGCTCGCCGTGCTCGGGGCCGGCGTTCTGGCGACCGTCCTCGCGACGCTGTTCGGCGTCGGTGTGGGTGCGGTGTGGAAGAGCGTCGTCGGTGCGACCATC
This sequence comes from Saccharomonospora sp. NPDC046836, assembly GCF_040645195.1. Taxonomy (NCBI): domain Bacteria; kingdom Bacillati; phylum Actinomycetota; class Actinomycetes; order Pseudonocardiales; family Pseudonocardiaceae; genus Saccharomonospora; species Saccharomonospora sp. NPDC046836. The sequence continues at coordinate 349,449 of NZ_JBEYXW010000003.1, forward strand.
ACGCTGACGATCTGGATGCTCGTGGTCGAGAACACGTTCCTCTTCCTGACGGCGGGCTGGGAGCACCTGCGTTTCCTCGGCGGGGTGCTGCCGAACGGAACGCTCAACGGCATCGTGGGAGCCATCGGCGCCGAGGCGTTCGGTGCGGCCGGACTGTCGGTGCAGGGTGATATGAACGAAGACCTCCAGTGGCTCCTGCAGTTCATCGCTGGCGCACCGGGTGCATTCTCGTGGTGGGCCTCCGCACTGGTCTTCCTGACGTGGACGATGGTGTTCTTCGTCGGAGGGTGGGCCGCTAACCAACGCAGGGACATCACCTAAGAGAAGCGAGGAGGTCGTGAGTGTTCACCCGAGCACGAACCCGGTCTGACACTCACGACCCACAAACCGGGTGGATCCGCCGGCTCGCCGCGGCCTGCTGGCGCCACCCGGCGCTGGTGGTGCTCTCGCTCGGCGCTGCAATCGTCGGCACGGGCCTGCAGGCGGCCAGCCCGCTGGTGGTGAGGGTCGCCGTCGACGACGCCGTCGTCGGCGAGACCGCCCAGCTGGGCTGGCTCGCGGCGGCACTGGTCGTGTTGCAACTGCTCACCTTCGGCGGCGCGTTCGCCCGCCGCTATCTCGGCGGCAGGCTCGCGCTCGACGTCCAGCACGACCTGCGGCAGGCCGTCTTCGGCGCGGTGTCGCGGCTCGATGGCGGCAAACAGGACGCACTGCGCACGGGCCAGATCGTCTCCCGCGCCATCACCGACCTCCAGCTGGTTACCGGCATCCTGATGCAGGTGCCGCTTTCGGCGGGTTCGGTGATCTTCGCGCTGCTGGCACTCGGCGCGATGCTGTGGATGTCGCCGCTGCTCACGATCATCGCGCTGATCGTCGCTCCCGCGGTGGCCATCGTGATCGCGGTCAGCAGGCGCAAGCTCTTCCCCGCGACCTGGGCGGCGCAACAGCGCGCGGCCGACATCGCGCAGCACGTCGAGGAGACCGTCACGGGCGTGCGAGTGGTCAAGGGCTTCGGCCAGGAGTCGCGCGAGGTCGGCAGGCTGGCCGCGACCGCGCGCAAGCTCTACGCCGAGCGCCTGCGCGCGGCACGGCTCTCGGCCGTCCCCGCGGCCACCACCGCGGCGCTGCCTGCGGCAGGCCAGATCGCGGTACTCGGGGCCGGCGGCATCCTGGCGTTACGCGGGGAGATCAGCCTCGGCACGTTCCTGGCATTCGCGACCTACGTCTCGGCGCTCATAGGCCCCGCGCGGATGCTCGCCAGCCTCGTCGTACAGGCCCAGCTCACCCGTGCCGGCGCGGAGCGCGTCCACGAGCTGATCGACGCGCAGCCCGAGGTGCGCGAACGTCCCGACCCGCTGCCCGTGCCGGACGGCCCGCTGGAGGTGCGCCTCGACGGCGTCCGGTTCGGCTATACCCGGACCGAGCCTGTGCTCGACGACGTGTCCCTGCACGCGCGTCCCGGCGAGACGCTCGCCGTCGTCGGCACCGCGGGTTCGGGCAAGTCGACCATCTCGTTGCTGCTGCCGCGGTTCTACGACGTTCACGCCGGGTCGATCCGGATCGGCGGCGTCGATGTGCGCGACGTGCGGCTCACCGAGCTGCGCCGCACGATCGGGGTGGTGTTCGAGGAGGCGTTCCTGTTCTCCACGACCGTGCGCGACAACATCGCCTATGGCAGGCCGGACGCCGGCGAGGAGGAGGTCGTTGCGGCCGCGAAGGCCGCCGAGGCACACGAGTTCATCAGCGCACTGCCCGACGGCTACGACACGCAGGTCGGCGAGCGCGGGCTGACATTGTCGGGCGGGCAGCGGCAGCGCCTCGGGCTGGCCAGGGCCCTGCTCACCGATCCGCGGGTGCTGATCCTCGACGACGCGACCTCGGCGGTGGACACGGCGACGGAAGCCGCGATCCACGAGACGCTGCGCACCGTCACCCGCGCCCGCACCACGTTGCTCATCGCCCACCGGCGCTCGACGCTGGCGCTGGCCGACCGCATCGCCGTGCTCGACGGCGGGCGGGTGGTGGACATCGGCACCGCCGAGGAGCTGGAACACCGGTGCGCCCTGTTCCGTGACCTGGTCGCCGGACCGGGCCAGGACGTCGAGGAGATCCACCGGCGCGAAGAGCTGACCACCGACGAGAACGGCATCACCCCGCAGCTGTGGCCGCAACGAGATGGACGCGACGACGTCGCCGCGCTGGCCGAGTCCGCCGAGGGACGGACGAGCGCACCGGCCGGTATGGCAGGCGGCGGCCCGGGATCCCATGCCTCGCTGGACCTTCCGCCGACGCCGGAGCTGCTGCGCCGCGTCCGGGAGCTGCCGGCCGCGACGGGCGAACCCCAGCTCGGTGGTGCCGACCCCGCGGCGCCGGACCCGCGCTTCCGCCTCGGCAGGCTGTTGCGTCCGATCCGGGGACTGCTGGCCCTGGTGATCACGTTGGTGGCGATCGACGCGGCGGCGACCGTCGCGGTGCCGGCGCTGTACCAGCGCGGGGTGGACGACGGTGTGCGCGCGGGCGTCGAGTCCGCGGTGTGGCTGGCCGCGGGCATCGGGCTGCTGGTGATCGCGCTGGACTGGTTCGTCATCGCCGCGCAGACCCGGGTCACCGCCTGCACCGGCGAGTCGGTGCTGTACCTGCTGCGTGTGCGTAGCTACGCGCACCTGCAGCGGCTCGGGCTCGACTACTACGAGCGGGAGCTGGCCGGGCGGATCATGACCCGGATGACCACCGACGTCGACGCGCTGTCGACGTTCCTGCAGACGGGATTGGCGACCGCCGTGGTCAGCCTGCTCACCCTCGTGGGCATCGGCGGCGCGCTGGTGGCCACCGACCCGGGACTGGCGCTGTACGCGTTCGCCGTCCTGCCGGTGCTCGGCGTCGCCACCGTGATCTTCCGCAGGCTCGCCTCGGCCGCCTACACCGAGGCACGCGAACGCGTCAGCGCGGTCAATGCGGACATGCAGGAGAACGTCACGGGCCTGCGGGTCGCGCAGGCCTACACGCGTGAGGAGCGCTCGGCGCAGGACTTCGCCTCCCGAAGCGACGCCTACCGGCGTTCGCGGCTGCGGGCGCAGCGTTACGTCGCGACGTACTTCCCGTTCGTGAACCTGCTGTCCGGCATCGCCGAGGCCATCGTGCTGGTGGCCGGTGCGAGCCGCGTCGCCGACGGCACGGTCTCGCCCGGTGTGCTGCTGGCGTTCCTGCTCTACCTCGGCCTGTTCTTCGCTCCGGTGCAGCAGCTGTCCTCGGTGTTCGACGGCTACCAGCAGGCGAAGGTCGGCCTGAGCCGGATCGGCGACCTGCTGCGTATGCCCACCTCTGTACCGCCCGCGGCGGATCCCGTGCCGGTACCCGATCGCCTCAAGGGCGAGGTGGAACTGTCCGGTGTGGACTTCGCCTATCCCGGCACGGAATCCTTCGCCCTGCGGGACATCACTCTGCATGTGCCCGCGGGTACGACGGTGGCGCTCGTGGGTGCGACCGGCGCGGGGAAGTCCACAGTGGTCAAGCTGGTGGCCCGTTTCTACGATGTCACGGGCGGAGCGGTACGGATCGACGGAGTCGACGTACGCGACTACGACCTGGCGAGCCTGCGGGGCAGGCTCGGCGTCGTGCCGCAGGAAGCGCACCTGTTCGCGGGGACGGTGGCCGACAACGTGCGGTACGGCAGGCCTTCGGCCACCGATGCCGAGGTGGAGGCGGCGGTGCGTGCGGTCGGCGCGATCGAGGCGGTCGGCGCGTTGCCGGCGGGCTTCCACCAGCAGGTCGGCGAGCGCGGCAGGGCGCTGTCGGCGGGGCAGCGCCAGCTGGTCGCCCTGGCGCGAGCGGAGCTGACGGATCCGGACGTGCTGCTGCTGGACGAGGCGACGGCGGCACTCGACCCGGCGACCGAGGCGACCGTGCTACAGGCCACCGACGAGCTGGCGAAGCAGCGGACGACCTTCCTGGTGGCGCACCGGCTGGCGACCGCTGCGCGTGCCGACCGCATCCTGGTCCTTGACCACGGCCAGATCGTCGAGGACGGTACGCACGCGGACCTACTGGCGGCCGACGGCCACTACGCGAGGCTCTGGCGCCTGGGCGCCCCAACCTGACGGACTCGCGAGTCCCCCGCTCCGGCGCGCGAGTCGCCCGGCGCAGCGCGCGAGTCGCCCGCTGCGGCGCGCGAACTGCCCGCTCCCGCGCCCGAGTCCCCCGCTCCAGCACGCGAGTCCCCCGCCCGGGTGCGCGAGTCCCCCGCTCCGGCGCGCGAGTCGCCCGCTCCCGCGCCCGAGTACCCCGCCCAGGCACGCGAGTTGCCCGCTCCGGTGTGCGAGTTGCCCGCCCAGGCACGCGAGTCCCCCGGTCCGGCAGGCGAATCCCCCGGTCCGGCGCGCGAATTGCCCACTCCCGCGCCCAGGTGCGCGAGTTGCCCGCCCGGGAGCGCGAGCTGTCCGCCCAGGCGCCCGAGTCCCCTGCCCAGGCGCACGAGTGGCCCGCTCCAGCATGCGAGTTGCCCACTCCGGCGCACGAGTGGCCCCCTCCGGTGCGCGAGTGGCGCGCCCAGGCACCCGAGTTGCCCGCTCCAGCATGCGAGTTGCCCACTCCGGCGCCCGAGTTGCCCCGTCCGGCGCACGAGTGGCCCCCTCCGGTGCGCGAGTGGCGCGCCCAGGCACCCGAGTTGCCCGCTCCAGCATGCGAGTACCCCGCTCAGGCTCCCGAGTCGCCCGCCCAGGCACGCGAGTCCCCCGGTCCGGCAGGCGAATCCCCCGGCGCAGCACGCGAGTTGCCCGCTCCCGTGGGCGAGTCGCCCGCCCCAGCACGCGAGTACCCGGCTCAAGCGCCCGAGTCGCCCGCCCCAGCACGCGAGTACCCGGCTCAAGCGCCCGAGTCGCCCGCCCCAGCACGCGAGTACCCGGCTCAAGCGCCCGAGTCGCCCG